>NZ_JAHIDY010000008.1:0-168666 GCF_018732265.1 Pseudomonas sp. TAE6080
AAAAGCTAGCAGCGTGAGAACCGAAAAGAATGTCCGAAATTACTGGACCAGTTCAGCTTGCTCGCGAAAATCGTCAACGATAACGCGGGCATCCTGCATGAACGCGGGGCCCTTGAGACTTTCGCGAGCAAGCTCGCTCCTACAGGGTGAGCCGGTTATTTGTGCTTCTTCTTTTTGTCGTGTTTGTCGGACTTGGCGAACGCCTCTTCCAACGCCAGGTTGATGGTGCGCAGCACCTTGACCCGCGCCCAGCGCTTGTCATTGGCCTCAACCAACGTCCAGGGCGCGATCTCGGTGCTGGTGCGGTCCACCATGTCACCCACGGCCGCCCGGTAGGCATCCCACTTGTCGCGGTTGCGCCAGTCGTCTTCGGTGATCTTGAAGCGTTTGAACGGGATCTCTTCCCGGGCCTGGAAACGCTCCAGTTGGGTGTCCTTATCAATCGCCAGCCAGAACTTGACCACGATCACCCCGGCATCGCGCAGTTGTTCCTCGAAATCGTTGATTTCGGCGTAAGCACGCATCCAGTCCGCCGTGGTGCAAAAGCCTTCGATCCGTTCCACCAGCACACGGCCATACCAGGAGCGGTCAAACACGGTGAACATGCCCCGTGCCGGAATCTGCCGCCAGAACCGCCACAAGTACGGCTGGGCGCGCTCGTCTTCGGTGGGCGCGGCAATCGGCACGATGCGGTACTGGCGCGGATCCAGCGCCGCCGCCACCCGACGGATCGCCCCGCCCTTGCCTGCCGCATCGTTACCCTCAAAGACGGTGACCAGGGCGTGCTTGCGCATGCGTTTGTCACGCATCAAGCCTGAAAGCCGCGCCTGCTCGGTAATCAGTTGCTCCTCGTAGTCGTCCTTCTCCAGGCGCTGGGTCATGTCCAGGCTATCGAGCAGGCTGCGTTGATCGACGGCAGTCGGCAGCGGCGCTGGGTGAATTCCGCTGGCCTTGACCTTGGCCAGCTTCAGGGCATTTTGCAAACCTTCCAGAAGAATCTTGCCCACCGTCAGGCCACGGTAATGGGCATCCACGCCTTCGATCACGTGCCAGGGCGCGTAGTCGCGACTGGTGCGACGCAAGACCCGTTCGCCAAAATGCACAAACTTGTCGTAGGTCTCGGACTGCTGCCAGTCCAGTGGACTGATGCGCCAACTGTGCAGCGGATCATCCTGCAAGGACTTGAGTCGTGCCTTCATTTGCTTCTTGGAGAGGTGGAACCAGAACTTGAAGATCAGCGCCCCTTCATCGCAGAGCATCTGCTCCAGGCGCTCGGCCCCGGCAATGGCCTGGTCCAGGCGGGCGTCCTTGATCTGGCCATGGACCCGTGCCTGCAACATCTGGCTGTACCAATTGCCGAAGAACACCCCCATGCGCCCCTTGCCCGGCAATTGCCGCCAATAGCGCCAGGCGGGCGGGCGGGCCAGTTCTTCGTCGGTCTGTTGGTCGAAAGTGCGCACCTCGATCAGCCGTGGGTCCATCCATTCATTGAGCAGCTTGACGGTCTCGCCCTTGCCGGCCCCTTCGATGCCGTTGATCAGCACGATCACCGGAAAGCGTCCCTGCTGGTGCAACTCGAACTGCGCTTCCAGCAAGGCTTCACGCAAGGCCGGGACTTCAGCGTCGTAAGTGTCCTTATCGACGGCATGACCGATTTCGGCAGATTCAAACATGGGCGACTCCCTTCCAAGATGGATCAAGACTAGCGGATTGGGCAGCACGGCGGGCAAGGAATTCCAGGCGGCTTGCCATGGATCAATCGATCGGGCCGTAGCTCAGCCCTCAGGCACATGGCAGATACCCAGGTCATGGTGTTTCATCATCTGCTGGGTCAGGCGTTCCACCACCTCGGTTATCGCCTGCTGGCGAGGAGCGCGCAGGGCTTCTATTTGCCTGCGGTACTCCCCGTCGGTGAGGTTTTGACCGTTCTCGAAGATCGTCTGCTGTTGTACATCAAACGGTTCGGTGACCGATCCGAATTCACGGGGAAACTGCTGTTTGAGATGGACTTTCCAGAAAGACAGTTGTGCAATAAAACCCAAGAACGCAGGGGATAACTCTGCCTTGATAACCTGTCCGCGCGCCCTCTCCAAAGCGCTGCTGGTCAAGTCGGCCAATGAAGCGTACTGCATGTGCTTGGGTTGTCCCGGCAACTGAAGGATCTTGGCCAACCCGACTCGGTAGGCCAGGCTGACCTCCAAGGGATACTCGGAGGAATGCTCGACGGCGTAGCGTGCCGCAATTTTTTCCAGCTCACTGAGGCGAAACAAGCCACGTCCCAAGGTCAATAGCACATCCGTGTTTCCTTGCCCGCGACCGGCCTGACGAGTCGCATTCTTGACCGTCTTGAGCACTTCTATCTGACTGAAAGTCTCTGCTGCCTGATCCGCACTGTTTGGCGGCTGAGCCGCCAGTTGAAAGACCTGCTCGCGTAGCGCGAAGCTGTCGTGGGTCGACTGCAGAACGTCCCAGATCCTGCGGCTCAAATCCTCACGGACGTAACGGCTGTCGGCGGTATCGGATAACTTGGCCAGTAATGTAAACAGCGGCGCCGAATCAGGGTCATCGCGCAAGTTGGCCCAGAGGGTGCGTTTGTTGGCATCTTGAGCGGACACCTCGTCCGGCAACCAGGCCGCCCGGGCGCTCAGCTCGGTAAAGCGTGATTGATCGTCATCCACAAGACCCATACCAATACCCATCTCGTCTCGGTAGCGTACCAGTGCAGTCATCGTTGTGGCGGACAATGGGTTACCAGCCAAGTTGATCGCCTGGCTGAAATCGCGGGTTATGGTGAATACCCAGTCGGGCAACACCGTAATCCAGTTATTACGCAGATCCACCTGCTCCAAATGGGCCAGCCGCCCGAGCCCTATAGGCAGGTCGACAATCCTCGTGTCCTGTAATAACAACGTATGTAAATCGTGCATGTTGCTGACATCCAGGTGCACCTCGACAGGGTTGTGGCTTATGTCCAACCGACGCAACGTGGTCATGTCGGCCAGTTTTTTTCGGGTGTACTCGGTCAGCGCAAGCTGGTTGTGAGGCAACGACAAACTGTCGAGTTCGGGCATGCGGGAAAGGTATTCCGGTAGTCGGGTCAGATTGTTACGGCCCAGATCCAGGCGCCTTAGCCCCTTGAAGCTTCTCAGGAAGTAGGCGACGTCATCGCCCAAGCGCATATTTTTGAGGGACAACTGCCGGACATGATCGAAACGAATTTCGGGGGGTAGTTTCGGCAATGAGCCCACGCGCATCCCGTCCAGGTTCAGACCGTAAACGGGTACCTGCCACTCATCAAGCACAAAGCCCTGGCGCCGCCAGCAAGCTTCAATGCGCTCAGCCACTTGCTGGCGGCTCTGCCGAATGTCTCTGAGATCCGGTTGTTTATCCAGGTCTCCAACGTTGCTCTTCCAGTGCTTGAGGACTGCCCGCAGATGACCCAGGTCATCCTCCATACGAGCAACGGCCTTGGCCCGGGAAAGCTCATCGACACCTGACACCGACTGGAGAAGATCAAACGCTTGCTCGTTACTGAGCAGCGGGTAAATCTTTATCACTTTGCGCACCAGTGCAGAGGATTGCGCCGCCGAACCGGTCACTGGATCCGCCAACCTGCAAGGTATTTCCACCGTCAGCGGTTCGTGGGCCTTAGTGGAAAAAGCTTCGGCCGCCACATCACGCTCACTCTGAGCCCGGGCGGCAACCATACGTCGCAGTCTCCAGCCGCTTTCGGCCTCTTCCAGAGGCAGTTCCAGGGCCGTCTGCTGCCTGTCCTCCAGCGTACCCAGGATCGCCTCGAACAGTCCGTCCGGACCTGACTGAACATCCCCCCTACTCACAGCGTTGTCATCGAACGGCTCAAAGCCTGCCGTGGACCTGACCACAACCCGACGCACGCTGGCGCTCTCAATCGCACCAAGAGCCAATAAGTCACCCTGTGGAGAATCCTGGCGCAACTCCAGTCGTAGCGACTTATCCCACCCTTCTACAAGCGGCAACATTCGAACCGCGAGACACTGCGTGTCGAGGCCAGCCAACTCCGGCTGTTCAAAACCGGCAAGGGCGCGATCCAGGCGCTGTTCTTCGAGTGCATTTCGCACCGATTCAGCCAGCCTCATGGGAACACGCTGCTTGTCACGCAGAGATTCCCTCTCCACCGAGGACGCCTCAGCCATCACCTCCCGCATGACTCGATAGGGCAATTGCGGATACGTCTTCCTGAGCAACTCCAACTCCTGTGGTACCGGCCCGTCATAAGATTGATACAACTGCTCAAACAGCGGTTTACGATCAGCCTTGAGGTGATTGAGCAATTGGCGCGCCAATACAGCGTGCTCCTGATTGGCAGCAACGCCTTCCCCCAACAGCCCGATTTTCTGCTGCTCATCCAACCGGGACAGCAACACATCAAACACCCGCCCCTCGTACACAGCTTTCTCGGTGATGGTCAATCGCTGCCTGATATCGTCAATAAACCCGGTGGAGGGGTAACGCGCCTTGATGCTTCCCTGGGCGTCAAGCACTTCGAAATAACGTCCCTTAGGCCAACCCGACAACAAGGGCAAAGCGTGCATCTGCAAGGTCGCACTTTCAGCATTGAGGTAAACACTGCGCTCCAACAGCCAGATCAGATCACGAATGGATTGCTCCAGCCTGAAACGCTCGTACAAATCACGAAACCGTGCGGGAAAGGGAAGGCACTCCTGAGCCAGGTGGTAACCCCATCGGTAGGGCTTGTCCATGATGAACTTGACCAGTTGCAACTTGCGCGAATCCAGCACAGGGTGACGACTCGCGGGTTCCAGGCGTGAAAAGAGATACCTTTCATCCTCCCACTCTTCAGGTTTTTCAAATGAAAAACGCCAAGCACCCTCACCGTTGTGCAGCATTGCCGGTCGATAGGCCGTCTGCCGCACAGCGGGGTTAGCCCGCCACTGACCCAGCTTTGGATCAAACGAAATCTGATGGACAAAACCGTTGACCTTTACGTAGGAATGACCGCCTACTTTATAAATGCCTTCCGCATCAGCAACCATATTGTCGACGAGATGCTGATCATGGGCGTACGACGTTATGTCGGGGCGCCATAGCCGCGGGTGACCATCCTCTGAACGTATGGCCTCAAGTTCCTGGAAGTAGCCCTCAATGCCCTGCCGGGCTCGCTTCAAAACCTTACCAACCACCTTGGCCCCCGCCGCGAACAACACCATCGACGTGAGGTTCTCCGCCACAGCACCCAACTGTTTGAGCGCCTCAATCTTGTCACCGCGACGCCAGTCCTCAATGCCCTCATACACCTCGCTAAGCATCTGCCCCACCGCCACCCCCGTCATCAGCAATCCCAACGCTGGGACGACAAAGCCCGCGAGATTGAGCAGTGTCAACCCGGCATCAAGGTACTCCAGCAAGCGCTGCTTGCGAGCGTCCTCATCGACATCAGCCACTGGTACCGCCAGTGTCCGCGCGTCGATTTGCAATTTCCCCACGTAAGTACCAAAAAAGTGGAGCGCCAGGCTGGTCGTTATGGGATTGGCTGCCAGCACCCCCAACGTACGGTGTTGCCCAAACCGACTGAAAAAAACCAGCCGGTCAACCTCTCCCAGGTAACCGGTAAAGAATGTGCGATACGTGGCGACTTCCAGCTTCAGATCCAGATAGACCTTGAAGTCATTGAGCGAGGGGTACTCAAAGAACGGTCGTTTGGGCTCATTGGGCATATAAACTATGCAGGGTTCTTCCGGGTAATCCCCGATCGGCCGTCCCGAGAACACCACGACGCTCCACAGGCAACAGTCGAGTGCATTCAAGCCTTGCCAGATGACCGGTCGCCCCTGAAACAACAGGTCTTTGGCCTGGGCGGGAGTCATGTTCCGATCAAGCAGTGTGCATAGCATGGCGTAGGAGTCCTGGGTGATATCGCCACGCATGCAGGCGATATGCGCGTCGATTCGTACATCCAGGGTTTTCATCCAACCAATATCAACCGCCGCCCCGTTGACGTAGGGCTCATCATCAGTCTCGCCAATATCCAGATGGAATACTTCAACGATGTGCTGTTGATACAACCGGCCAACATCCAGCTCCCTGCACCCCTTGGCAAACTCATGCGCAGAGATCGCGATAGCTGCATAGGGGGCTGATCCGGCTTGCAGCCTCGTCTCCTCTGAATAATGCTCCGCTCGCGCCTCATCCTCGGAAAAGTTTTGCAGCGCCATGTGCAACAAGCTCTGCCGTTCCAGTTTGATGCTTCTCTCATATTCCAACGGAAAGACTGCTTTTTGGTATTCGTAGGTGGCATAGACAAAAAGATCCTTCTTGGGGTCCACCGTTACCTGCCATTTTTTCTGGCAGTACGCCCTCAAGTGCCCACTGCAAAACTCATCCAGCGACCGTAATCGCCTCAAACGGCCTTCGACCGCAGCCCTGGCCTCCTCAACCCGCACAGCATCCTTTTCCAGAGCCTCCAACAAACCTTTCGGGGCATCGATCATCCAGCACGGCAGGCGCTTTTGCAGCACATAGGCCTTGGCTAGATCGCCCGTCATTTCCAACAAGACCGCTTGCAACTGCTGTTGCGTCAATTGAGTACATGCCTTAGTCAAATCATCCTGTGCCTGCATCAGCAATGTCCTTTATTGCCCAATAATCATGCTTTAACGATACCCCCGCGCAAGGCTTTTAATTAACGCTGATAGTTAATCAATCAGTGCGGTATATCGGTGGCTTTTTCCATGCAAGAACTAATGGGCTACCGCCATTATTTCGACACGGGCAACCGTGGATCAATCGCATGCTCCGGTATCGGCTAGAATGGCCGCCTTGTCTTGGCCGAGTTGCCCATGAACCCCGTACTGCCAAATGCCCAGCTCGACTGGGACGACCAGGGACGCCCGCGCTCGCGGGTGTTCGACGACGTGTATTTCTCCGACCTGTCGGGCCTGGAAGAAACCCGCTACGTGTTCCTCCAGCAGAACCGTCTGCAGGAGCGCTTTGCCGCGCTGCCCGTGGGTGGGCGGCTGGTCATCGGAGAAACGGGGTTTGGCACCGGGCTCAATTTCCTGTGTGCCTGGCAGCTGTTTGAACAGCATGCGGTAGTGGGTGCGCGCCTGCATTTTGTCAGTGTGGAAAAGTACCCGCTGAGCCGTGTCGACCTGCAACGCGCCCTCGCCCTCTGGCCGCAACTCCAGCCATTGGCTGATCAACTGCTGGCGCAGTACATCGCTATTCATCAGGGTTTCCAGCGTCTGGTGCTGGATAACGGTCGAGTGACGCTGACATTGCTGATCGGCGATGCCCTGGAACAGCTGCCGCAACTGGATGCACAGATCGACGCCTGGTTCCTGGACGGTTTTGCCCCGGCGAAAAACCCCGACATGTGGACCGCCGAACTGTTCGCCGAACTGGCGCGGCTGGCGGCACCGGGCTCGACCATCAGTACCTTCACCAGCACCGGCTGGGTACGGCGCCTGCTTAATGGCGCCGGGTTCAAGATGAAGCGCACACCGGGTATCGGCCATAAATGGGAAATCCTGCGGGGTGAATTCCTCGGTTGGCCGGCCGAAACGCCGGTACCCGCCAGCAGTAAACCCTGGTTCGCGCGCCCACCCATGCTCGGCGGCGAGCGCCGTGCCCTGGTGATCGGCGGCGGCCTGGCCGGTTGTGCGAGCGCGGCCAGCCTCGCGGCACGGGGCTGGCAAGTCAGCCTGCTGGAGCGTCATCAAGGCCTCGCTCAAGAAGCCTCTGGCAATCCGCAAGGGGTGCTTTATCTCAAGCTGTCGGCACACGGTACGGCTTTGTCGCAGATGATTGTCAGCGGGTTCGGGCATACCCGTCGCCTGCTGGAGCACCTGCAACGCGGCGTGGACTGGGACGGTTGCGGCGTCCTGCAACTGGCGTTCAATGCCAAGGAAACCGAACGCCAGATGCAACTGGCCGAAGCATTTGCCCCGGATTTGCTGCATCTGCTGGATAAGGATCAGGCCCAGGCCCGGGCCGGGGTTGGCCTGGACCATGGCGGGCTATTTTTCCCCGGAGGCGGCTGGGTTCATCCCCCCGCACTCTGTGAGTGGCAGACACGCCAGCCGGGCATCACGGTGCAGGTTCATCATGATGTGCTCACGCTGCACAAAGTCGACGATCAATGGCAGGCCTGGGACGGCGAGCAGTTACTGGCCAGCGCCCCCCTGGTGGTGCTGGCCGGGGCCGCCGAAGTCAAGCGTTTTGCCGCCAGCGCCGAGCTGCCCCTCAAGCGCATTCGCGGGCAGATCACCCGGCTGCCGCAGACCGCAGACAGCCAGACCCTGGCCACCGTGGTGTGTGCCGAAGGTTATGTGGCACCGGCACGCTTGGGCGAACACACCCTGGGCGCCAGCTTTGATTTCAAGAGCGATGACCTGACCCCCACCGCTGCCGAGCACGCCGGTAATCTGCAGCTGTTGCAGGAAATCTCCCCGGACCTGGCCCAGCGTCTGCACGCCGCCACATTGGCCCCGCAAGCGTTGGAGGGGCGGGCGGCCTTTCGCTGCACCAGCCCGGACTACTTGCCGATTGTCGGGCCACTGGTCGACCCCCAGGCGTTTGCGCAAGCCTATGACAGCCTGCGCAAGGACGCCCGCCACACGCCGGACGCCGCCTGCCCGTGGCTCGACGGCCTGTACGTCAACAGTGGCCACGGTTCACGGGGCCTGATCACCGCGCCGTTGTCCGGTGAACTGCTGGCGGCATGGCTGGACAATGAACCACTGCCCCTGCCCCGCAGCGTGGCTGAGGCCTGTCACCCGAATCGCTTTGCCGTGCGCGCATTGATTCGCAGCAATGTGGCAAAAAAACCTCAGTGAGCAGCCCCTCAACCCGCCGGTGGTAACTCGCAGGCAACCTGCTCATCGAACTTCAGCGCTTCCTTGGTCAGGCGTTCAAACTCGGTGAGTTCGGCCTTTTTCTGCTCGTCCTGGATCTGCTCCATCTGATTACGATAATCGGCGTCGCCCAGGGTCTCTCGCTGCGCCCACACGGCCTCCATGCGCTCACCAAAAGGCTGGTTCAACGTGTCGAACGAACCGCCATGGATCCGTCTCAGATAGCTGTTCCAAAATGGCAGTTTCACCATGTACTTCAACAGTAGCGGAGAAAGCTCAGCCTCTTTCAACTGCGCTTCGGCGACTTCCAGCATGTGCTCAGTCACCCCGCCCAGGCTGGCATAGCGCATATGGCGGGGTTGCCCAGGCAAATGAAAGCGCTCCACCAACCCCGTTCGATAAGCCAGGCTGACCTCCAGCGGATCAAGCGCCGGATGCTCGGCACTGTGCCGGCGAGCCATAAGCTCTAGACGATCGAGGCGAAACAACCCGCGGGCCAACCTCAAAAGGGGTTTGGCCGTGACCAGCCCGCCCGCCACCCGCTGCGAAGCCTCGTGGATTTCTACCAGCACCTCAAGGTTGCTGAAACTCACGGCAGCAGCATCATCACAGTTCAAGGGCGTGGCCGCTCGTTCAAAAATTTCTTCGCGTAGCCGAGTATCCATCGCCGCCGCGTCCAGCACGCGCCAGACCCGACGCCCCATGTCCTCCTGCACGTGAGTGGTATCAGCGGCACCGCCCAGGCCGGCCAGCAGTTTGAACAGACCGTCGGAGCCGGGCTCGTCCTTGAGTCCCCTCCAGGTCTGGGCCTTCTCGGCGTAGTGCGCCACCCGCTCGTCCCCCAACCATAGCTCCCGGGCAGCCTGCTCATTGAGCCTGGCGATGTCGTCTTCCACAAAGCCCATGCCCACGCCAATAGTGTCCCGATAATTGTGCAACAGCAGGCGGCTGGGGGCGTCCAGCGGGTTATGTCGCAAGTTGATGACTTCGGCTCTGCGGCGAGGGGCAGTGAACAACCAGCCCGGCAAAGTGGCGATGTCATTTTCCCGCAGGTCCAACTGTTCCAGATAAGGGATACGCATCAAACCGGACGGCAGGTTTTTAAGCCGACAATTGCGCAGGACTAGGTTGCGCAATTCAAACATTTTGCCGATAAACGGCGGGTCTACCAGAGGGTTGTTGCTCAGGTCCAGTACCGTCAAGCCTTTCAGGTCGCCGAGTTTGGTACGGGTGTATTCAGTCAGTTGCATCTGGTTATTTGCCAGGTACAGCCGGCGCAGTTGCTTCATCTGCTGGAGCACTTCCGGCAGCCGCGTCACTCGGTTGTCCCTCAACTCCAGGGTATTGAGCCCTTTGAAGTGCTTGAGGAAGTAACCAACATCATCGTTGAGCCCCATATTCCTCAATGACAATTGCCGGACATGCCCGAACTGGACGTCCGGTGGCAGGGTCGGCAATGCCCCGACCGCCATGTCGTCAAGGGAAAGACTCGGGACTTTCTGTTGGTACTCATCGGGCAACAACGAAGCATATTGCCAACTGCGCTCGATGGCCTGGGCGGCCTGGTGACGTGCCAGGCGGTAGTCCCGCACGGCAACGTCGGAGTGCGCTGGTGCGACCTTGCTCCGGGCCCATACCTTCAGCGCCCGATGCAGTGCTTCATACTGCTGTTCAAGAACCCGGATGGCTTTGGCACGAGACAATAGATCGTTACCCAAGTCCTGCACGAAGGTCGATATGCGCTGGTCGTCAAACAAGGGGTAGAGCTTGCGAACCTTGCGCAACAAGCCGGCAGGCTGTTGCTGCAGCTCCACGGGCATCCCTTGCACGCACGACACCGCAGGCTCCTCGGGCACCGCCCGTTCCGGCCATAGATAACGGGCAATCCGGCTGCGCTCATCCTGGGCTTTGCTAATCAGGGTGTTGCGCAATTGGCTGGCCCGGCCGCTTCCCTGCAGATGCAAGTTGTCGAGTTGAGCGTCAGACAAACAATTGAGCAGTGCTTCATAGAACCCTTGCGGTCCGTCGGCCATCGCACCCAGTGGCGCGCCTTGACCATCGTAGGCACGAAACCCCGTGGCCGACTGGACCACCGTGCGGGTCGTGGCCGCACCTGCGTTACCCACCTGTCCGAGAACAGTTGCACTTAACCCCTCACGACGAAGTTGCACCCACACATCTTCGGGCCAGCCCGGTACCTGTCGCAGCAATCCGATGGCCATACGCCGGGTCGCATCGGTGGCCAGTTCCGGCAAGTACAGGCCGGTCAGGGCCTCGTCTTCGTCCAGAGTATCCAGAGTCTCCCGCGCTCTTTGAGCGATCCGCAAAGGCACTCGCCCGCTATGGCGCAACCGCCAACGCTCGGCAGTGGACGCTTGGGTCATGACTTCCCAGGCAACCCGGATGGGCAGCCGCCTATAGCGCTGCTTGAGCAACCCGTGATCGGTCTGGTCGATGTAGTCAGCATCCTCACGCAGCCTCTCAAAAACCGCCCGATGATTATCCTTGAGTGAAGCGGTGAGCCGCCGCGCCAGCACCTCTTGCGCTTCCTCGGGCTGGAAGTTGCCGCCCAGCAGCCGCGCGGTCTCCTCCGGGTCGAGAGCGGCCAGTAGCGTGGACATGACTTGCCCGCTCCTGAGCTGAAGCGTGGTGATGTGAATGCTCAAATCTTCGTAATCAAAAGGAGCGGTGTCCGGGTGACGCTCAAGCAAGTCCCCCTCCTCGTCCAGCAGTTCGAAAAAACGCCCCTGGGGCCAACCGTCCATCAGCGGCAGCGCAAGCATCTGCACGCGAGTGGTCGATGCGTCGAGCGGCGCCTGATGCTCCATCTGCCAGCTCAGATCGAGAACATCCTGGTTCTGTTTGAAGCGCAGTGCACATTCGCGCAGCCGCTCCGGCAGTGGCAGGTTTTGCTTGGCCAGTTGCTGCAGGCGGGGCAAGGTCGTGTCGGTGATGGCCGCGATGTCCCGCAGATGTCCAGCCGCAAAGGAACTGAGGCTGGGGTCCAGCCGGCCCAGAATATAATCTGGGCTCTGCCAGTCTTGCGGACGTTCGAACGAGAACTGCCAGCCGCCCTGGTAGTTATGGGTCATAGGCGGTTTATAGGCTGAGTCACGCTGCGGATGTCGGGCTCGCCAACGGCCGGTACGGGAGTCAAAGACAATCGAATAGATCGAACCGTCGACCTTGACGTAAGACTGGCCGCCAGCCTGGTAGACCCCGCGGGGACTGGCAACCGTACCTTCGAGCGAGACGGTGTGACGGTACGACTGGGTGCTGCAGCGCCACAAACGCGTGGTTTTATCCGGCATGCGTACAGCTTCCAGCCTTTCGTAAAACCCCGCTGCCGGCGGCGTGGTCCGCCATAGTCGGCCCACCACTTGTGTACCCGCCGCGAACAACGCCATGGCCGCGAGATTTTCAGCGATGTTCGTCAGGTGCCTGAGGGCCCCAAGCTTGTCTTGATGCATCCAGTCATCCACCCCATCAAACACCTCTGCGAGGAGCTGCCCGACAGCCACGCCCATCATCAGTTGCCCCAGTACCGGCACCACAAACGCTGCGACGTTGAGTACCGTCAAACCGACGTCCAGGTAATCCTGGATGCGCTTTTGACGTGCGTCGTCATCCGCCTGCGCGTTGGGAACAGCCAGCACACGCGTATCGAGCTGGATTTTCCCGACACAGGCATTGAAAAAGAACAGCGAGAAATTGTCCGTCACCGGGAGCGGCTCTACGCGCACCAGAAGATTGTGTTTATCAAAACGCTCGAAAAAACCGAAGCGCTCGGACTCATCCAGGTAACCCATGAAAAAGGTTCGATAGGTACTCACATGAAGCTTGAGGGTGAGGTAAAGCTTGAACTGCTCCAGTGACGCATAGCGGTACCACGGCCGCACGGGCTCATTGGGCATGTACACCACAATCGGGCCGCTGGAAAACCCCTCGGAGGCGGCGCTGGAAAACACCAGCACGCCCCACAGGCAAGCTCCGTCGATGTTCAGGCCTTGCCAGGTCAGCGGCTGGTTGTTGAACCACGATTGCAGGATATCCCTGGCAGGCATGTCCGCCCTGACCAACCCCAGCAACAGCGCATGGGTCGGTTGATCGATATCGCCCTTGGCGTGGGCTACCTGCAAGTCGATCAGCATGTCCATGCACCGGGACTGACCAACCTCCCGCACCGCCGGGTTGAGGCCATGCTCAAGATCCCCAAGGTTGAACACCTCACGTACATGGGCTTGATAGGCCTCCCCAAGATTCATCTCGCGGCAGTACCCGATGAATGTCTGGGCCGTGATATCTCGCGCAATCCTGCGCTTGCTACCCACACGCACCACAGCATTGATCGGTATGCCCCCCGGCTCGGCCCCCGCCTGGGAAAAGTTCTGCATGGCCGCCTGCAGCAGGCTGTGTTTTTCCAGGATAACGGTCTCGACCAACAGGCCACCAAGGTCCGGATTGACACCCGTGAAGGAACGCCTGGGGAGTTCCAGCGAGTCGTTCTCGATGTCCAAATGGGGATGACCTTTGGCAACCAGAAATGCCTCAAGCCGTTCAGTACAAAATTCATCAAGGGGTCTCAAACGGCTCAGCCGCCGCTGCAGTCTTTCCCTGGGACCATCGCTGTCGGCATACGCCTGTTCGATGGCCTGGAGTGCCTGCGAGTCGGCCTTGACCAACCAGGCCGGCAGCGTGTCGTGCAGCACCTGTGCTTTGTCCAGGTCGCCGGTGATACTGAGCAGCGCCTTCATCAATTCGTCCGGGGACACAGGCTCAAGCGCCTGGCTCAAATTAGCTATTTGCGTCATTCGCAACGTTCCTTAATCGCGTGAACAATGACACCACACGATAAGCCCGCCCCCAGGGTTAATGGGTTCAAATAGCTGGGGGGTTGCCGCCCGGACTGCCCCATTATTTGCATATCACGTTGACCTAATTACCCCCCGGTTTACCCACGCCGCACAGCCCGCTGGGCTTGTTGCAAAAGGGAGCGGCCGTTTGCCATATAACGTATTGATCTAAAACTCCACTAACCGCCTCGGGTCAGTCCCTAGGTACCCGCCGTTTTGGCGCGTGCACTTTTATCCCTCCCCAACGGAAAAACCGGTAAGGAATTTATGTGCGGACTAGCTGGAGAACTGCGTTTCGATCATCAACCTGCCGACCTGGCAGCGGTGGAACGAATCACCCATCACTTGGCACCACGCGGACCTGATGCCTGGGGCTTCCATGCCCAAGGGCCGATTGCCCTGGGCCATCGCCGCCTGAAAATCATGGACCTGTCGGACGGCTCCGCCCAACCGATGGTCGACGCCCAACTGGGCCTGTCCCTGGCCTTCAACGGCGCGATCTACAACTTCCCGGAACTGCGCACCGAGCTTGAAGCATTGGGCTATGCCTTTTATTCCGGTGGTGACACTGAAGTGCTGCTCAAGGGCTATCACGCCTGGGGCGAAGCCTTGCTGCCCAAGCTCAATGGCATGTTTGCCTTTGCCATCTGGGAGCGCGACAGCCAGCGCCTGTTCATCGCCCGCGACCGCCTGGGCGTCAAACCCTTGTACCTGTCGCGCACCAGCCAGCGCCTGCGTTTTGCCTCGGCGTTGCCGGCGCTGCTCAAGGGCGGTGACATCAACCCGCTCCTCGATCCGGTGGCGCTTAATCACTACCTGAACTTCCATGCCGTGGTGCCCGCGCCGCGCACCTTGCTGGCGGGCATCGAAAAGCTGCCGCCAGCCACCTGGATGCGCATTGACGCAGACGGCAACAC
The DNA here is from genome assembly GCF_018732265.1 of Pseudomonas sp. TAE6080. Lineage (NCBI taxonomy): Bacteria > Pseudomonadati > Pseudomonadota > Gammaproteobacteria > Pseudomonadales > Pseudomonadaceae > Pseudomonas > Pseudomonas sp. TAE6080. The sequence goes on from NZ_JAHIDY010000008.1 coordinate 14,626, forward strand.
CGAGCAGAAAACCTGGTGGACCCTGCCCTATGGCCCCCGCGACGATGAACAAAACCTGACCCTGGAAGACTGGACCGACCGCGTGCTGGACAGCACCCGCCAAGCCGTGGCCATTCGCCAACGCGCAGCGGTGGATGTGGGCGTGCTGCTTTCCGGCGGTGTGGATTCGAGCATGCTAGTGGGCCTGTTGCGCAAAGTCGGCGTGCAGGATCTGTCGACCTTCTCCATCGGCTTTGAAGATGCCGGGGGCGAGCGTGGCGATGAGTTCCAGTATTCGGATTTGATCGCCAAACACTACGCTACCGAGCACCACCAACTGCGCATCGCCGAAAGCGAAATCATCGAACAACTGCCCGCCGCATTCCGCGCCATGAGCGAGCCGATGGTCAGCCATGACTGCATCGCCTTCTACCTGTTGTCCCGGGAAGTGGCCAAGCATTGCAAGGTCGTACAAAGCGGCCAGGGCGCCGATGAGTTGTTCGCCGGTTACCACTGGTATCCACAGGTGGACGGCGCCAGCGACCCGTACGCGGCTTATCGCGAAGCATTCTTCGACCGCAGCTACGACGACTACGCGGCCACCGTCGCGCCGCAATGGCTGACCGCCAATGACGCCGCCGGCGACTTCGTGCGCGAACATTTCGCACAGCCCGGCGCGACTGCCGCCGTGGACAAAGCCCTGCGCCTGGACAGCACGGTGATGCTGGTGGACGACCCGGTCAAGCGTGTGGACAACATGACCATGGCCTGGGGCCTGGAAGCGCGTACGCCGTTTCTCGACTACCGCCTGGTGGAGTTGTCGGCCCGCGTGCCGGGTCAATTCAAACTGCCGGACGGCGGCAAGCAAGTGCTCAAGGAAGCCGCGCGCCGGGTGATCCCCAGCGAGGTCATCGACCGCAAGAAAGGCTACTTTCCGGTGCCCGGCCTCAAGCACTTGCAGGGCGATACCCTCAACTGGGTGCGCGACCTGCTGCTGGACCCGAGCCAGGATCGTGGCCTGTTCAACCCGGCGATGCTCGACCGCCTGCTCACTGACCCGCAAGGGCAACTGACGCCGCTGCGCGGCTCCAAATTGTGGCAATTGGCAGCGCTGAACCTGTGGCTCAGCGAACAAGGAATCTGATTGATGAAACCTCACGCCACGGCCTACAGCCAACGCCTGCTGCGCGGCCAGGCGCCGTCCTACGAGCGCCTGCAGGCGCGCTTCGCCGAAGACGGCAGCGAGCCCAGCGCACAACCCATCGCCGTGCATTGCGGCTGGGGCCGCCTGTTGATTGGGCATACCTTCCCCGACCCGGCGAGCCTGGCCCTGGAGTTGCTCAACGAGCAGCCGGGGGAACGGGATATCGCCCTGTATGTGGCCGCGCCCCAACAGATCCTCGGGATTGATCCGCAACAGTTGTTCCTCGACCCCTCCGACACCTTGCGCCTGTGGTTCACCGACTACCGTCCGGCGACCCGGGTGTTTCGTGGCTTTCGCATTCGTCGCGTACAGAGCGAAGCCGACTGGCAGGCCGTCAATCGCCTGTACCAGGGGCGCGGCATGTTGCCGGTGGACGCCAACCTGTTGACCCCTCGCCATCAAGGCGGCCCGGTGTACTGGCTGGCCGAGGATGAAGACAGCGGTGTGGTGATCGGCAGCGTCATGGGCCTTAATCATCAAAAGGCCTTCCATGATCCGGAAAACGGCAGCAGCCTCTGGTGCCTGGCCGTGGACCCACAATGCTCGCGGCCGGGGGTCGGTGAAGTGCTGGTACGCCACCTCATCGAACACTTCATGAGCCGTGGACTGAGTTACCTAGACCTGTCGGTATTGCACGACAATCGCCAGGCTAAAAGCCTCTACGCCAAGCTCGGCTTTCGCGCCCTCGCCACCTTCGCCATCAAGCGCAAGAACGGTATCAACCAGCCGCTGTTCCTTGGGCCGGGGCCACAGGCCGGGTTCAACCCCTATGCGCGGATCATTGTCGAGGAGGCCCACCGGCGCGGAATCGACGTACAGGTAGATGACGCCGATGCCGGGCTGTTTACCCTCAGCCATGGCGGGCGCCGGGTGCGCTGCCGCGAGTCATTGAGCGACCTGACCAGCGCGATCAGCATGACCTTGTGCCAGGACAAGAGCCTGACCCACAAGGCACTGAGCGCCGCCGGTTTGAAATTGCCGGCGCAACAACTGGCCGCCAGCGCCGACGATAACCTGGAGTTTCTCGACGAACACCGGCGCATCGTGGTCAAGCCGCTGGACGGGGAACAAGGCCAGGGCGTGGCCGTGGACTTGCAGACCATCGAGGAAGTGCAAGGCGCCATCGAGGCGGCGCGCCAGTTCGACTCACGGGTGTTGCTGGAAAGCTTTCACGAGGGCCTGGACCTGCGCATCCTGGTGATTGGTTTTGAAGTGGTGGCCGCGGCAATCCGTCGCCCGGCGCAGGTGATCGGTGATGGCAAACACTCGATCGGGGCCTTGATCGAGGCCCAGAGCCGGCGTCGCCAGGCTGCCACAGACGGCGAGAGCAAGATCCCGGTGGACGACGAAACCCTGCGCACCCTGAAGGCCGCAGGATATGACTACGACAGCCTCTTGCCTTGCGGTGAAGTGCTCGCGGTACGGCGCACCGCCAACCTGCACACCGGCGGTTGCCTGGAAGATGTCACGGCAATCCTGCACCCCACGCTGACAGATGCTGCCATCCGCGCAGCCCATGCCCTTGATATTCCCATGGTGGGCCTGGACTTGATGGTGCAGGCCGCCGACCAGCCGCAGTACGTATTTATCGAGGCCAATGAGCGTGCTGGGTTGGCCAATCATGAACCGCAACCGACTGCGGAGAAATTCGTGGATCTGTTGTTTCCATATAGTGAAAAGCTGCAAGTGACAAGCTGCAAGCCGCAAGAATAAAGCGGCTCCTATTTATCTTGCAGCTTGCAGCTTGAAACTTGCAGCTAAGGACCCTTATGACCCGAACCATCCCCGAACCGGATCTCAACTACCTGCACAAAGTGCTGCTGGAAATGCTCGCCATCCCCAGCCCCACCGGGTTTACCGACACCATCGTGCGTTACGTCGCCGAGCGCCTGGAAGAACTCGGCATCCCCTTTGAAATGACCCGGCGCGGCACGATCCGCGCCACCCTCAAGGGCCAGAAAAACAGCCCGGACCGCGCCGTTTCCGCGCACCTGGATACCATCGGCGCCGCCGTGCGGGCGATCAAGGACAATGGCCGCCTGACCCTGGCTCCCGTCGGTTGCTGGTCCAGCCGTTTTGCCGAAGGCAGCCGCGTCAGCCTGTTCACCGACAATGGCGTGATCCGTGGCAGCGTCCTGCCGCTGATGGCTTCCGGGCACGCGTTCAATACCGCCGTGGATGAAATGCCGATCAGTTGGGACCATATCGAACTGCGGCTGGACGCCTACTGCGCCACCCGTGCCGATTGCGATTCCTTGGGGATCAGTGTCGGTGATTTCGTGGCCTTCGACCCGCTGCCGGAATTCACCGAGAGCGGCCATATCAGCGCCCGTCACCTGGATGACAAAGCCGGGGTCGCCGCCTTGTTGGCGGCGCTCAAGGCTATCGTCGACAGTGGTGAACCGTTGCTGATCGACTGCCACCCGCTGTTCACCATCACCGAGGAAACCGGCAGTGGCGCGGCGGCCGCATTACCCTGGGATGTCAGTGAATTCGTCGGCATCGACATTGCTCCGGTCGCCCCTGGCCAGCACTCCAGTGAACATGCGGTGAGCGTGGCGATGCAGGATTCGGGGGGGCCTTACGATTATCACCTGTCCCGACACTTGCTGCGCCTGGGGGCAGATAACGATTTGCCGGTACGGCGTGACCTGTTTCGCTATTACTTCAGTGATGCCCATTCGGCCGTCACCGCCGGCCACGATATCCGCACCGCGCTGCTGGCCTTCGGCTGCGATGCAACCCACGGCTACGAGCGCACCCATATCGACAGCCTGGCAGCCTTGAGTCGCCTGCTGGGCGCCTACATCCTCAGCCCGCCGGTGTTTGCCAGCGATGCCCAACCGGCCCAGGGTTCCCTGGATCGCTTCAGTCATCAGTTGGAACACGAAACACAAATGGAGAGCGATACCCGCGTGCCGTCGGTAGACAGCCTGGTCGGGCAGAAATCCTGAAGCTGGCAACAATGATCCCGGCACAGTAGCATCGCCGGGATCAACCATTTGAGGCTTGTATGCTGATTCCCCACGATGCACTTGAAGTTGACACCCTGACCCGCCTCATCGAAGACTTCGTGACCCGCGACGGCACCGATAACGGCGACGACACGCCCCTGGAAACCCGCGTATTGCGCGTACGCCAGGCGTTGACCAAGGGCCAGGCGCTGATCGTTTTCGACCCTGAGAGTGAACAGTGCCAATTGATGCTCAAGCACGATGTGCCCAAGCACCTGTTTGACTAGGGATTAGGCACGGGTACCGGGTTTGCCTGCTGGTGGCGGATCCTTTCATAGACCTCCGCCCGGTGCACGTTGACCCCTGTCGGCGCCTCAACGCCGAGTTTCACCTGGAGGTTGTTGACCTCCAGGATCCGCAGGGTGATGTGATCGCCGATGGAAATGATTTCGCCTACCGCGCGGCTAAGTACCAGCATGGTGTATGTCCTTTGGAAAATTACCGGACGTCGACCATGCTCCCTCCCCTACGAGCCATCAATGACCTGCCAAATAAACAGATCCTCCCTACAACTCAGGGTTTGTTTTACTGACAGACAAATATCAAATAGCCAAGCAGGACCGCAAAAATATAAACACATTGTTTATATCCATCAGCCTTTGACCGACTGCGCCTTGGCGCGCATTTTCTCCGACATGCTGGTCATCTCGTCATACAACAACTGCGGATTTTTCTGCTTCAGTGCCCAGGCCATCCGCCCTTGCTCGTGGGGCAGGATCATGAACTCACCCTCGGCCACACGCTGGTAGATGTAGTCGGCAATGTCTGCCGCACTGATCGGCGAGCTTTCCAGCAATTTACCGACCTGGGCCTTCATCGCAGGCGTCGGGCCACGGAACGAGTCCAGCAGGTTGGTCTGGAAGAACGACGGGCAAACCACGTGTACCCCGACCTCCTGTTGCTTGAGCTCCACCAGCAGGCTTTCCGAGAGCGCCACCACGCCGGCCTTGGCCACGTTGTAGTTGCTCATGGCCGGGCCTTGCATCAAGGCGGCCATGGAAGCGATGTTGATGATGCGGCCCTTGCTCTTTTCCAGCAGCGGCAGGAAAGCCTTGCAGCCCTTGACCACGCCCATGAGGTTGATTGCGATCTGCCAGTCCCAGTCTTCCAGGGACAATTCGCTGAAGAACCCACCGGAGGCAACCCCGGCGTTGTTGACGATCACATCGATACCGCCCAGCTTGACTTCGCAGGCCTGGGCAAAGGCCGTGAGCTGGCTGTAGTCACGCACATCACACCGCTGGATAAACCCGTCGCCACCGGCCTGGCGCACCAGCGCCAGGGTTTCCTGCAAGCCCGGCTCGCTGACGTCCGACAAGGCCAGTTGCCAGCCCTCCCGGGCCCAGCGCAGAGCGATTTCGCGACCCAGGCCAGATCCAGCGCCGGTGATCATCATGCGATTTTGCATAGGAAGTAGCCTTGTGGTTCAGGGAAGAAGTACGCGCCAGTGTAGCGAAGGTTATTCACCGACCCATGCACCATCAAGTTGCTGAATGCCCGAGGCAAACCAAAGGCCCGGTCGGATGCCGAAGCACAGGGTAAGTTCAATTTTTTCAAACTAAGTGCGAAGCAGCACAACAATTAAAAAAGAAATAATCCAGTAGCCAAATCGAGTTAAAAAAACAGGGAATTTTCTGCAAAGTGTAGGAGTCGGATTAATTAAGGCAGCCGTTTTAAATGACCGGCGCTATCACTTGATACTCAGGTATTTCTCAGAAGACGAATAAGGAAAACACACTATGAGCCTCATTCTTATCATTGTTCTGATCCTCCTGCTGGTCGGCGGCCTGCCGGTGTTCCCGCACTCGCGCAACTGGGGTTATGGGCCATCGGGTATTCTCGGTACGGTGCTGGTGGTGCTGTTGATCCTGTTGCTGTTGGGCAAGATATAACTGCTGTACCCCATAAGTGTAGGAGCGAGCTTGCTCGCGAAGAACACCCAGGCAATGCGTTTCTTCAGGATAAACGTGCTGGCTCTGAGTTCTTCGCGAGCAAGCTCGCTCCTACAGAAAAAGATGCAAAAAAAAGAGGCCTTGAAGAAGGCCTCTTTTTTATTGGCGCCGATTAGTCCGGCTTGCCGTCCACCACGCCTGCGGTGTTATCCAACAGACTCTTGGTAGCAGTTTGCAGGAACGACTCAAGTTTCTGCTTAAGTTGCGCCTCATCCGCCGACTCAGGGATTACCTTGCCGGTAGGGTTGGCGCCCAGTTCGTATTGCCACAGTTTCGGTGGCATCTCCTTGGGCAATACCAACACACGGTCAGCCGTGAGCAAGGCCACGGTCTGGTCGCTGCCCGATGGCTTGATCACACCAAAGCCCTTGTCGCCTTGCGGCAGGTTGAGCAGGTCACGGCCCCAGCACTGGTGACGGGTTTCGCCGCCCAGGCGGCCCATGATGGTCGGCACGATGTCGATCTGCGTACCCACGGTGTGGTCGCGCACGCCGAACTTGTCCTGCACGCCCGGTGCGATCAACAGCAACGGCACGTTGAAACGGCCCAGGTCCATTTCGGTGATCTGTTGCTCGTTACCGAAACCATGGTCGCCGACGATCACAAACAGGGTGTCCTTGAAGTACGGTTCCTTGCGGGCCTTCTCGAAGAACTGGCCCAAGGCCCAGTCGGAGTAGCGCATGGCCGTCAAATGTTCGTTGAGGCGGCCACGGTCAGTCACCGGCTCGACCGGCAACGGTGTCGGCAAGGCGTACGGCGTATGGTTGGACAGGGTTTGCAGCAGTGCGTAGAACGGCTTGCCGCCTTCGCGCGCCTTCAACTCTTGCAGGCCACGGTCGAACATGTCCTGGTCGGACACGCCCCAGGTCGGATCGGAGAACACCGGGTCGACGAAGTCGTTGCGGCCAATGAAGTTGGTCATGCCCTGGTTGCTGAAGAAGCCCGACTGGTTGTCCCAGGCGAAGTCGCCGTTGTAGACATACACGTCGTCGAAATCACGGGCACTGAGCAATTGCGGCAAGCCCGACAGCTTGTGGCTGCCTTCCGGGGTCTGCATCAGGTATTCGAAGCCTGGCAGGTTCGGGAAGCAAGCCATGGTGGCGAACATGCCCTGGTGGGTATGGGTGCCATTGGAGAAGAAACGGTCGAACAGCAGGCCTTCCTTGGTCAACTCATCGAAGTACGGCGTGATCTTGCCGTTGCTGCCCAACGCGCCCACCGAGTGACCGGCGAAGCTTTCCATCAGGATCACCACGACGTTCTTGATCGGCAGGGTCTTCTCGGCCGGTGGCGTGAAGTCACGGCGCACGGCGGCAGTGTCGGTATCCACCAGTTTTTCGTCCGGCAGTACCAGCATGTCGCGTACGGTCTGGGTGGCCAGCGGTTGCTCCAGGGTGGCTTTCCAGACGTTCTCGCGATGCTCGGAGAAACGCGCCTTGGCCGCACCGATCAGCGACAGCGTACCGTTGAGGCCCAGGTGATTGGCGAAGTTGGAGTCGGTGGTGTACACGTCACCCCAACGCATCGGCGGGCCCTGGCGCAGGGTGCCGCGTGCGGCGACCACGGCAATCAGCAGGCAGACCACGAACACCGCAATGCGGCTGTACCACGGGGCAACCTGGCGAGTGCCGACGGTGCCACCGCTGAACGGGCCACGCGGGCGCGTCGCGCGGTCGGCGCCCTTGAAGGCGATACTCAGGATAAACGTACCGACCGCCCAACCCAGCAGGTAGCGCACCACCGGGAAGCCGTACCAGAGCATGCTCATCACGGTTTTCGGATCTTCCTTGACGTACTGGAAGACCAGGCCGTTGAGGCGCTGGTGGAACTCGCGGTAGAAGTCCATCTCCATCAGGCCAAGGAACAGCGCGATGCTGGAGACCACGGTCAGCCACAACCGGAAGAACCCGCGGGCGGCCATGGCACGCACACTGAACAGGGCCAGGATCAGCGGAATGCTCAGGTACACCACCAGACGCAAGTCCATGCGCAGGCCATTGACGAACGCTTCAAGGAACGTCGAGACCGGGGTATCGAGCATCATGTCGCTGTTGTACACCAACAGCCCGAGGCGCAGCAGGGAGAGCATCACCATCATGACCAGGGCGCAAAGCAGCGTGTAGGCCAGGTGGGATTTGACGGTGGGTTGCAGCAGGCGATTAGAAGCTCGCTGCTGATTCAGGGCGTCCGGGTTTGCCATGTTGTTTGAGGACCCATTGGAAGTTTAAGTTGCGAAATAATGCAGCGGCGTCCTGCCCCGACCAATGAAGGCACAGGGTCCAGGTATTACGCGGTGGGCAGATGGTGCCCGATCAACGTCGGCAACGCTATTGATTACTCATCGCGCAGGGCTCCTGGCGGCACACAAGGGCCGTGGCAGGAAAATAAAGCGGGGGAATTGTCTTGGATGAAGTGTGAAAATTTTGTCCAGCGAATATCTCGATACACAAACCTAAAGGACACGGTACAAACCAATGTGGGAGCGGGCTTGCTCGCTCCCACATTGACCGTGGCCATTCCAGCAATCGAGTGTGTCTCAGATTCGCACATTGCCCCGTGGCCCGGCAATGGCCCAGATAATCAGGCCCAACACCGGCAGGAACAGGATCAACAGGATCCACAACACTTTGGCCCCGGTCCCGGCGCCGCTTTTGAAGACGTTGATGATCGCCCAGATATCCAGCGCCAGGATGATCAACCCGATCAGGCTGTTAAATGTGGAACCCATGGTGTCGCTCCTAAGTGAGGGCTTGCCTGCTTAGGATAGCCAGCCCTGGCGAGGGTTCCGTTTTATTTCAGACATGCAACGCAATGCGCAGGGCTTCCAGGGACGGCTCACCCTTGATCCCGACTGCGGTACACAACTCCAGCACCCGTGGTACGTCGTTGCCATACACCAATACCGCCTGGATTTCGTCATCGAGCAACTGGCTGAAATTCATCAGCACATAGCCGCCGTTTTCCGGGTTCATGGCGCCGAGTTGGATCTGGATACGATTGAGCGCAGTCAGCGCCTCGGTCTTGGCCAGTTGCTTGGGCTTGAGGTTGAACGCAACGCTGGGGCCAAAGGACGCGACGATCTGGGCGAACAGCTCCTGGTAGGTGTCGGCCTGGAACAGCACCGTTTCCGGCAGGCTGCCCACCACAATCCACTCACCCAGGGGGATGGGGAAGGTGTCGTCGTAGTTGATATCAGGGTTGGCCGCCAGAAATCCCTCGGCATCGGCGTAGGCCTGGGTGGCTTCGTCGGCGATCTGCACGATCTCGGCGTCACCCAGGCAACCGGAACTGATTTTAGTGATGAGTTCGACGAGCGCGGTGTTCATGGGCGAATCCTGTGGCGAGGCTGATTTTGAGGGCGCAAAGCCTACACCAGTTTTTGCAACTGCGCCGTCGTATCCGCAGCACCCATGGTCTGGGCGGCCACCAGGGCGGTTACACCCTGGGCATCCGCAGCCTTGGGATTGGCCCCCACGCTAATCAGGTACTCGACCATTTCGGTGCGATTGAACATCGCCGCCATCATCAGTGCCGTGCGGCCATCGGCGGATGCCCCTTCAACCGGAGCGCCACCTTCGATCAACGCCTTGACCACCTCAAGGTTGCCCTTGAACGCAGCACCGGCGATGGGCAACTGGTTTTTATCGTTGGCCATCTGCGGGTCGGCCTTGAACTCCAGCAACACTCTCACCGCCTCGGCATGCCCGTGATAGGCCGCCAACATCAACAAGGTATCGCCATTGTGGTTACGCAGATTGACTGGCAAGCCCTTGGCCAACAGTGCCGCCAACAGGGCGGCATCGCCCCGACGGGCCACGTCGAAGACCTGCTCGGCAAATTCGGCGGCTTCTTCTTCGGTCATTTGTTTGGCTTGATCTGACATCTGCGGCTCCCTGTAGGGTGTTTCGTAAGGCCGTCAGTTTCCCGAGCAGCCGTACGTCTGTCACCCCTTTTTTGCCGAAGGCTGCGATAGTCGTGTTCTATCACCTACCGTCAGTAGCGATATTTCCCACCCTGAATATCCGCCAATACCTGCCCGGTCACCGGTACATAGGCATCAGTGCCCGGCAGCCAGGCATACAGTGGGTCATCACCGACCCTGGCCGGGTCGAACGCCTCTTCCTTGAGCCGCACTTTCTGGTACTTGAAGGTGCCGGTGGTTTCCATCTTCACCTTGATCCGCAGGAACAGTGGCACCGCATAGGCCGGCATCTGACTCTGGGCGAACTGCAGCAATGCCTGCATATCCAGGGTTGCCAGGGATTCGGTCGGGGTAATCGCCGCCATCCCGGCCCGCCCGTTGGTGTTGGCAATTTCCACACCGTAGGCCACCGCCTCGGTGATCTGCGGGTGTTGCATAAAGATGTTTTCCACCTCGGTGGTGGAAACGTTCTCGCCCTTCCAGCGATAGGTATCGCCCAGGCGGTCGACGAACTGCGCATGGCCAAAGCCAATGCTGCGCAACAGATCGCCGGTGTTGAAATAGCGATCGCCCTTTTCGAATACGTCGCTCAACACCACCTTGCGGTTCTTTTCCGGGTCGGTGTAACCATCGAACGGCGCCTTGTCGTCGATCCTGGCCAGCAGCAGGCCCTGGCCGCCCTTCTGCACTTCACGCATAAAACCGTTGCTGCCACGGATCGGTTCGCAAGTGTCGTGGGCGTAGTCCACCAGCGCCCAGTGCATCAGGGAAAAGCCGATGGTGTTGTCGAAATTCAGCACATTGGTGAAGCCGATATTACCGTCGCTGGCTGCATACAGTTCGCAGATATGATCGACGCCAAAGCGCTCCTTGAACGGCCCCCACACCCCGGGGCGCAAGCCGTTGCCGATCATCTTCACCACGCGGTTGTCGCGGTCGCGCGGGCTTGGCGGCTGGTCGATCAGGTAGCGGCACAACTCACCGACATACCCCAGGGTCGTTGCGTTGAATTTGCGCACATCGTCCCAGAACTGGCTGGCGCTGAACTTGCGACGGATGGCAAACCCCGACGCGCCGGCAATCGCCGAGCCCCAGCACACACACAGCCCCGTGGCGTGGTACAGCGGCAGGGTGCAATAGACGACATCCTCAGGCCCCATATCCAGGGCGATGGTGCCGAAGCTGGCCGAGGATTTCATCCAGCGGCCATGCTTGAAGATGCCGGCCTTGGGCAAACCGGTGGTGCCGGAGGTATAGATATAGAAGCACGGGTCGTTGAAGTAGATCTGTTGGCTGCTGGCCGGGTTATCCGTCGAGCAGTCCGCGCTGGCGGCCATCAGATCGATGTACCCATGAGGCACCGGCACCGCCTGTTGATCGGCAACATACCAGGTGCGTAGCGGATCGATCGCCACCTGCTCACGTACCGCGTCATAGGCTGCGATCAGTTCGGCACCGACAACAATCGCCACCGGGTTTACCAGGGTCAGGCTGTGCACCAGCACCGCCTGGGTTTGCGCGGTGTTGAGCATGGCGCAGATACCGCCGACCTTGGCCACCGCCAGCACGGTCAGCAACAGTTCGGGACGGTTTTCAATAAACAGCGCGACCACATCACCTTTGCCAATGCCTTGGGCCTGCAGGTGATGGGCGATGCGGTTGGCGTGCTGGTTGGCCTGGCGATAACTGAGGACCTGATCGCCGTACAACAGGGCCGCGCCCTCAGGATTGCGCTGGGTGGCCTGTTCGAAGGTCCAGCCCAGCCCGCACGGCTGGTCGGGGTCTGTGATATTGGCGACGCGGATACCGCGCACCAATCGTGGCAGGGCCCTGACAATGGTCGGCACCTTACGCAACATCATGCCGAGGGTGATCATCTCGCTGTTCGGATTGCTCATGCACAAAAGTCCTTTTTCTTATTATTCGTATGACCCGCGGGCGTTCATACGGTATAGGACCGTTCCTGAATGCCTTGCAGGAAAATACGCCAGCCATTCCTTGGCTGTACACGCAGGATTTGCAATGTTTTGTATCCCGGGGAACGGCGCCCCCCAGTACCGTTCGTCACCGGTCAATAGCGCAAAATGCAGGATGCACGATGGCCATTCATGCATATTGCACGAAACCGAAAATACTGATTTTTTGTAAATCATTGATATATAAGAATATTTTATAAATCACAATACTGGCACAATCACTGCACCTATCACTCCATGCCGCACAACACGAGCCAATGGAGCCGATAGACATGAGCCTGATCCAAGACAAATTCGCTTCTGTATTCTCCAGCTACGACGTCACCACCCAACCGCGTCCTGACGGTGGCATCCTGCTTACCCTGCGTAACACCGAAGGCAAGCAGATCAAGCGCTCGATCTCCTACCAGCAACTGCATACCGCCGACCAACTGACCTGGGTCATCAGCGCCATCCGTCGCGACCTGGCAGAACAGGCCAGCGAATTGCCGCAGATTTCGATGCTGCAAAGCCAGAATCGTTTTGCCCTGCCGACGTACCACTCGGCATAAGTGCAAGTTAGTTTCCCTGGGCCGTGAAGCCGTGATGCTTCACGGCCCTTTTTTTACCCGCACAATCCGCGCTTGATCGCCTCGCTCACCGCCTGGACTCGGTTATTGACGTGCAATTTGCAGTAGATATTGCGCAGATGAAACTTCACCGTGGCCTGTGAGACACAACGTATACGGCTGATTTCCCACACTGTCTTGCCCTCCGTGGCCCAACGCAGTATTTCCAACTCCTTGACCGTCAGCGGTTTATCCGGCAACGACGGTGCGCTGCCAGCCCGGTCGTCGGACGCCTGCTCACACACATCCACCGCCGCGCTTGCCGCAGGCTCAACGGATGGGGTGGGCTCCTCTGGGCTGCTCATGCATGCCTCTCCCTCTCGTAGTGATTTGCACTGCCAATATTCGGACTCCTCCTATTGACAGATAAGTACACAGCGACGGGAGAGTTACACAAAGCCTGGGATTAACACATCGACCCACAGACAAATAGCCGGAACTTACAAACTATAGAGTCCATTCCCACAAACTTATCCAACTTAAGTGCATTGAATAAGTTTGCAGATCGTGAACTAACGTCAATCATCCAGCCCAGGAAATCCTTGGGCGACCCCACTGCCAGTCACGTGTGACACGGCCCCGGACGCGGTCTTGAACAGGCTGATTGCGACCACTCGCGGCTCCTCTCCCAAATCAAACCAGCGTGGCACGCCAGCCGGTATGCGCAGCAGGTCGTGTTTTTCGCACAGCACCGTGTAGACATAGTCGTCGATGTGCAAGCCGAGCAGCCCACGCCCAGCAGCGAACAGGCGGATTTCATCGGCGTCATGGCGATATTCATCACGCAAGCGCGCCCGCACCCCATCCTGCTGTGGGTGCTCGCGGTTCACGCTCAACACCTCCACCTGCGCGTAGCCCTCTGCGGTCATCAAGCTGTCGATCTGCCCCTGGTACGCCGCCGTCACCTCAGCCGCGCTGGCCCCGGCCTCTACGCGGGTGCTGGCCTGCCAGCGTGAAAAACCCACACCCTGCTCGGCCAGGGTCTGGGCAATATCGTCAACGTGGGTCAGGACTTTGTTCGGGGTGTCCGGGGTAGAGACGTGATAAACGCAAAGAATGCTCATGAAAGGAGTCCTCGGGCAGTAAGAATATTCAGGTGATGGGCCGGGTTCATGGCCGCTCCTCAGGCAAGCGCATGGCCATGATCAACGCGGCAGCCATGGCCGCGAGGCTGGCAATACTGAATGTGAGGGTGGGCCCCAGTTGGTTCCAGCTGTACCCGGAATACAAGGCGCCCAGCGCGCCCCCCGTACCGGCCAGCGCAGCATACAGAGCCTGGCCCTGGCCTTGCTGGCGCGCACCGAAGCTGCGCTGCACAAACTGGATGGCCGCCGCATGAAAGCTGCCAAAGGTCGCGGCATGCAGCAGTTGGGCAAACAGCAGCACCCACAGGAACTCGGCGAACGATCCCAGCAACAACCAGCGCAACGCCGCCAACAGGAAGCTGGCGATCAGCACCCGGCGCACCGAGAAACGCGTGAGAATCCGGCTCATGGCCATGAACATCAACACTTCCGCCACTACGCCCAGGGCCCACAACAGGCCGATCACGCCACGACTGTAGCCAAGGTTTTCCAGGTGCAAGGTGAGGAAGGTGTAGTACGGGCCGTGGCTCATTTGCATCAAGGCGACACAGGCATAAAACGCCAGCACACCAGGGCTGCGCAACTGCCGCAGGAAACCGTCGCCAGCCCCGCGATCGCCAGTGGAAACCGGCTGGGCATTGGGCACCCACAAACTGGCACCGATGATACCGGCCATGATCAACACGATCGCCACCGGGTAGATATCCAGGCTCAAGGCCTCGAACAATCGCCCCAGGGCAACCACAGCGAGGATGAACCCGATGGAGCCCCACAAGCGGACCTGGCTGTAGCGCGAGGTCTGGCCTTGCAGGTGCGCCAGGGTGATGACTTCAAACTGTGGCAGCACCGCATGCCAGAAGAACGCATGCAGGGCCATCACCAGCGCCAGCCAGGCATAGCTCTGGCTGACGAAGATCAGTGAGAAGCTCAGCAACGTGCACACCGCGCCAAATCGCACGATGGCCAGGCGCCGACCGGTGTAGTCCCCCAGCCAGCCCCAGATATTGGGAGCTACGCAGCGCATCAGCATCGGGATCGCTACCAGCTCGCCAATGCGCGCGCTGGAGAACCCCAGATGATGGAAGTACAGCGCCAGGAATGGCGCCGTCGCCCCCAGCAGGGCGAAATAGAACAGATAGAAGCTGGAAAGTCGCCAGTACGGGAGCGCTGTCACGGTCAGACCGTCACAGCTGGCCCAGCACCGGGGTACTCACGCGCACATCGGCATTCTGCCCACGGTGACGCAACAGGTGATCCATCAGCACAATGGCCATCATTGCCTCGGCAATCGGCGTGGCGCGAATGCCGACGCAAGGGTCATGGCGGCCCTTGGTGATCACCTCCACCGGGTTGCCATGCACATCGATGGAGCGGCCCGGCGTGGTGATGCTCGACGTCGGCTTGAGTGCCAGATGCGCCACAATCGGCTGGCCGGAGGAGATACCACCGAGAATGCCGCCCGCATTGTTGCTGACAAAACCTTCGGGGGTCAGCTCATCGCGATGCTCGGTGCCGCGTTGGGCCACGCAAGCAAAACCGGCGCCGATTTCCACGCCCTTGACCGCGTTGATGCTCATCAGCGCGTGGGCCAGTTCGGCGTCCAGGCGGTCGAAGATCGGCTCGCCCAGGCCCGGCATCACCCCTTCGGCGACCACGGTGATCTTGGCGCCCACCGAGTCCTGGTCACGGCGCAACTGGTCCATATAGGCTTCCAGTTCCGGCACCTTGTCCGGGTCGGGGCTGAAGAACGCGTTGTCTTGCACGCTGTCCCAGGTCTTGAACGGGATTTCGATCGGGCCCAGTTGGCTCATGTAGCCACGAACCACAATGCCCTGAGTTGCCAGGTACTTCTTGGCGATGGCCCCGGCCGCCACGCGCATCGCGGTTTCCCGCGCCGAACTGCGGCCACCGCCTCGGTAGTCGCGCTCGCCGTATTTGTGGTGATAGGTGTAGTCGGCGTGGGCCGGGCGGAACAGATCCTTGATCGCCGAATAGTCCTTGGACTTCTGGTCGGTGTTGCGGATCAACAGGCCGATGGCGCACCCGGTGGTGCGGCCTTCGAACACGCCGGAGAGGATTTCGACTTCGTCGGGCTCCTGGCGCTGGGTGGTGTGGCGGCTGGTGCCGGGCTTGCGGCGGTCGAGGTCGCGCTGCAGATCGTCCAGGGACAGCTCAAGGCCGGGCGGGCAGCCGTCGACAATGGCGACCAACGCCGGGCCATGGCTTTCGCCCGCGGTGGTGACAGTGAACAGCTTGCCGTAGGTATTGCCGGACATGCAGGGCGCTCCGTGAAATCAGTTGAATCAACTCAACCGTGATAACTAAGCGCGCCAGTATACGCAGGCTCACCCAGTAGTTCATCCTCGAAACCTTCCCGGTAGACGTTGGTCCAACCGGCACCTTCCTCATGATGGCGCGATGATGCTGCGAGTTTTGCTGTTCACCCTCACCCTGATCTGTACCGTGGCCCACGCCGCCGCCCCTGTGGTGCTGCAACGCCCCATCAGCCTGGACACCGGCAGCGGCGAGTTGTTTGGCTCGTTGCTGCTGCCCCAATCCGCCAAACCCGTGCCCGTGGTGCTGATCATTGCCGGCTCCGGCCCCACCGACCGCAACGGCAACAGCGCCGACGGCGCACGCAACGACAGCCTCAAGCGCCTGGCCTGGGTGCTGGCCCGGCACAACATTGCCAGCG
This sequence comes from Pseudomonas sp. TAE6080, assembly GCF_018732265.1. Lineage (NCBI taxonomy): Bacteria > Pseudomonadati > Pseudomonadota > Gammaproteobacteria > Pseudomonadales > Pseudomonadaceae > Pseudomonas > Pseudomonas sp. TAE6080. The sequence continues at coordinate 31,061 of NZ_JAHIDY010000008.1, forward strand.
TGCGCTATGACAAACGCGGCGTGGCCGCCAGCCTCAAGGCCACGCCCGACGAGCGCGACCTGACCCTGGATGCCTATGTAGCCGACGCCGTGGCCTGGGGCAAATTGCTCAAGGCCGACCCGCGTTTCGGGCCCTTGGTGGTGCTGGGCCACAGTGAAGGTGCCTTGATCGCGGCCCTGGCCGCCCCTGAGCTCAACCCCGCCGGGGTGATTTCCCTGTCCGGCAGTGCCCGCCCGGTGGACCAGGTGATTCGCCAGCAACTGGCCGATCACATGCCCCCTGCCCTGCTGCTGCGCAGTCACCAGATTCTGGATCGACTCAAGGCCGGCCAGGTCGATGCCGATGTGCCCGGCCCGTTGCAGAGTATTTTCCGTCCCAGCGTTCAGCCTTACCTGATCAGCCTGTTTCGTGCAGACCCTGCGGCGGCTTTTGCCCGCCTGAGGATGCCAGCCCTGATTGTCCAGGGCACCACCGACCTGCAAGTGGGGGTCGCCGATGCCGAAAAGCTCAAACAGGCCAAACCCGACGCCGAACTGGCGGTGATTCCCGGCATGAACCACGTCATGCGGATCGTGCCCAACGACGTGAAACAGCAACTGAGTTCCTACAACGATCCGCAATTGCCCCTCGCCGATGCGCTGGGCAGGCGCCTGGTTGGCTTTATCGACGGACTTCGCCCCCGATAAGCGACTATTGCCCCTCCAGTCCTGGAGAAAACGGCCGATAAGCACAGGGTCGACAGCAAAAAGCCTGTCGACTTGCAGGGCTTGGACAGGATCGCGCCGAATGACGAACACCGAAGCAGTACCGCAACCTCCCGCCGACACCACCGCCGACACCGAAGCGGCGGCAGCGGCTGCGCTGCCGTGGGCGGAGGTTGAGGCCGAACACTTCAAAATGCTGCGCCTGGCGCCCTTGGCCACCGACCGCGCCACGGGTGCCCGGCCATTGCGCTTTGTGCAGTTTGGCTACGCCGAACGCAACAACAAGGACCATAGCCTGCTGCGCATGGTCATCCAATTGCCCAGCCAACGGGTGCGACGCGAACAGAATCACCTTGATGTCTGGGTCGACCACGCCACCCACCGCGTGCATTTTGGCCCGGGCAACAGCCTGGAAATCGAACCGGCGAACCGTGGCCTTGGCCGCTTCCTGGTCGCCCAGGGTGCCGCGTGGGCGAAAAAGAAGTGGTCGCACTATCGCGTTGACGGTGTGGACCTGGCAAACAAAGACGCGCTGAACGAAGCCACGCGCCTGCGTCGCGACCATTTTTTGCGCATCCAGGGTTTTGACGTGGCCTATGCCGATGTCCAGCATCTGAAGGGCCATGTGCAACCGGGCAAGGTCAGCGAGGTGCTGGACAGCTGGAACACCGAGAAGGTGCAGTTCGTGGAGATCCTGGAAGCGGCGCAGATGCTGCAACAGGCCGAGCAGAACCTGGCGGAGCAGGAAGTGAAACTGCGCCACGAAGAAGAAAAGGTCATCAAGTTCAAGCGTGAAGACAGCGGCTTGCGCTTCACCATTACCTGCCTGGTGGCGTTTACCGTGTTCCAGGCGGGGTTGCTGATCTGGATTGCGACGCACCGCTGACAACGCGGTTTAGCTGAACAAACCACCTCAAATGTAGGAGCTGGCTTGCCTGCGATGCAGACGACTCGGTGTATCAGCTACACCGAGTTGATGCCATCGCAGGCAAGCCAGCTCCTACATGGACAGGGCTAGACCCTGGAGGCAAACACCGCCTGATGCTCGCGGCACTGCTGCGCCGTCAGCATGAATACGCCATGGCCACCGTTCTGGAATTCCAGCCAGGCGAAATCCACTTCCGGGTACAGCGCTTCAACGTGCACCTGGCTGTTGCCCACTTCGACAATCAACAAGCCCTTCTCGGTCAAATGATCGGCCGCCTCGGCCAACATCCGGCGCACCAGGTTCAAACCGTCATCACCGCAGGCCAGGCCCAGCTCGGGTTCGTGCTGGTACTCGTCGGGCATGTCGGCGAAATCCTCGGCATCGACATACGGCGGGTTGGACACAATCAGGTCAAAACGCTGGCCGGGCAAACCGTCGAAGCCATCACCCTGCACGGTGTACACGCGCTCATCGGCGCCGTGGCGCTCAATGTTCTGGTTGGCCACTTCCAGCGCCTCGTAGGACAAGTCCCCCAGCACCACTTCGGCCTCCTGGAACTCGTAGGCGCAGGCAATGCCGATGCAACCGGAGCCGGTGCACAGGTCCAGGATGCGTGCCGGCGGCTGGGCCAGCCAGGGTTCGAAGCGGTTTTCGATCAGTTCGCCAATCGGTGAGCGCGGGATTAGCACACGCTCGTCGACGATGAACGACATGCCGCAGAACCAGGCTTCACCCAACAGGTAAGCCGTGGGCACCCGCTCGTGGATACGGCGATGCAGCAAGCGCTGCACATGGGCGACTTCCTCTTCTTCCAGATTGCAGTCCAGGTAACTGTCGGCAATTTCCCAGGGCAGGTGCAGCGCACCGAGTACCAATTGCCGGGCTTCGTCCCAGGCATTGTCGGTACCATGGCCAAAAAACAGGTCTTCCCCATGGAAACGGCTGACAGCCCAACGGATATGGTCGCGCAAGGTGCGCAGGCGGGAAGTGATCACGGGGGCAAGCTCCAGGAAAAAACGACTGGCAATTCTAACAGCCTTAAGCTGTACGGACGATGTCTGAAAAACCTTTGCAGCACGTCAGTGTTAACCTGATTCAAGGTTTTTCTGTTACACAGCAACCCCTCTTGACATGGCTGTAGGCCAACAACGGCGCACCTTACGTTAGTAGCGATTCACAGAACCGCTCAGCCAGAGGACAATGTCGCAAAAGCCCCACTCACAGGAGCCCCAGAATGTCCGTTCCAAAGACGATGTTTCAACTCAGCGGTCGCGGTTACGCACCGGCCAATTTGAGCCACGCGACCCTTGTGATCATCGATGCCCAGAAAGAGTATTTGAGCGGCCCGCTCGCCTTGTCGGGCATGGACGCAGCGGTAGAACACATCAAGCAGCTGAGCGCCGCCGCACGCAAGGCCGGGCGCCCGATCGTGCATGTCCGTCACCTGGGCACCGTCGGCGGCCTGTTCGACCCCCAGGGCGAGCGCGGCGAGTTCATTCCTGGCCTGGAACCACAAGACGACGAAACCATCATCGGCAAACTGCTGCCCAGTGCCTTCCACGGCACACCGCTGGAAAAAACCCTGCAGGACCTGGGCTCCCTGGACTTGATCGTCTGCGGCTTCATGAGCCACTCCAGCGTCAGCACCACCGTGCGTGCGGCGAAGAACCTGGGTTTTCGCTGCACCCTGGTGGAAGACGCCTGCGCCACCCGCGATTTGCCTTACAAGGGCGGCATCCTCAGCGCCGAACATGTTCAGCAAACTGAAATGGCCATCATGGCCGACAACTTCGCCACCCTCGCCTTGACCCAAGATCTGATCTGATCGCCCTGTCGATGAGCGGCGCGGCCATCTTGCGGCCCCGCTCATCCGCTAAAGCCTGTCATTTACCGCAATTGCCTCCCAGCCCGGAACAAGTTGTTTATCTTCCGGTCGAAGGGCCGATACCCTGGAGGAAAGGTCGGAATGAAGATATCCGATGGATTTGACGCTCGTCGCTTGCGCCCCAAGGGCCAGAGCAACTGGCGTTTGCGCCTGGGCGCGGTGTTTGCCGCGCTGCTCGCGCTGTTTGGCTTGCTGCTCTCGTTGGCCGGTGGCGTCGCGCTGTCTGGCCACTCGCCTGCGTTGGGCGAACTCAATACCAGCCCGGGCGGCGCGGCTGTGCTGTTAGTCGGCGGGCTGTTGATCCTGTGGCTGGGCGTCTGGTTGTGGCGCCGTTGCCGACGCCGCATGCGTGAACCACTGGCGCTGAACATCGCCTCACACCTGATGAAAAAGCACGACTGATCGAGCACTGATAGCGTTTTGTCCCGCATCAACCGCGCTGATTTGGGTAAACTGCCCGCCCTTCGCGGAGGCTGACATGCAAGACGACGATTTTTCCCTGTTCAAAAACGAGCTGCGCGGCGTCAAGCCGATCAAGCACGACCGCGCCGACACCGGCAAACCCAAGGCCGACCGCGCGCAGATCGCCAAACTGCGCCAGGCGGCCACGGTGCGCACTGACGCCACCACGGTGGACGGCCTGTCGGACCAGTTCGTGATTGACGTCGGCCCCGAAGACGAGTTGATGTGGTCCCGCGACGGGGTCCAGGAAAGCCAGGTGCGCAAGCTCAAGGCTGGGCAGATCCCGTTCGAAGGCAGCCTCGACCTGCATGGCATGACCGTGGAAAAGGCCCGGGAAACCCTCTGGGCCTTCCTTGCCGAAGCCACTAAATTCGAAATCCGCTGCGTACGCGTCACCCACGGCAAGGCCGTGCGCCTGGACGGCAAGCGCCCCATGATCAAGAGCCACGTCAATACCTGGTTGCGCCAGCATGCCCAAGTGCTCGGCTTCACCTCCTGCCAACCGCGCCATGGCGGCGCCGGCGCGGTGTATGTGATGCTCAAGCGCACGATGCTCGAAGGGCGTGACGAGTAACCCACGCTTGCAGCGATCTGCCGGCCACCGTACCCTTGCACTTTGCGAAAATCCCACAGGTAGTTTCATGTCCCTGGAACAGAATTACACAGCGATCCTCGGCCAAATCGGCGAGGACGTCTCCCGCGAGGGCCTGCTCGACACGCCAAAACGTGCCGCCAAAGCCATGCAATACCTTTGCCGCGGCTATGAGCAGACATTGGAAGAGGTCACCAACGGTGCCCTGTTCAGCTCCGACAGCAGCGAAATGGTGCTGGTCAAGGACATCGAGTTGTACTCGCTGTGCGAACACCACTTGCTGCCGTTCATCGGCAAGGCCCATGTCGCCTATATCCCGAGCGGCAAGGTGCTGGGCCTGTCGAAGGTCGCGCGGATCGTCGACATGTATGCCCGTCGCCTGCAGATCCAGGAAAACCTCAGCCGCCAGATCGCCGATGCGGTCCAGCAGGTGACCGGTGCCCTGGGCGTTGCCGTGGTGATCGAGGCCAAGCACATGTGCATGATGATGCGCGGTGTGGAGAAGCAGAATTCGTCGATGATCACGTCGGTGATGCTGGGTGAGTTCCGCGAAAACGCGGCAACCCGCAGCGAGTTTCTCAGCCTGATCAAGTAACCGGCGGCGCCAGGAAAAACCGGCATTCATCGCCGGTTTTTTTTCGCCCGTGGAAATCAGGTAAGCTGCGGCCCCTTCTGTCATGGGCAAGAGGTTTCAGCCATGTTCGTCAAAGCACTTCGAGTGGGCCTCGGCCACGTCATCATCGCGGGCGATTTCCTGACCCGCCCACGTAAAAAACAGCGCAGCGCCGAGCAACAGGCGCAGGTCAATGAAGCGGCCAAGGGCCTGACCCTGTATCAGTTCCATGCCTGCCCGTTCTGCGTGAAGACGCGCCGCACCCTGCACCGCCTGAATGTGCCGGTGGCGCTCAAGGATGCGAAGAACAACGAGCAGGACCGCCAGGCTTTGTTGACGCAAGGTGGCAAGATCAAGGTGCCGTGCCTGCGTATCGAAGAAAACGGCCAGACCACCTGGATGTATGACTCCAAGGTAATCATCGATTACCTGGATAAGCGCTTCGCCGCGATCTGACAGACAGGCATGCCCCCTTGTGGGAGCTGGCTTGCCTGCGATGCTGGCGACTCGGTGCCTCAGTTGCACCGAAGCGATGCCATCGCAGGCAAGCCAGCTCCCACATTTGATCGGTGCCATCCCAAAGAGCCGTGTCAGTCGAGCATTGGCACGTGCTTGGGATGGCTGGCCACACGCTCAAGCCAGGCTTGCACGGCTGGGTAGGGGCTCAGGTCGAAGCCACCTTCATGGGCCACATGGGTGTAGGCATACAACGCAATGTCGGCAATCGAATACTGGTCGCCCACCAGGTACGGCGTGGCTTGCAGTTGTTTTTCCATGACCTTCAGCGCCTTGTAGCCGCCTTTATGGGTGGTCTTGTACTCCTCCAGCCGATCGTCCGGCAGGCCCAGGTAAAACTGGATAAACCGCGCCACCGCGATGTACGGCTCATGGCTGTATTGCTCGAAAAACTGCCATTGCAACACCTGCGTGCGCAGGCGCGGTTCGCTGGGCAGGAATTCGCTGCCGTCGGCGAGGAAGTTGAGGATCGCATTGGATTCCCACAGGCAGGTGCCGTCTTCCAGTTCCAGCACCGGGATCTTGCCGTTGGGGTTCTTCGCCAGGAACTCGGCGGTCTGTGTGTCGCCATTCAAGATGTCGACATTCACCCACTCATACGCGATGCCGAGCAGGTTGAGCATCAACTTGATCTTGTAGCAGTTGCCCGAGCGGTAATCGCCATAAACCTTGTACATGAAGCTCCCCTTATGCCGCTTGCGCGCGCTGTGCTTGACGGACCACCGCCGCGAGACGCTTGAGACCTTCGTCCAGGCGCGCCGGGTCGATATGGCTGAAATTGAGCCGCAGGTGCCCATGGTGCTGGTCTGGCTCGGAAAAGAACGGTTCACCGGGCATGAACGCCACGTCCTGGTCCAGCGCTGGTGCCAACAAGGTGCGGGTATCCAAGGGCTGTTTCAAGGTCAGCCAGAAGAATAATCCACCCTGGGGCACTTGCCAGTCGGCCAATTCATCGAAGTGGCGCTGCAATGCCGCCTGGAACCCATCACGACGCTCACGGTAAAAACTGCGCAGTTGCACCAGGTGCTGCTGGTAGCGCTCGGTGCCGATCCACTGCATGGCCTGCCATTGGCCAACGCGGTTGGTGTGCAGGTCCGCCGACTGCTTGAGCTTGAGCAGATGGGGAAACAAATCGGGGCTGGCGATCAGGTAACCGACACGCAAGCCGGGGAGCAGGGTTTTCGATACGGTACCGGTGTAGATCCAACTGGCCTTGCGCAGCCGGCTGACAATTGGCCGCGCGCTGGCGCCGTCAAAGGTCAACTCGCGGTAAGGCTCGTCTTCGATCAGGGTCACGCCGAACTCATCCAGCAGGGCCGCCACGGCGTCGCGCTTGGCTTCGCTGTAGCGCACCGCCGAAGGGTTCTGGAAGGTCGGGATCAAGTAGATGAATGCCGGGCGATGGCGTTCCAGAGTGCTGCGCAGCGCCGTCAGGTCCGGGCCATCGGCTTCCAGTTCCACGGTCAGGCAATCGGCGCCGAACAGTTGGAAGATCTGCAGGGCCGCCAGGTAGGTCGGGCCTTCCAGCAGGATCTGCGTGCCCTGGTCGATATACAGCTTGGCCGCCAGGTCCAGGGTTTGCTGCGACCCGCTGACCACCAACACCTGGCTGGCCTCGCAGGCCACCCCCAGCGCTCGCGCTTCGGCCGCCAGCAACTCGCGCAATTGCGGCTCGCCTTCGCTCATGCCGTACTGGCCCATGGCCGGCGGCATGCCCTGCCAATCCAGCGCCGGCAGCATGGCTTCGGCGGGCAGGCCTCCGGCGAATGACATCACCTCCGGGCGCTGGGCCGCCGCGAGGATCTCACGGATCAAGGAGCTTTTAAGGCGCGAAACACGTTCAGAGAAAGCCATAGGGTCACCGGTAGCAAAGCCTGGGGGAAATACGTCAAACTGGTTGACCGAAATTACGACGCCCCGGGTAGATACGTCAATATGCTTGACCTTAAAAACCAGACTTCGCAGCAAGCCGCCATGGAAGCGTTCTTCTTCGGCTATCAGGCCTTCACCGCCAAGGCCGATGAAATGCTGGAACGCCGGGGCTTGAGCCGGGTGCATCAGCGCATCGTGTTTTTTATCGCCCGTTACCCCGCCTTGAACGTCAAGCAACTGCTGGAACTGCTGGGGGTAAGCAAGCAGGCGCTGAATATGCCATTGCGCCAATTGCAGGAAATGCATCTGGTCGACAGCATCGCCTCGGACACCGACAAACGTAAGCGCCTGCTGCACTTGACCGAGGAAGGCCAGCGCTTCGAACACGCCCTGCGGCGCGAGCAAGTCAAGCTGCTACAACGCGCCTTTGCCGAGGCCGGTGAGGACGCGGTGAATGGTTGGCTGGCGGTGAACAAGGCCCTGACCCTGCCTTGAGAGTGGCCTTTCATCTTTTTTGCACACATAATCGCAAACATTATTTGCTTTCTTTGTATACAAAAGCATAATTCGCTTCGTGCGAGTTCCTGACCTACTGGTCAACAAAGCCCGCTGGTACCTCAAAGCACCGCTGCCCACCCCTGTGTCCGGTGCTGGAAATAACAATAAAACTCTTGAGGAGTACTTGCTGTGGAAAGCCATAAATCCGACGCCCCTACGCTGGATCGCAGTCCGCCCCATCTTTCAACCGTGAAACAGGGCTGGCTGGAACGCCTGTTCAAACTCAGCTTGCATGGCACCACAGTGAAGACCGAATTGATCGCCGGCCTCACGACCTTCATCACCATGGCCTACATAATCTTCGTCAACCCCAACATCATGGCCGACGCCGGCATCGACCACGGCGCCGCCTTTGTCGCGACCTGTATCGCCGCGGCCCTCGGCTGCCTGTTGATGGGCCTGTATGCCAACTGGCCTGTAGGCCTGGCTCCCGGCATGGGCTTGAATGCGTTTTTCACCTACACCGTGGTCGGCACCATGGGCTACACCTGGGAGACCGCGCTGGGTGCGGTATTTATCTCCGGCGTGTTGTTCATGATTCTGACGCTGTCGCGCATCCGCGAATGGCTGCTCAACAGCATTCCGGTGAGCCTGCGCCACGCCATGGGCGCGGGGGTGGGTCTGTTTCTGGGGGTGATCGGCCTGAAAACCGCCGGCATCATTGTTACCAGCCCTGCCACCCTGATCAAGCTCGGCTCCCTGCATGAACCGGCTCCGCTGTTGGCGGCCATCTGCTTTTTGCTGATCGCGATCCTCAGTTATCACCGGGTGTTCGGTGCGATCCTGATCAGCATCATCGCCGTTACCCTGGCCGGCTGGGGCCTGGGCCTGGTGCATTACCAGGGTATTGTGGCGCCCCCGCCGAGCCTGGCACCGACCTGGATGGCGATGGACGTGATGGGCGTGTTCAACGTCAGCATGATCAGCGTGGTGTTCGCATTTCTGTTTGTACACATGTTCGACACTGCCGGCACCCTGATGGGCGTTGCCCAGCGCGCCGGGCTGGTGAACGCCGACGGCAAGATCGAAAACCTCTCGCGGGCCTTGAAAGCCGATAGCGCCTCCAGCGTGTTTGGTGCGGTGGTGGGTGTACCGCCAGTCACCAGTTATGTGGAAAGCGCAGCGGGCGTGGCTGCCGGTGGGCGCACCGGGCTGACCGCCGTTACCGTGGGCGTATTGTTTGTGGCAGCGATGTTTTTCGCCCCGCTGGCGGGCATGATTCCTGCATATGCCACGGCCGGCGCGTTGATTTATGTGGCGATGCTGATGATGAGCGGCATGGCCCATATCGAATGGGACGACGCCACCGACAGCATTCCGGCGATTGTCACGGCGATCATGATGCCCTTGACCTTTTCCGTCGCCGACGGCATCGCCCTGGGTTTTATCACCTACGTGGCCCTCAAGGCCGGTACTGGCAAGTACAAGGAAATTTCCATCAGCCTGTGGGTGCTGTGCGCGATTTTCATCGCCAAATTTGTCTTCCTGTAACTCGGAAGCCGGCGAAAACCGCCTCACCCTCGGGTGGGGCTTTTGCATGTATGGAGAAATGTAATGAGCGTGGAAACCTGGCTGCTGTTCAGCGGCGCTGCTTTGATCGTGATCCTGATTCCGGGGCCGCTGTCGTTGCTGATGATCAGCAACAGCCTGAACTACGGCCTGCGCCGTTCGTACCCGGCGTTTCTTGGCGGGGTGTTTGCCTCGATCTGCCTGTTGAGCGCCTCGGCCCTCGGCCTGGGGGCCTTGTTGCTGGCGTCGGAGCAGTTGTTCAGCGCCTTGAAGATCGTCGGTGCGCTGTATCTGTTCTACCTCGCCTGGCAGAGCTGGCAGCAGTCGCGCCTGCCGTCCCAGGGCGCCGTGGTGCCGGACGCAGCCCCCGTGCCGCGTTTTCGTGCACTGTTTGGCCGGGCTTTTGTGCTGGGCGCAAGCAACCCCAAGGACATTCTGTTTTTCGCCGCCTTCCTGCCGCAGTTTCTCAGCAGTCAGCAGCCGTTTTTGCCGCAACTGCTGATCATGATCGCCACCTGGACCGTGCTGGACCTGCTCTGCAAGCTGGCCTACGGCCTGGGAGCCCATGGTGCCGCGCGGTATCTGCGCACCGGCAAGGGCCAGAGCTGGTTCAACCGTTTCAGTGCCGGGCTGTTTGGCAGCGCCGGGGCGGCATCGCTGCTCAGGGGCTAGTGGCTTCCTGACGCCGTGTAGGAGCGAGCTTGCTCGCGAAGAACTTGAGAGCGCCGCGTGTAGCCAGACAACGCGCGTTATCGTTGACGTTTTTCGCGAGCAAGCTCGCTCCTACAGAGCGGGCAAAAAAAAGCCCGCAGTGTGAGCGGGCGAAACCAACGAAGAGCATTTGGGGGTGTGAAGCGAGGTGACGACTCAGCTACCGCGATAGGTGGAGTAGCTGTAGGGCGAAATCAGCAGCGGCACATGGTAGTGATCCTGTTCGGCACTGATGCCAAAACGCAGCACTACCACATCGAGAAACGCAGGTTCCGGCAGTTGCACGCCACGGGCGCGGTAGTAGTCGCCGGCACTGAACTGCAACTGGTAGACACCACTGCGGTAGTCATCACCTTGCAGCAGCGGCGCGTCGCAACGGCCATCGCTGTTGGTCAGGGCACTGGCGACCAGCTCCAGTTGCGCGCCTTCGACGCGGAACAGTTCAACCTTGATGGCGCTGCCTGGGCAGCCGTGGGCGGCGTCCAGTACGTGTGTGGTCAGTCGTCCCATGGATCGGAGCTCCCGTGTCGTGGATTAATAAAGAGGCTGCACCTTTGCAGGGCAATGAAAAGCCGGCGATGGCCGATTAAGACACTTTTCAAAAAAATTGTACACAATAAATTCAACAAACATCCCTCCCCCCCGTAGAAGCCGGCTCGTCGGCGATGACGGTGTATCGACCACAGATGCGACAACAGCAAGAATGCCATCGCCAGCGAGCCGGCTCCTACAGATGGTTTTTCATATTTTAGTTGACCAATCGGGCAAGTTTCTTGCAAGGATAGGCCTCTGCTACCGCCTGGAAAAAATGCAGAAATACAGGCTTACAAAGTGACCATCAAGTTGTATACAATCAGCCCATCGCTGTGACGCCACGACCGCCACACCATCGATCACGAACAAGAAGGAAGACTGCAGTGAGCGCTGACTACCCACGCGACCTGATCGGTTACGGCAGTAACCCACCGCACCCTCACTGGCCGGGCAAGGCGCGCGTTGCCCTGTCGTTCGTACTCAATTACGAAGAAGGCGGTGAGCGTAATATCCTGCACGGCGACAAAGAGTCGGAAGCCTTCCTCTCGGAAATGGTCTCGGCCCAACCGCTGCAAGGCGCGCGCAACATGAGCATGGAGTCGCTGTACGAATACGGCAGCCGTGCCGGCGTGTGGCGCATCCTCAAGCTGTTCAAGGAATTCGACATTCCGCTGACCATCTTCGCCGTGGCCATGGCTGCCCAGCGCCACCCCGATGTGATCCGTGCCATGGTCGCCGCCGGTCACGAGATCTGCAGCCACGGCTACCGCTGGATCGACTACCAGTACATGGATGAGGCCCAGGAGCGCGAGCACATGCTCGAAGCCATCCGTATCCTCACCGAGCTGACCGGCGAACGCCCACTGGGCTGGTACACCGGGCGCACTGGCCCCAACACACGGCGGCTGGTGATGGAGGAAGGCGGCTTCCTGTATGACTGCGACACCTACGACGACGACCTGCCTTACTGGGAACCGAACAACCCGACCGGCAAGCCGCACCTGGTGATCCCCTACACCCTGGACACTAATGACATGCGCTTCACCCAGGTCCAGGGTTTCAACAAGGGCGACGACTTTTTCGAATACCTCAAGGACGCCTTCGATGTGCTGTATGCCGAAGGTGCCGAGGCCCCGAAAATGCTCTCCATCGGCCTGCATTGCCGCCTGATCGGCCGCCCAGCGCGCCTGGCTGCCCTCAAGCGCTTCCTTGAATATGCCAAGGGCCATGAGCAGGTGTGGTTCACCCGCCGCGTCGATATTGCCCGCCACTGGCATCAAACCCACCCCTTCCAGGGAGCCGCCAAGTGACCGCTTTCCAGACTTTGAAGCCTTCGACCTTGAGCCGCGATGAATTTGTCGCCGCCTTCGCCGATATCTATGAACACTCGCCATGGGTGGCCGAAAAGGCCTTCGACCTGGGCCAGGACGCTTCGATCGATGAGATCGAGACCCTGCACCAGCGCATGAGCGATATCCTGTTGAGCGCCGATCACACCAGGCAACTGGCCCTGATCAACGCTCACCCGGACCTGGCCGGTAAAGCTGCCGTCCAGGGCCAACTGACCGAAGCCAGCACTAACGAACAAGCTGGCGCCGGTATTCACCAATGCTCGAGCGACGAGTTTTCGCGCTTCACCGAGCTGAACGACGCCTACAAGGCCAAGTTCAAGTTTCCCTTCATCATGGCGGTAAAAGGCAGCAACCGGCATCAGATCCTCGCCGCGTTTGAAACGCGCATCCACAACCCGGTCGAGACCGAGTTCAAGTGCGCACTGGCAGAGATCAACAAGATCGCGTTGTTCCGATTACTGACCCTTTAGCAAACCTGGCCCGAGCGAATCGATCAACGCCCAGGGCCTGGCAAGCATCCCAAGCCACTCTATTTAAGGCAGACAAGAAGAATGAAAGCGCAACCCGTACCTTTCGAGAAGTTCGTCAACCTGGCCGACGCCCGCCTGGGCACCAAGATCATTTCTGTGACCGATGACTGGTTCGCCGACGCCAACCGACTGTTCCAGCCGACCCCGGCCGTATGGAAGGAGGGCGTTTTCGATGATAACGGCAAGTGGATGGACGGCTGGGAGTCCCGCCGCAAGCGCTTCGAAGGCTTCGACAGCGCGGTGATCCGCCTGGGCGTACCGGGTTCGATCAAGGGCGTGGACATCGACACTTCATTCTTCACCGGCAACTTCCCGCCATCGGCGTCCCTGGAAGGCTGCTTCCTGGCTTCGGGCGAGCCCGATGACAACACCCAGTGGGTCGAAGTGCTGTCCGCCGTAGAGTTGCAGGGCAACAGCCATCACTTCCACGAGATCAACAACGACCAGGCGTTCAGCCACCTGCGCTTCAACATCTTCCCGGATGGCGGCGTAGCGCGTCTGCGGGTGTACGGCATTCCGTTCCGCGACTGGTCGACCGTGGGTGACAACGAACAAGTGGACCTGGCCTCCTCCCTCAATGGCGGTCGCGCACTGGCCTGCTCTGATGAACACTTCGGGCGCATGGGCAACATCCTCAACCCGGGCCGCGGCATCAACATGGGCGATGGCTGGGAAACCGCACGCCGTCGCACGCCTGGCAATGACTGGGTAATCGTCGCGCTGGGGCATGCCGGCGAGATCGAAAAAGTGGTGGTCGACACCCTGCACTTCAAGGGCAACTACCCGGACACGTGCTCGATCCAGGGCGCGTTCGTCAAAGGCGGCACCGACAGCCAGATCGAGACCCAATCGCTGTTCTGGCGCGAACTGCTGCCGGCACAGAAACTGGAAATGCACGCCGAACACACCTTCGCCGAGCAGATCAAGGCACTGGGCCCGATCACCCACATCCGCCTCAACGTATTCCCGGATGGTGGTGTGAGCCGCCTGCGGGTTTTCGGCAAGGTTTCGAAGTAAGCGGTGATGCCATTCGCGAGCAAGCCCGCTCCCACAGGGGAATGCATTCCAAATGTGGGAGCGGGCTTGCTCGCGAAGGCGCCAGAACAAACAACACAGAATCCGGATAAGAAGACAGCCATGCGCACACTGATGATCGAACCCTTGACCAAAGAAGCCTTCGCCCCTTTCGGAGACGTTATCGAAACCGAAGGCAGCGATCACTTCATGATCAACAACGGCTCGACCATGCGCTTTCATAAACTGGCGACGGTCGAGACCGCCACGCCAGAAGACCACGCCATCATCAGCATCTTCCGCGCCGATGCGCAGGACATGCCGTTGACCGTGTGCATGCTGGAAAGACACCCGCTGGGCAGCCAGGCCTTTATCCCGCTGCTCGGCAACCCCTTTCTGATCGTGGTCGCGCCGGTTGGCGATGAACCTGTATCAGGCTTGGTCCGCGCCTTCGTCACCAACGGCAGGCAGGGCATTAATTACCATCGCGGCGTCTGGCACCACCCGGTGCTGACGATCGAAAAGCGGGATGACTTCCTGGTGGTTGATCGCAGTGGCACAGGCAATAACTGCGATGAGCATTTTTTCAAAGAGGATGAGCGGTTGATCCTTGCCCCCCACCAATAAGAGAAGGTCCGATCACCCGACAACAAGGGTGACGGGCGAGAGGTAAAGACTGTGGAAGCACATCTGTTGGAATGGCTGAACCTTAGCGTGCGCTGGGTTCATATGATCACTGGCGTGGCCTGGATCGGTGCGTCTTTCTATTTCGTATGGCTGGAAAACAACCTGAACCGCGTCAACCCCAAAAGCGGCCTGGCTGGCGATTTATGGGCGATCCACGGTGGCGGTATCTACCACCTGGAAAAATACAAACTGGCCCCACCGACCATGCCGGACAACCTGCACTGGTTCAAATGGGAAGCCTATTTCACCTGGATGTCGGGCGTCGCGCTGCTCTGCGTGGTGTTCTACCTCAACCCGACGCTGTACCTGCTCGCCCCCGGCAGCAGCCTCAGCGGTACCGAAGGCGTGTTGCTGGGCATTGGCTCACTGTTCGCCGGCTGGTTCATCTACTCCTTTCTGTGCGACTCGGCCCTGGGCAAACGCCCTGCCCTGCTCGGCTTCATCCTGTTCGTGCTGTTGATCGGCGCCGCCTATGGCTTCAGCAAGGTGTTCAGTGGCCGTGGCGCGTACCTGCATGTGGGCGCCATCATCGGCACCATCATGGTCGGCAACGTGTTCCGCATCATCATGCCGGCCCAGCGTGCGCTGGTGGCGGCGATCGCGGAAAACCGCACGCCAGACCCGGCACTGCCGGCCAAGGGCCTGTTGCGTTCACGCCATAACAACTACTTCACCCTGCCTGTGCTGTTCATCATGATCAGCAACCACTTCCCGAGCACCTACGGCAGCCAGTACAACTGGTTGATCCTGGCCGGGATCGCGGTGGCGGCGGTGTTGGTGCGTCACTACTTCAACACCCGCCACGACAGCCAGAAATACGCCTGGACCCTGCCGGTCGGCGCCCTGGCGATGATCTGCCTGGCTTATGTCACCGGTCCAAAACCCGTGGCTACCACGCCGGATGTGGCCAAGGCGCCAGCAGCGATCGAGTACCAGCCATTGCCGGAAACCGCGTTGGGTGGCGGCCTCAAGCCAGCAGCTCCCGCCGCGCCAGCACCGGCAGCAGAAGCGGCTCCGGCCCAGGCCTCGACGGATTTTGGCAAGGTACATAGCGTGATTGAAGAGCGTTGCACCGTGTGCCATTCGGCCAAGCCCACCAGCCCGCTGTTCAGCACAGCACCGGCCGGGGTGATGTTCGATACCCCGGCGCAGATCCAGCAGCAAGCGGCGCGCATTCAAGCGCAGGCGGTTGCCAGCCAGATCATGCCGCTGGGCAACATTACCCAGATGACTCAGCAGGAACGCGAGTTGATTGGTAGCTGGATCAATCAGGGGGCCCGCACTAACTGACAGCCTGACGCAAATCCAAAATGTGGGAGCGGGCTCGCGAATGCGGTGTGTCATTCAACCCTTAAGGTGACTGAGCCGCCGTTTTCGCGAGCAAGCCCGCTCCCACAGGGGATCTGCGGTGATTTTGAGATCGAGCTCCAAATGGCAATTGACTGCCAAACAACACAAAAATAAAAAAGATCCGAGGTGTTGCATGTCCCAGTTAGAACCGCAGATTCCTGCCGCGCCCGCCATGGTGCGGCTTCCACTTTTGCAACTGATCCTGGTAGGCCTGCAACATGTACTGCTGATGTACGGCGGCGCCGTGGCCGTACCGCTGATCATCGGACAAGCCGCGGGCTTGAGCCGTGAAGAAATCGCCTTTTTGATCAACGCCGACCTGTTGGTGGCGGGGATCGCCACCATGGTCCAGTCGTTTGGCATCGGCCCGCTGGGCATTCGCATGCCGGTGATGATGGGCGCCAGTTTCGCCGCCGTCGGCAGCATGGTCGCCATGGCAGGCATGCCGGGTATCGGCCTGCAAGGGATCTTCGGCGCAACCATCGCCGCCGGGTTCTTTGGCATGGTCATCGCCCCATTCATGTCCAAGGTAGTACGCTTCTTCCCACCGTTGGTGACCGGTACCGTGATTACGGCTATCGGTCTTTCGTTGTTTCCTGTCGCGGTGAACTGGGCCGGCGGTGGCGCTACCGCTGTGCAATTCGGCTCACCGATCTACCTGGCCATCGCCGGCCTGGTACTCGCCACCATCCTGTTGATCAACCGTTTCATGCGCGGTTTCTGGGTCAATATCTCGGTGCTGATCGGCATGGCCCTGGGCTATGCCTTGTGCGGTTTGCTCGGCATGGTCGACCTCGGTGGCCTGGAGCAGGCGCCGTGGGTGCAAGTGGTCACGCCGTTGCACTTCGGCATGCCCACGTTCGAGTTGGCGCCGATCCTGTCGATGTGCCTGGTGGTGGTGATTATCTTCGTCGAGTCCACCGGCATGTTCCTGGCCCTGGGCAAGATCACCGGGCAGGAAGTCACCCCGAAAATGCTACGGCGCGGCCTGCTGTGCGATGCCGGCGCATCGTTCTTTGCCGGGTTCTTCAACACCTTCACCCACTCCTCTTTCGCCCAGAACATCGGCCTGGTGCAGATGACCGGCGTGCGTTGCCGCTCGGTGACGATCATGGCCGGGGCCTTTCTGATTGTGCTGAGCCTGCTGCCCAAGGCGGCGTTTTTGGTCGCGTCGATTCCACCTGCGGTGCTGGGTGGTGCGGCCATCGCGATGTTCGGCATGGTCGCGGCGACCGGGATCAAGATCCTCCAGGAAGCCGACATCGCCGACCGCCGTAACCAGTTGCTGGTGGCCGTGAGCATCGGCATGGGCCTGATTCCGGTGGTACGCCCGGAGTTCTTCGCCCAGTTGCCGTTGTGGATGAGCCCGATTACCCATAGCGGCATTGCCATGGCCACGCTCAGTGCGTTGTCGCTGAACGTGTTGTTCAACATCCTGGGCGGTTCAGAACGACCCGAAGTCGCCCATACGCATTGATTCCTTCGTGACTACAAAAATAACAACGAACAGGGAATATCCACATGCACGCCATTCACCTGGGGCCGGCAACACGCCGTGCCCCATTCTCGCCCCTCGCGCTCTTTTACAGCGCACTTGAGCACAGGCTCTGGAGCCAGTATTCTCCGCGCCCGCTCAAATCGACTCAAAAAAAAACAGCGAATGTAAAAGCTGACTTAAAGGCCAACTTATCCCGGCCTTATGTTGGCTGCCAAAGTGCGCAAAAGTCCTCTGAATTCGACTGCATCCCTTGCAGCCGACGGGGATTTTTTGGCTTTTCAAACACCTTGGCGCAGCTCTTGCTAAAAGCATTAAAGCTGACCGAACAGACGATTTTTGCAGCGAACCAAAAGGCGCCACACCAGAGCGCCTGCGTAGAAGAAAAACCACAAAACCTTAGCTCGGGAGCAACCGAATGAAACGTACCGTGAACAGCCTTATGTTGGCAGGATCCCTGTTGGTTGGGGGCCAAGCGATGGCGGGTGACCTGCTGCAGTGGCAGAACAACAGCCTGACTTACCTGTGGGGCAAGAACTTCAAAGTCAACCCAGAGATCCAGCAAACCGTCACCTTTGAACATGCCGATGCGTGGAAGTACGGCGACAACTTCTTCTTCCTCGACCGTATCTTTTACAACGGCAAGGAAGACGGCAATGTCGGCCCCAATACTTACTATGGCGAGTTCAGCCCACGGCTGTCGTTTGGCAAGATCTTCGATAAAGACTTGTCCTTCGGACCGATCAAAGATGTCTTGCTGGCGTTCACTTACGAGTTCGGCGAAGGCGACAATGAGTCCTACCTGGTAGGCCCGGCATTTGACCTGAACATCCCCGGCTTCGATTACTTCCAGCTGAACTTCTACCAGCGCCAGACCGAAGGCAATCGCCCGGGTGACGGCGTATGGCAGATCACGCCGGTATGGTCGTACACCATTCCCGTGGGCAACTCCGACGTGCTGATCGACGGTTTCATGGATTGGGTGGTGGATAACGACAAGAACGCCCGTGGCACTTACCACGCCAACCTGCACTTCAACCCACAGGTCAAATATGACTTGGGCAAGGCCATGAGCTGGGGCGCCAAGCAGTTGTATGTCGGCTTTGAATACGACTACTGGAAGAACAAGTACGGGATCCAGGACAGCGGCGCGTTCGAGACCAATCAGGACACGGCGAGCCTGCTGGTCAAGTACCACTTCTAAAGCCTGAACACAGGCCCCCTGTAGGAGCGAGCTTGTCTCCTACAAGGGATCAGGCCAAGCCCAGGAACCGCTGCAACTCTTCGCGCTTGGCCAGTGCATCGCGCCGGCCCAGCTCGATCAACTCGCTGCAATACCCCGCCTCGAACAGCAGATAGCTGAGCACCCCCGCCCCGCTGGTCTTGGTCGCCCCTGGCCCACGTAAAAACAGACGCAACGCCGCCGGCAGTTCCTGGCGATGGCGCGCCGCAATCTCGTCGATTGGCTGGCTGGGCGCAATCACCAGCACGTCTACCGGTGCCAGACCGCGCGCGGCGCTGTCGGCCGGCTGCAGATGGCTGAACTGGTTGAGGCGCTCCAGCAACTCGATATCACTCTCAAGGCTGTCAATGAACGTGCTGTTGAGCATATGCCCGCCGATCTGCGCCAGGGTCGGCTGCTGGCCGGTGTAAGTGCGTTGCTGCGGCTCATTCGGGTCAACGGAACGCGGGTTGCCACTGACGCCCACCACCAGCACCCGGCTCGCCCCCAGGTGCAAAGCCGGGCTGATCGGCGCCGACTGCCGGACAGCGCCATCGCCAAAATATTCCTGATCGAGTTTGACTGGCGCAAACAGCAACGGAATCGCCGAACTGGCCAACAGGTGCTCCACGGTCAACTCCGTGGGCAGGCCAATGCGCCGGTGGCGCAGCCAGGCGTCGATGGTGCCGCCACCCTGATAGAACGTCACCGCCTGCCCCGACTCATAGCCGAACGCCGTCACGGCGACGGCGTGCAGGTGTTTATGGCGGATCGCCTCATTGATGCCTTCGAAATGCAATTTTTCCTGCAACAGTTCCCGCAGTGGCGAACTGTCGAGCAGCGCCACCGGCACCGGCGATCCCAGGCCCAGCAGGCTGCGGGTCAAGAAGCGGCTGGCCTGGTGAATCACCCCCGGCCAGTCGCTGCGCAGTACCAGATGGCTGCGAAAGCCCTGCCAGAAGGCGGTGAGACGCTCAATGGCGGCGGTAAAATCCATGGCCCCGCTGGCCAGGCTCACGGCGTTGATTGCGCCGGCCGAGGTGCCAACAATCACCGGGAAGGGATTGGCCGCGCCCGGCGGCAACAGTTCGGCAATCGCCGCCAGCACCCCGACCTGATACGCCGCACGCGCCCCGCCGCCGGAAAGAATCAAGCCAGTGACCGGTTCAGTTGGGCGCATTGCATAACTCCATGGGCGGGGGACAGTCTGTTCGTTCAGCGACGCTTTTCGTACAGCTTGGGTTCGCCCGGCGGCCTGCTCTTGAAGCGGCGATGAGCCCACAGGTATTGCTCGGGGCACTCGCGCACCGCGGTTTCCACCCATTGGTTGATGCGCAGGCAATCGACTTCGTCGGACTCACCGGGGAAGTCGCGCAACGGCGGATGAATCACCATGCGGTAACCGCTGCCATCCGCCAGACGCTGCTGGGTAAACGGCACCACCAACGCCTTGCCCAGTCGCGCGAACTTGCTGGTGGCGGTGACCGTGGCGGCCTGGATGCCGAACAACGGCACAAAAATGCTCTGCTTGGCGCCATAGTCCTGGTCCGGCGCATACCAGATCGCCCGGCCGGCGCGCAGCAGCTTGAGCATGCCGCGCACGTCTTCACGCTCTACCGCCAGGGAATCGAGGTTGTGGCGCTCGCGACCACGGCGCTGGATGAAATCGAACAACGGGTTACCGTGCTCACGGTACATGCCGTCGATGGTGTGCTTCTGGCCCAGCAAGGCAGCGCCGATCTCCAGGGTGGTGAAATGCAGGGCCATGAGGATCACGCCCTTGCCTTCCAGTTGTGCCTGCTTGAGGTGTTCCAGCCCTTCGACATGGGCCAGGCGCGCCAGGCGCGGCTTGGACCACCACCAGCTCATGGCCATCTCGAAGAAGGCGATGCCGGTGGACGCAAAGTTTTCCTTGAGCAAATGTTTACGCTCCTGGGCGGACATTTGCGGGAAGCACAGTTCCAGGTTTCGCGCGGCAATACGCCGACGTTCACCGGCCACCCGGTACATAAACGCACCCAGGACACGGCCAATCCCCAGCAAAACCCGGTATGGCAGCTGCACGATCAACCACAGCACACCAAGTCCCAGCCACAACAGCCAGAAGCGCGGGTGAAAAAATACAGCTCGAAAACGCGGGCGATCCATTACAGATTCCGGTAAAGACAAGGGCCGCGCATTCTACAACGGTTCGACCCGGCTTGCGGCTAGCGGATGTTCTCGTTATAAGTCTCGACACTTTTCGTGACAAGCCGCTTTGCCGACCATGAGCCAAACTGAATCGCTAGACCAAGATCCCGTATTCCAGCTCAAGGGCAGCATGCTGGCCATTACTGTGCTGGAACTGGCCCGCAACGACCTTGACGCACTGGATCGCCAGCTTGCCGCCAAAGTCGCCCTCGCGCCGAATTTCTTCAACAATGCGCCGCTGGTGCTGGCCCTGGACAAATTGCCAGCCGGCCAGGGCGCCGTTGATCTGCCGGGCTTGATGCGCGTGTGCCGCCAACATGGCCTGCGCACCCTGGCCATTCGCGCCAGCCGTATTGAAGACATCGCTGCGGCCATCGCCATTGAACTGCCAGTATTGCCACCGTCCGGCGCCCGCGAGCGCGTGCTCGACCCGGTGGAAACTGAAGTGAAGAAAAAACCGGAAAAACCACCCGAGCCGACGATCAAGCCTACAAAGATCATCACCTCCCCCGTACGCGGCGGGCAGCAAATTTACGCCCAGGGCGGCGATCTGGTTGTAGTCGCCCCCGTCAGTCCCGGTGCGGAACTTCTCGCCGATGGCAACATCCATGTATACGGCCCAATGCGCGGTCGGGCACTGGCCGGGGTCAAGGGTGATACCAAGGCACGGATTTTCTGCCAGCAACTGAGTGCTGAGCTGGTGTCCATCGCTGGGCAGTACAAGGTTTCAGAAGATTTGCGGCGTGATCCGCTGTGGGGGGCCGGGGTACAGATCAGCCTGTCGGGCGATGTGTTGAACATCATCCGTCTTTAACGGATACTGCCGCATTTTCCAAGCATCTCTAGACTCTGATAGCAAAGCGAAACCGGCAAGACTTGTGTAGGAACAATAGGAAGTTGGCGTTTCCCTACGGGAACCACATCTTTTTCTTACGAAGACTGTCCGCCTGCAGCGAGTTTCAAGAGATGTTTTTCAGGGACCGAAAAGTCCTTTTTCCTTAGGGGTGAAACACCTTGGCCAAGATTCTCGTGGTTACATCCGGCAAGGGTGGTGTGGGTAAGACCACCACCAGCGCCGCTATCGGTACCGGCCTCGCTCTGCGCGGCCACAAGACAGTCATCGTCGACTTCGACGTGGGCTTGCGTAACCTTGACCTGATCATGGGTTGCGAGCGCCGCGTGGTGTACGACTTCGTCAACGTGGTCAACGGTGAAGCCAACCTGCAACAGGCCCTGATCAAGGACAAGCGCCTTGAGAACCTGTATGTACTGGCCGCCAGCCAGACCCGTGACAAAGACGCGCTGACCAAAGAAGGCGTGGAAAAAGTCCTGATGGAACTCAAGGAAACCTTTGAGTTCGTGGTCTGCGACTCCCCGGCCGGTATCGAGACCGGTGCTCACTTGGCGATGTACTTCGCCGATGAAGCCATCGTCGTGACCAACCCGGAAGTGTCTTCGGTACGTGACTCGGACCGTATGCTGGGCCTGCTGGCCAGCAAATCCCGTCGCGCCGAGAAAGGCGAAGACCCGATCAAGGAGCATCTGCTGCTGACCCGCTACAACCCTGAGCGCGTAAGCAAGGGCGAGATGCTGGGCGTAGAAGACGTTAAAGAGATCCTGGCAGTTGCGCTGCTGGGTGTGATCCCAGAATCCCAAGCGGTACTCAAGGCGTCCAACCAGGGCGTACCGGTCATTCTCGACGACCAGAGCGACGCCGGCCAGGCGTACAGCGATGCTGTCGATCGTTTGCTGGGCAAGACCGTGGAACATCGCTTCCTCGATGCACAGAAGAAGGGATTCTTCGAGCGCCTGTTTGGAGGCAACTAAACAATGAGTATTTTTGACTTCTTTCGCTCCACCAAAAAAACTAGCACTGCGTCGGTAGCGAAAGAGCGTCTACAGATCATCGTGGCGCACGAACGCGGCCAACGCAGCACCCCGGATTACCTGCCAGCCCTACAAAAGGAACTGGTGGAAGTGATCCGCAAGTACGTCAATATCGGTAACGATGACGTGCATGTCGCCCTGGAAAATGACGGCAGCTGCTCGATTCTGGAACTCAATATCACCCTGCCTGATCGTTGATCGAACAGGCGGTCGCCACGGCGGCTCCGCTACCTGGCCCCCTGTAGGAGCGAGCTTGCTCGCGAAGAACCTGAGAGCGCCGCGTTTATCCAGGATGAACGCGGCGCACCTGATTCCTTCGCGAGCAAGCTCGCTCCTACAGGGGGCGGTTGGCGCAGCCGCCGTTGGCGTTTGTTACGAGGCTGTTTAATGCCGCTGTCCAATATCCATATTCTCCATCAGGATGCTGCTGTGCTGGTGGTGAACAAGCCTACCCTTCTGCTGTCGGTGCCAGGTCGCGCCGACGACAACAAGGACTGCCTGATCACCCGCCTGCAGGAAAACGGCTATCCCGAGGCCCGCATCGTCCATCGTCTGGACTGGGAAACCTCGGGGATCATCCTGCTGGCCCGGGATGCTGACACCCACCGCGAACTGTCCCGTCAGTTTCACGACCGCGAAACCGAAAAAGCCTACACCGCCTTGTGCTGGGGCCAACCGGAACTGGACAGTGGCAGCATCGACCTGCCGCTGCGCTATGACCCGCCGACCAAGCCGCGACATGTGGTGGACCATGAGTTCGGCAAACACGCGCTGACCTTCTGGAAAGTCCTGGAGCGTTGCGGGGATTGGTGCCGGGTTGAGCTGACGCCGATTACCGGACGCTCACACCAGTTGCGCGTGCATATGCTGTCCATCGGTCACCCGCTGCTGGGCGACGGTTTGTATGCCCACGAACAGGCCCTGGCTGCCTGGCCGCGCCTGTGCCTGCACGCGAGCATGCTGAGCTTCACCCACCCGCAAAGTGGCGAGCGCTTGCGCTTCGAGTGCCCGGCACCATTCTAAAATTGGCAACCCGATCAAAAATGTGGGAGCGGGCTTGCTCGCGAATGCGGTCTATCAGTCACAGAAAGGCTGACTGACACACCGCATTCGCGAGCAAGCCCGCTCCCACATTTGTTCTGTGCACTTATCACATCGGACGGTAAACTCGCGCCATTGCTGTCTGGAGCTACTTATGCGCGAAGCGTTGAATCAAGGCCTGATCGACTTCCTCAAGGCCTCTCCCACCCCCTTTCATGCCACTGCTGCCCTGGCCCAACGCCTGGAAGCCGCCGGTTTCCAGCGCCTTGACGAGCGCGAGACCTGGACCACCGAGGCCAACGGTCGCTATTACGTAACCCGTAACGACTCCTCGATCATCGCGTTCAAGATGGGTCGCCAATCGCCCCTGCATGACGGCATCCGCCTAGTGGGCGCCCATACCGACAGCCCGTGCCTGCGGGTCAAGCCGCAACCCGAGCTGCAACGCCAGGGTTTCTGGCAACTGGGTGTGGAAGTCTACGGTGGCGCATTGCTGGCGCCGTGGTTCGACCGCGACCTGTCCCTGGCCGGGCGCGTGACGTTCCGCCGTGACGGCAAGGTCGAAAGCCAGTTGATCGACTTCAAGTTGCCGATCGCCATTATCCCCAACCTGGCCATCCACCTGAACCGGGAAGCCAACCAGGGCTGGGCGATCAATGCCCAGACCGAACTGCCGCCAATCCTCGCGCAGTTTGCCGGTGACGAGCGCGTGGACTTCCGCGCCGTGCTCACCGACCAACTGGCCCGCGAACATGGCCTGAACGCCGACGTGGTGCTCGACTACGAGTTGAGTTTCTACGACACCCAAGGCGCCGCCGTGATTGGCCTGCATGGCGACTTTATCGCCGGTGCACGCCTGGACAACCTGCTGTCGTGCTATGCCGGCCTGCAAGCCCTGCTCACCAGCGAGACCGACGAAACCTGTGTGCTGGTGTGTACCGACCACGAGGAAGTCGGCTCCTGCTCGGCTTGCGGTGCCGACGGCCCGATGCTGGAGCAGACCCTGCGCCGCCTGCTGCCTGAAGGTGATGAGTTTGTACGTACGATTCAGAAATCACTGCTGGTCTCTGCCGACAATGCCCACGGCATCCACCCCAACTACGCCGACAAGCATGACGCCAACCACGGCCCCAAACTCAATGCCGGCCCGGTGATCAAGGTCAACAGCAACCAGCGCTACGCCACCAACAGCGAAACCGCCGGGTTCTTCCGCCACCTGTGCATGGCCGAAGAAGTGCCGGTGCAGAGCTTCGTGGTGCGCAGCGACATGGGCTGCGGCTCGACCATCGGCCCGATCACCGCCAGCCACCTTGGCGTGCGCACCGTGGACATCGGCCTGCCGACATTCGCCATGCACTCGATCCGCGAGCTGTGCGGCAGCCATGACCTGGCGCACCTGGTGAAGGTGTTGAGTGCGTTCTATGCGAGCCGTGACCTGCCCTGAGGTCGGCGGCGCTGCCAATCGCGGGCAAGCCCGCTCCTACAGAAGACTGCGGTCAAAATGTGGGAGCGGGCTTGCTCGCGATGGCGATTTCGACCGCACTCCATCTCTATCTGACACACATCAAGGCACCCTGCGCCAAACACGCCTAGACTGGTAATCATCTTCCAACGACAAGGCCGTCCCCACCATGATCCCGATGTCCGCCTTCCACGCCATGCTCATCCCCATCCTCGCGGGCATGATCCTGCTGGCCGTTGGCTTCAACTTCCGCGACAAGAACCTCGGTGTGTTTGGCATGTGGGTCGGCATGCTGCTGATCCTCGGCACCATCGTCTTCCGGATCCTCGCCAAACTGGCCGAATAGACAAATGCACTCGCATTGGGCATAGCGCCCTCGTACACTCGGTCGATCTGTCGTTTTCAAGGTTGACCGCCTCGTGCTTGCCCGTCTGTTTGCCCTGCCGTACTGCCTGCTCCTGTGTCTGCTGACCCTGCTGCCCATCGCCCCTGCCCAGGCGGTCGGCCTGCCCGGCATCCTCGGCAGCTCCTCCAAGGCCCAGCCGCAGGCCGATGTGCCGTTGGGGCAGTCCCTGGACGAGGTGATCAAGAACCTGGAGAACGACCAGCAGCGCGCCAAGCTGCTGGCCGACCTGAAAAAGCTGCGCGAAGCCACGAAAAAGGCCCAGCCCGCCGCCGAGCAAGGGGTACTGGGCTTGATCGGCGGGACCCTGGCCAGCCTGGAGCAACAGCTGTCCGGCACTGACAGCCCGCTCAATCGCTGGTCTGCCGAATTCGACCAGGCTAAGTCCGAGTTTTCCGCGTTGATGCTGCCGGCCAGCGAATGGCTGCCGATCATCTTCGGTTTTGCCGTGATTTTGATGCTCTGGAGCCTGCTGGCTGCCGCGCTGATCTGGCTCGGTCACTGGGTACGCCTGCGCTTTGGCCTCAGTGAAGAACTGCCACAACACCCCAAGACCTGGGACATGCTGCGCTTTGCCTTGCGCAAGCTAGGGCCCTGGCTGATTGCATTGGTGATCACGGTCTATATGAGTTACGCCCTGCCCTCATCCCTGGGCAAATCCCTGGCCATGGTGCTGGCGTACGCGCTGGTGGTCGGCACCTGTTTCTCGGCGATCTGCGTCATTGCCTTCTCTGTACTCGACGGCCCGCACCGCCACCGGGCGCTGTATATCCTGCGCCACCAGGCTTTTCGCCCGCTGTGGCTGATCGGCAGTTTTGCCGCCTTTGGCGAGGCGCTGAGCGACCCGCGCCTGACCGAAGCCCTGGGGATCCACCTCGCGCACAGCGCGGCGACGGTCGCCAATGTACTGGCCGCGCTGTCCACCGGTGTGTTCATCCTGCGTTTCCGCCGCCCCATCGCCCACCTGATCCGCAACCAGCCGCTGTCGCGGCGCCTGACCCGCCGCGCGCTGACGGATACCCTGTCGATCATCGGCACCTTCTGGTATTTGCCGGCACTGTTGCTGGTGGGTATTTCGCTGTTTGCCACCTTTGTTTCCGCCGGCGACACCAGCACCGCGCTGCGCCAGTCGCTGTTTTGCACGGTGTTGCTGGTGTTGTGCATGGTGATCAATGGCCTGGTGCGCCGCCAGGCCCTCAAGCCGCAACGCGGGCACAAGCGTCATGCGCTGTATTCCGAGCGGCTGAAAAGCTTCTTCTACACCCTGGTCCACCTGTTGGTATGGCTGGTATTTATCGAGCTGGGCCTGCGCGTCTGGGGCTGGTCGCTGATCCGCTTTACCGAAGGCGACGGGCATGAAATCAGCGTCAAGCTGTTTGGCCTGGCCGGTACGCTGCTGTTTTCGTGGCTGATCTGGATCCTCGCCGATACCGCGATCCATCACGCACTCACCCGCTCACGCAAAGGCCTGGCCAACGCGCGGGCGCAGACCATGATGCCGTTGATCCGTAACGTGCTGTTCGTGACGATCTTTATCATCGCCGCCATCGTCGCCCTGGCGAACATGGGCATGAACGTCACGCCCCTGCTGGCCGGTGCCGGTGTGATCGGCCTGGCCATCGGCTTTGGTGCGCAGTCCCTGGTGGCGGACCTGATCACCGGCCTGTTCATCATCATCGAAGACTCCCTGGCCATCGATGACTACGTGGACGTCGGCGGCCACCTGGGCACCGTCGAAGGCCTGACCATCCGCACCGTGCGCCTGCGTGACATCGACGGCATCGTCCATACCATCCCGTTCAGCGAGATCAAGAGCATCAAGAACTACTCGCGGGAATTCGGCTACGCGATTTTCCGCGTCGCGGTACCCGCCAGCATGGACATCGACACCGCGATCAAGCTGATGCGCGATGTGGGGCAGAAAATGCGCGCCGACCCGCTGCAACGTCGCAATATCTGGTCGCCCCTGGAGTTCCAGGGTGTGGAGAGTTTCGAGTCCGGCAACGCCATCCTGCGCGCACGCTTCAAGACCGCGCCGATCAAGCAGTGGGAGGTGTCGCGGGCGTTCAACCTGTCGCTCAAGCGGCATCTGGACGAGGCCGGGATGGACCTGGCGATGCCGCGCTTGAGTGTGCAGGTGGTGACAGCGGCGAGCGGCCCGCAGGACACTCAGGTCACATCCACCCCCACATGAATCGCGTCATGGCGCCAGAACTCCAGATCGCAATCGATCAGCCGCTCATGTTGATCGTAGTTGACCCGGGCGATCCGCAGCCCGGGGCTGCCCACTGAGACTTTCAGGGCCGCTGCCGCTTCTACCTGCAATGAGGTCGGCACAATCTCGAAGCGCACGCGCCCGTAATGCAGGTCGTACTTGCGGGCATACAACTCGGTCATCGATTCATTCAAGTCGCACGCCAGGATCCCCGGGAAATACTGGGGATTGAGGTAGTGTTCGACATACAGCACCAATCGCCCATCAATCCGTCGCCTGCGGCAGATCTGGATCACACTGGACAGGGCCGGCAGTTGCAACCACGCGCAGACTGCCGCCGACGCCGGTTGCAGGCGTGCCGAGATGACCTCGGTAGACGGCACCCGACCCTGGGCGCTGACCATGGCGTGGAAGTGGCTGCGCTGCATCAGGTTGTAGGCCAAACGGGGCGGCGAGACAAACCAGCCGCGGCGTTCTTCGCGGTAGATCTGGCCCTGGGCCTCCAATTGCAGCAAGGCTTCGCGCACCGTTATCCGGGTGGTACCAAACAACTCACTGAGTTTGCGCTCGGCCGGCAATTTGCTCGCAGGCGTCAATAAGCCGTGGCTGATCTGCTCTTGCAGCGCCTGGCCAATGGCTGTCACCGCTTTGGTTGCCTCATCACGCATCAACGTTACCTATCTGGACTAGGCCAGCACTGTTTGGGTGCACCAAATGCCCCTGGAATGGGCGGCGGTCATTGCGTGCAAGCCTAGGCATCACACATGACCGACAGATGACAGCGCCTTGCGCCGCTGCCTCATACGCCCTGCAATACATCGGCCAAGTCCTGTAAATACGGGGCCCATGCATTGGTCTACGCTTACCCGGCAGGCGCCTGCGCAGGCGTTATAAAAACGACATCGACATGAAACTGTCATCCAGCGCGCCTAAATTGGCTCGTGTATTGCTGACCTAGACCAAACCAACCGCGCATCATAAAAAACGCAGCGTTGAAAACGCCCAAAGGAGCTTCGGATGAAACAGCTTTTCCTGGCATCACTGTTAGGCTCGACCATTGCCATGTGCACCGCCGCCATGGCCGCTGACACCGACTTGAAAACCCTGGAGGCTGCCGCCAAGGCAGAAGGCGCTGTGAACAGCGTCGGCATGCCCGATGACTGGGCCAACTGGCGCGGCACCTGGGAAGACCTGGCGGCCAAGTACGGCCTCAAGCACATCGATACCGATATGAGCTCGGCCCAGGAAATCGCCAAGTTCGCCGCAGAAAAAGACAATGCCAGCGCCGATATCGGTGACGTGGGCGCAGCCTTTGGCCCGATTGCGGTCAAGCAGGGCGTGACCCAACCCTACAAGCCAAGCACCTGGGAGCAGATCCCGGCCTGGGCCAAGGACAAGGACGGCAACTGGGCACTGGCCTACACCGGCACCATCGCGTTTATCGTCAACAAAAAGCTGCTGCACGGCTCCGAAGTCCCGACCAAGTGGGCTGACCTGAAGACCGGCAAGTACAAGGTCTCGATTGGTGACGTGAGCACCGCCGCCCAGGCCGCCAACGGTGTGCTGGCCGCAGCCCTGGCCAACGGTGGCGACGAAAAGAACATCCAGCCGGCGCTGCTGATGTTCGCCGAGATCGCCAAGCAGGGGCGGATCTCCCTGGCCAACCCGACCATCGCCACCATGGAAAAAGGTGAAGTGGAAGTAGGCGTGGTCTGGGACTTCAACGGCCTGAGCTACAAGGCCAAGATGGCCAACCCGGATGATTATGTGGTGCTGATCCCATCGGATGGCTCGGTGATTTCCGGCTACACCACCATCATCAACAAATACGCCAAGCACCCCAACGCCGCCAAACTGACCCGCGAATACATCTTCAGTGATGCCGGGCAGATCAACCTGGCCAAGGGCAATGCGCGGCCGATCCGTGCCGAACACCTGACCCTGCCCCCAGAAGTCCAGGCCAAGCTGCTGCCCAACGAGCAGTACAAGGGCGTGACCCCGATCAAGGACGCCGATGCCTGGGAGAAGACCTCCAAGGCGCTGCCGCAGAAGTGGCAGGAAGAAGTCATTATCAATATGCAGTAAGCCCAGCACCCACATTGGCAATCCACTGGAGATCCAATGTGGGAACAGGCTTGTGTGGGAGCGGGCAAGCCCGCTCCCACAGCTTTGACCCTGTTCCTCCAGACATACCGATGTTTACTGTTGCGGAGCCCCTATGAAGCACAACGTCATCCTTGTGGTGCTCGACGGTCTGAACTACGAGGTCGCCCGGCATGCCATGGGGCATCTCCAGGCCTACGTCGGCGCAGGACGCGCAGCGCTGTACAAGCTGGAATGCGAATTGCCCTCCCTCTCCCGCCCGCTGTACGAATGCATCCTCACCGGCGTAGCGCCGATCGACAGCGGCATCGTCCACAACCACGTCTCGCGCCTGTCCACCCAGCGCAGCATTTTCCATTACGCCACAGATGCCGGCCTGAGCACCGCAGCGGCGGCTTACCACTGGGTCAGCGAGCTGTATAACCGCTCGCCCTTCAGCGCAGCCCGCGACCGGCATACCGATGACGAGGCCCTGGCGATCCAGCACGGGCATTTCTACTGGAGCGATCATTACCCGGACGCCCACCTGTTTGCCGATGCCGAAAGCCTGCGCCTCAAGCACGCGCCGAACTTTTTGCTGGTACACCCGATGAATATCGACGACGCCGGCCACAAGCACGGCCTCGACACCCCGCAATACCGCAACAGCGCCCGCTCGGCCGACATCATCCTGGCCGACTACCTGCAAGGCTGGCTCGATGCCGGTTACCAGGTGCTGGTCACCGCCGACCACGGCATGAACAACGACCGCTCGCACAACGGCCTGCTGGCGGAAGAGCGCGAAGTACCGCTGTTTGTACTGGGAGATGCGTTCAGCCTCGACCCCAAGGCCCAGCCCAAGCAAACCGAAATCTGCGGCACCGTTTGCGCCCTGCTTGGCGTGGCCCACGACAAACCTGTCTGCCAGGAGCTGTTGAAGTGAATTCAGTAATCCGTGGCAAATGGCTGGCCGCCCTGTGCCTGGTGCCCTTCGCCCTGTTCTTTATCGTGTTCCAGATCGCGCCGCTGTTCTGGGTGATGGTCAACAGCCTGCAATCGGAAGAGTTCGGCTGGGGGCTGGCCAACTTCAGCAAGATCTTCAGCTCGAAGTTCTACGTGCAGGCAATCAAGCACAGCCTGGAGATCAGTTTCTACTCCAGCATCTTCGGCATCATCATCGCGTTGCTGGGCAGCTATTCCCTGCGCAAGGTGGATTCGCCGCTGCGCAACTTCGTCACTGCGTTTGCCAACATGACCAGCAACTTCTCCGGCGTGCCCCTGGCCTTTGCCTTCATCATCCTGCTGGGGTTCAACGGCAGCATCACCATCATGCTCAAGCAGGCCGGGATCATTCAGGACTTCAACCTGTATTCCAAGACCGGCCTGATCATCCTGTACACCTACTTCCAGATCCCCCTGGGCGTGTTGCTGCTGTACCCGGCCTTCGATGCCCTGCGCGAAGACTGGCGCGAATCCGCCTCTTTGCTGGGGGCCAATGGCTGGCAGTACTGGCGGCATATCGGCCTGCCGGTGCTGACCCCGGCGCTGCTGGGCACCTTCGTGATCCTGGTGGCCAATGCCCTGGGCGCCTACGCCACGGTCTATGCGTTGACCACCGGCAACTTCAACGTGCTGCCGATCCGCATCGCGGCGATGGTTTCCGGCGATATTTCCCTGGACCCGAACATGGCCAGTGCCCTGGCCGTGATCCTGGTGGCGCTGATGACCGTGGTCACCGTGGTCCATCAACTGCTGCTCAAGAGGAGCTACCATGTCTCGCGCTGAAGCCAGCCCCGTCGCCCTCTATCATCGCGTGGTGGTGTACCTGCTGTTCGCAATCCTGGTGCTGCCGTTGATTGGCACCCTGGTGTATTCCCTCGCCAGCAGTTGGTCGGCAACCATCCTGCCCTCTGGCTTTACCTTCAAATGGTATGTGCAACTGTGGAGCGATCCGCGCTTCCTGCACGCCTTTGGTCAGTCATTGCTGGTCTGCGTCGGTGCGCTGATCCTGTCGGTGGTGCTGATCCTGCCGCTGCTGTTCGTGGTGCATTACCACTTTCCCAAGCTCGACGCGCTGATGAACATCCTGATCCTGCTGCCCTTCGCGGTGCCGCCGGTGGTGTCGTCGGTGGGGCTGTTGCAGTTATACGGCTCGGGGCCACTGGCGATGGTCGGCACGCCGTGGATCCTGATTGGCTGCTACTTCACCGTGGCGCTGCCGTTCATGTACCGCGCGATCACCAACAACCTGCAAGCGATCAACCTGCGCGACTTGATGGATGCCGCCCAACTGCTCGGCGCCAGCACCTGGCAGGCCGCGATCCTGGTGGTGTTGCCTAACCTGCGCAAGGGCCTGATGGTGGCGTTGCTGCTGTCGTTCTCGTTCCTGTTCGGCGAGTTTGTGTTCGCCAATATCCTCGTCGGCACGCGCTACGAAACCTTGCAGGTGTACCTCAACAACATGCGCAACAGCAGCGGCCACTTCACCAGCGCCGTGGTCATTTCCTATTTCCTTTTCGTGCTGCTGCTCACCTGGGCCGCCAACCTCTTGAACAAGGACAAAAGCCAATGAGCTTCGTCAGCGTCCAGCACCTGCAAAAAAGCTATGCCGCCACCCCGGTGTTCAGCGATATCAATTGCGAGATCGCCAAGGGCGAATTCGTCACCCTGCTCGGCCCGTCCGGTTGCGGCAAGTCCACGCTGCTGCGCTGCATCGCCGGCCTGACGCCGGTGGACAGCGGGCAGATCCTGCTGGACGGCCAGGACATCGTTCCTGTTAGCCCACAGAAGCGCCATATCGGCATGGTGTTCCAGAGCTACGCGCTGTTCCCCAACATGACCGTGGAGCAGAACGTCGCCTTCGGCCTGCGTATGCAGAAGGTCAACAGCGACGACAGCCATAAGCGTGTCCAGGAAGTGCTGCAACTGGTCGAACTCAAGGATCTGGCCGGGCGCTACCCGCACCAGATGTCCGGCGGACAGTGCCAGCGCGTCGCCCTCGCCCGCTCCCTGGTCACCCGGCCGCGCCTGTTGCTGCTCGATGAGCCGCTGTCGGCGCTGGACGCACGGATTCGCAAGCACCTGCGCGAACAGATCCGCCAGATCCAGCGTGAACTGGGGCTGACCACGATTTTCGTGACCCATGACCAGGAAGAAGCCCTGGTCATGTCCGACCGCATCTTCCTGATGAACCAGGGCAAGATTGTGCAGAGCGGCGACGCCGAAACCCTGTACACCGCCCCCGTGGACGCCTTCGCGGCCGGTTTTATCGGCAACTACAACCTGCTGGATGCCGAGCAGGCCAGCAAACTGTTGCAGCGCCCGGTCAGCAGCCGCATTGCGATTCGCCCCGAATCCATCGAACTGAACCACAGCGGTGAACTGGACGCCCTGGTCCGCAGCCATAGCCTGCTGGGCAATGTGATCCGCTATCGGATCGAAGCCCGGGGCGTGGAATTGGTGGTGGACGTACTCAATCGCTCGGCCCAGGATCTGCACGCGGATGGCCAGCGCCTGGCACTTTCTATCGATCCCGCTGCCCTGTGTGAGGTAGCCTGAGGGATGCCGCGTTTATTGAGGAAGCATGACTGATGGCTTTGGTAATTTTTGATCTGGACGACACCCTGATCCACGGCGACTGCGCCACCTTGTGGAGCGAACAGATGGGCCGCCTGGGCTGGGTCGACCCCGACTCGTTCATGCGCAAGAACCATGAGCTGATGGCCGCCTACAGCCGGGGCGAACTGGCCATGGAAGAATTCATGGACTTCAGCCTGGAACCGATGATCGGGCGCACCCCGGAAGAAGTCGCCCACCTGGTAGAGCCCTGGGTGGAAGATATTATCGAACCGCTGATCTACAGCGACGCCACCCGGACCATCGCCCGCCACCGCCAGAACGGTGACCGGATCCTGGTGATCTCGGCCTCGGGCACGCACTTGGTCACACCGATAGCGGCGCGTATTGGCATCGATGAGGTGCTGGGGATTGAACTGGACGTGGCGCATGAGGTGTACAGCGGCAAGACCGTCGGTGTACTGACCTACCGTGAAGGCAAGATCACCCGGCTGATGCAATGGCTGGAGCAGGAAGGTGAAAGCCTGGAAGGCGCGTACTTCTATTCGGATTCGCGCAATGACTTACCGCTGTTGAGCAAAGTCGATTACCCACAGGTAGTGAACCCGGATCCCGTGCTGCGGGCCCACGCAGAACAGGCCGGCTGGCCGATCCACCAGTGGACCTGACACCCCTTTTCCTGAATTGAAACCCAATCAAAATGTGGGAGCTGGCTTGCCTGCGATAGCGGTGTATCAGGTTAAGACTTGTTACTGATCCACCGCTATCGCAGGCAAGCCAGCTCCCACCTTCGGCTGCATTTCAACCCTGGATTGGTATTTAAACCAGGCTTGCGTCGATCACCAACACCAACTTCCCGGAAATCTGGTTGGTCGCCAACTCCGCAAACGCAGCCTCGGCATCCGTGA
The DNA here is from genome assembly GCF_018732265.1 of Pseudomonas sp. TAE6080. NCBI lineage: Bacteria > Pseudomonadati > Pseudomonadota > Gammaproteobacteria > Pseudomonadales > Pseudomonadaceae > Pseudomonas > Pseudomonas sp. TAE6080. The sequence continues at coordinate 65,359 of NZ_JAHIDY010000008.1, forward strand.
TCGCAAAGGTCTTGGCCAACTGCGGGCTCAACCGCCCTTCGCCAAACAACGGCCACACATGCTGACTCAGATCACTGAACAAATCGGCCTTGAACTGATCATCACGGCTACGCAAGGTCGAGCCCAGCACCTGCACGCGTTTTGCCAGCACCTGCGCCAGGTCCAACTGAGCCTCGCGCCCGCCCATCAGGCCGATCAACACCCAGCGCCCATCGCGGGCCAGCAGCTTGAGGTTGATCGCGGCGTAATTGCCGCCCACCGGGTCAAGAATCACGTCGAACGGGCCGAAATCGCGCAAAGCCTCGATACCGTCGGTACGTACCACACCGCCCTGGGCGCCGAGGGCTTCGCAATAGGCCAGGCGATCCGCCGAGCCGACACTGACCCAGCACGGGCTGCCAAACGCCTTGCACAGCTGGATCGCTGCCGAGCCGACGCCACTGGCGCCCGCGTGCAACAGCACCTTTTCACCGGGCTTGAGCGCCGCCAACTGGAACAGGTTGAGCCAGGCCGTGCTGTACACCTCCGGCAACGCCGCCGCCTCGGCCAGGGACAACCCCTCCGGCACCGGCAGTACGTGGCGTGCATCCACCACCACTTCTTCGGCCATGCCACCGCCCGCCAGCAGCGCACAGACCCGGTCTCCCACTTGCCAGGCCGAACCGGCGCCGACTTCGCTGATGACCCCGGAACACTCCAGGCCCAGCACTTCGCTAGCCCCTGGCGGTGGCGGATAGAGCCCTGCACGCTGTAATAAGTCGGCCCGATTCAAGCCGGCTGCCGCCACACGAATACGAACTTGACCTACATCACATGTAGGACTTGGGGTCTCAACCCACTCCACATGACCTTCAACGCCTTGCAATGCTTTCACAGTGCCTCCATAGTGAGTCTGGACTGAGCCCGTTGCTGTAGCGCCGGGCTTTTTGCATTATGCGACCGGCCCAAATGGAACCGGCGACTTCAAAGACGGCCTAATATGCGTTATCAATTGCCCCCGCGTCGAATCAGCATGAAGCATTTGTTCCCCAGCACCGCCCTCGCTCTTTTCATTGGTCTCGGCCTGTTGCCGCTGTCGACCAATACGTTCGCAGCCAACAGCTGGGACAAGCTTCAGCCCGATCGCGACGAGGTGATTGCCAGCCTTAACGTCGTTGAGTTGCTCAAGCGCCACCATTACAGCAAGCCGCCGCTGGACGATGCGCGTTCGGTGATCATCTATGACAGCTACCTCAAGCTGCTGGATCCCTCGCGCAGCTACTTCCTGGCCAGCGATATCGCTGAGTTCGACAAGTGGAAGACCCAGTTCGACGACCTGCTCAAGAGCGGCGACCTGCAGCCTGGCTTCACCATCTACAAGCGTTACCTGGACCGTGTCAAAGCGCGTCTGGACTTCGCTCTGGGTGAGCTGAACAAAGGCGTCGACAAGCTCGACTTCACCCAGAAGGAAACCCTGCTGGTGGATCGCAAGGACGCCCCTTGGCTGACCAGCACCGCCGCCCTGGATGACCTGTGGCGCAAGCGCGTCAAGGATGAAGTCCTGCGCCTGAAGATCGCCGGCAAAGAGCCCAAGGCGATCCAGGAACTGCTGACCAAGCGCTACAAGAATCAATTGAGCCGCCTGGAGCAGACCCGCGCCGAAGATATCTTCCAGGCCTATATCAACACCTTCGCGATGTCCTACGATCCGCACACCAATTATCTGTCGCCAGATAACGCGGAAAATTTTGATATCAACATGAGTCTGTCCCTCGAAGGCATCGGTGCCGTGCTGCAGAGCGACAACGATCAGGTCAAGATCGTGCGCCTGGTGCCGGCAGGCCCGGCGGACAAGACCAAGCAGGTGGCTCCGGCCGACAAGATCATCGGCGTGGCCCAGGCTGACAAAGAAATGGTCGACGTAGTCGGCTGGCGCCTGGACGAAGTGGTCAAGCTGATCCGTGGGCCGAAAGGCAGCGTGGTGCGCCTGGAAGTGATTCCGCACACCAATGCGCCGAACGACCAGACCAGCAAGGTGGTGTCGATCACCCGCGAAGCGGTGAAGCTCGAAGACCAGGCCGTGCAGAAGAAAGTCCTCAACCTCAAGCAGGATGGCAAGGACTACAAGCTGGGTGTGATTGAAATCCCGGCCTTCTACCTGGACTTCAAGGCCTTCCGTGCTGGCGATCCGGACTACAAGAGCACCACTCGCGACGTGAAGAAAATCCTCACCGAGCTTTCCAAAGAGAAAGTTGACGGTGTGGTCATCGACCTGCGCAACAACGGTGGCGGCTCCTTGCAGGAAGCCACCGAGCTGACCAGCCTGTTTATCGACAAGGGTCCGACCGTGTTGGTGCGCAACGCCGATGGCCGCGTAGATGTGCTGGAAGACGAAAACCCGGGGGCCTTCTATAAAGGGCCGATGGCGTTGCTGGTCAACCGCCTCTCGGCTTCGGCCTCGGAGATTTTTGCCGGGGCGATGCAGGATTACCACCGCGCATTGATCATCGGTGGCCAGACCTTCGGCAAAGGCACGGTGCAGACTATCCAGCCGCTCAACCATGGCGAGCTCAAGCTGACGTTGGCCAAGTTCTACCGGGTTTCCGGGCAGAGCACCCAACACCAGGGCGTGCTGCCGGACATTGATTTCCCGTCGATCATCGACACCAAGGAAATCGGCGAAAGCGCCCTGCCCGAAGCCATGCCGTGGGACACCATCCGCCCGGCCATCAAGCCTGCCTCGGACCCCTTCAAGCCGTACCTGGCCCAGCTCAAGACAGAACATGACGCTCGCTCCGCCAAGGATGCCGAGTTCGTGTTTATCCGCGACAAGCTGGCCCTGGCCAAGAAGCTGATGGCCGAGAAGACCGTCAGCCTCAATGAAGTGGACCGTCGTGCGCAGCACACCGACATCGAAAATCAGCAACTGGCCCTGGAGAACATCCGACGCAAGGCCAAGGGTGAAGAAGCCCTCAAGGAGCTGAAGAAAGAAGACGAAGACGCGCTGCCGACCGAACCTGAAAAGACCAAGCCGGAAGATGATGCCTACCTGAGCGAAACCGGGAGGATTCTGCTGGACTACCTGAAAATCAGCAAGACGGTGGCCAAGCAGTAAGTGATGGCAATTTAATGTGAGCGCTCCACGGAGCGTCATCAAATAGACATCATTCTGTCGTGAAATGAAGGACCGGGCGCCCCAGGCACCCGGTCCTTTTTTTTCGACCGAGATCATCATGACCATGACCGAACAGCTGAATGCCCTGGGCTCCATCCTGGCTCAAGGCAGTTTGCACAGTCTGTTCCAACCGATCATTTGCCTCTCCGAACGTCGCATCCTCGGCTACGAAGCCCTGAGCCGCGGCCCGTCCAACAGCCCGTTGCACTCGCCCCTGGCGCTGTTTTCGGTCGCACGCCAGGGCGGGCTTCTCAATGAGTTGGAGATGGCGTGCCGGCAAAGCGCATGTCGGCGCTTCAGCGAGCAACAGTTGCCGGGCAAGCTGTTTCTCAACGTCTCACCGGAATCGTTGCTGGAGACCACCCACCAACCAGGGCGCACCTTGCACATGCTGCGCGACTTCGGCATCGCGCCCAGCCAGGTGGTGATCGAACTCACCGAACAATCACCGACCGACGACTTCCAACTGCTGCAAACCGCCCTGCATCACTACCGCAACATGGGGTTTTCGATTGCCCTGGATGACTTGGGTGCCGGCTATTCGAGCCTGCGGCTGTGGTCTGAATTGCGCCCCGACTATGTGAAGATCGACCGACACTTTATCGACGGGATCCACCAGGATGCGCTCAAGCGTGAGTTTGTCGGCTCGATCCTGCAAATCGCCAGGGCCTCCCGCGCGCAGGTGATTGCCGAAGGTATCGAGTTGCAGGAAGAGTTGGCGGTATTGACGGAAATGGGTGTGGACCTGATCCAGGGCTACCTGCTGTGTCGTCCCCAGGAGCATCCACCCCAGGAAGCGCGGTTGATGCTGGCCAGGCCCGACAGCACCAGCGTCTCGCTCAACGAAGAAGCCAGCGACCTCAGCGCCCTGCTCAACGAACAACCCGCCGTGGCCCAGCACACGCCTACCGCCAATGTGCTGGAAGCCTTTCGCCGCCAGGCCAACCTCAATTCCCTGGCGGTGCTGGACGAGCTTGGCCAGCCCATCGGTATCGTGCATCGGCACTCGTTGTCTGATGTGCTGCTCAAGCCGTTTGCCACCGACCTGTTTGCGCGCAAGCCCATCAGCCGCTTGATGAGCGATGACTTCCTGGCCGTGGAGCTGAGCCAGTCGTTGCAACAGGTCAGCCGCCTGCTGACCAGTCGGGCGCGGCAACGGATCGAAGAAGATTTCATCATCACCCAGAACGGCAACTACCTGGGGTTGGGCCGGGTGATCGACGTGCTCAAGTTGATTACTGAGCTGAAAATCCAACAGGCGCGCTACGCCAACCCGCTGACCCTGCTACCGGGCAACGTGCCAATCCAGCAGTGCCTGACACGGCTGTTGCAGCAGCAGCGCGAGTCAGTGATTTGTTATGTGGATATCGACAGTTTCAAGCCGTTCAACGATATCTATGGCTATGGGCGTGGCGATGAAGTGCTGCTGTGCCTGGCACAATGCCTCAACGACCGGGTGGACCCCAGCCGCGACTTTGTCGGGCATATTGGTGGCGATGACTTTTTGCTGGTGCTCGGCGCCCAGGATTGGCGTAAGCGGCTCAACCAGTTGGTGGATGATTTCCAGACCCAGTGCCGGCGTTTCTACCGCAGTGAGCATCTGGAGGCCGGCTGTTTTATCGCCCTGAATCGCCAAGGCCTGCGTCAGGAGTTTGCCCTGCTGTCGTTGTCCATCGGCGTGGTGCATCTGCATCCATTGAGCTGTGGCCACCTGGATGCCAGCCAACTGGCCGAATTGGCCTCGCAGGCCAAGCATCACGCCAAGAACGTGGCCGGCTACAGCATCCACGTGATCGACAGCCGCGAACTCCTGTAGGAACTGGCTTACCGGCGCCTACAACTGCTCCAGGCGTATCTGCGCCAGCGGATGCCCGGCCTTGGCGGCGATGGTCCACCAACGTGCGGCTTCAGCCGGGTCCGGGGCCTTGCCCAGGCTGCCTGCCAGGCTCAGCACACCGACTTGATAGGCCGCCTTGCCATCGCCTGCCTGCCCCGCCAGGCGCAGCAAGCGCACGCCTTCTTCCCGCGCGCCCAGCCCTTGGCCACGAAAGGTCAGGATATGCCCATAAAAACTTTGTGCATCGACATTGCCCAGGTTGGCCATGCGTGCGAACTGGCCCTCCAGCCAGTGCCAGCCACGGGGCTGACGCACAAACCATGACCAATGAAACAACCGGCGTGCCAGCCAATAGCTGGCATACGCTTTGAGCTTCCAGAACACTCAGGCCTCCGCTGATTCAGGATATTGGTACTCGAACACTCGGACCACTTCCGAGGCATGCCAGGATGCTGCGGCGACACCATCGGAAGGTCCACAGAAACGCCCAAGGCGTTCGACACATTCAAAAAAACCGGTACGCGGCAACCGGCTCGCGCCCTGGCTGATTACCAGGGAACTGCGTAGCGGTTGCTCGGCCTTGGCATCCAGGGCAGCCAGGTGTTCCAGGGCCGCGGTCAGGGTTTGCATCGCCGGCGTCGGAAACTGCAGGCGCTCAAGCAATGCACGATAAGTCAAAAGATGGCGTTGGCGACGGGCCTGATCAAGTTCGTTGAGCAACCCATCCCAATGTTGACGGCTGATGCGCACACTCACGTTTCATCCCTCCACCCAGCAATCCCCAACTCCCAGGCCAGGCTGCGACGGATCGCGGCATCCGGCTGGCGTTCACCACTTTCAATCAAGCCCAGGTAGGACGGGCTGATGCCCACGGTGCGGGCCAATGCCTCAATGGCCAGGCCCTTGGCTTCGCGCAGGTTGCGCAAGTGCGCCAGGGGGCGTAGATCCGTCGCGGTCGCGACGGGAGGGGTCTGTACAGCAGGAGTGCTTGGTTGCTGCAGGCCGGCGGCTGTTAACAGCGCCTGGTACTGAGCCCATGGCAGAACCGCATATTCGGGTTCGCCATCCCGTGAAATGATCTGTATATCCATGACTGCCCCGTAGGATCACAACACTTACGAAGTAAGTACTTTCCTTAGGAGTGTAATCCTAACAGCCGCAAAGAGCGCAGGGGGATAATCCGCGCCTTCAGTTTTTTTTCGGGTTTTCCTGCTCCAGAAGCTGCGGTGTGGCGGGCAAGCGCTCGACCACCACCAGCTTCTCCGGGCGTTGGCGTTCACGCCAGGCGCGGAAGGCACTCAACTCACCGTCCAGGGACTTCATGACCCAGGCCAGTACCGCGATGTCATCGAGCATGCCGAACATGGGCAAAAAGTCCGGGATCGCATCAATCGGGCTGAGAAAGTACATCAGCCCCGCTACCACCGATATCAGCGCCTTGGGGCTGATCGCCCGGTACTCGCCACGCCAGTAGGCCAGGCACAGCGCCTGGAGCAGCTTGAGGTCGTCCTTGAGCTTGCCCAGGCGGTTACCCTGGCTTGAGCCTTTGGCGGCGACCGCGAACAACAAGGTCGGCAGGCGTCCACGCCCGAGCAGCCGTGCGGCCAACGGTAGGAAGCGGGTGAAATTCCAGGGTGCTTTCATCGTCACTCCAGTTCCAGGCGAGAGAAAAGGTTATCCACACAACTTGTGGATAACCTTGTGAACAGAGGCCATTTTCGCGGCTGAAAGCCCCGTAATACAAGGCCTACAGTCAGATCGGGCGTTTTTTGCGCACATAAAAAAATCCCAAGATTTCATTGACTTGGGGTGCATCTGCGGCTACCCGTGCCGAGGTATAGCATCAGACTGCTCTAAGTCGCAGGCGTTCGTTCGGATTTAACCCACGCCCCTCCACAACCACGGTCAACTGTGGGAGCTGTCGAGCTTTAGCGAGGCGGCGATGGCGGCGGCATTACCAGCAGCAATGTTGCCTGACCCACTGCTATCGCAGCCTCGCCGGGGCTCGACAGCTCCCACACGGATCAAGCCCTGGCCCAGAAACAACAACGCCCCGTATAAACGGGGCGTTGGATGTTCAACTGCTGCTTACTTGGCAGCAGGTGCCTCAGGAGCCTCGGCCTTGGCCGGGTCCTTGATTGCCAGCAGCTCCAGGTCAAAGACCAGTACGGAGTTGGCTGGAATCGCCGGGCTCGGGCTCTGGGCGCCGTAGGCCAGGTCGGACGGGATGTACAACTCGACCTTCTCACCCACGTGCATCAGTTGCAGGCCTTCGACCCAACCCGGGATCACGCCGCTGACCGGCAGGTCAATCGGGCTGCCGCGATCCACGGAGCTGTCAAAGGTGGTGCCGTTGGTCAGCTTGCCGGTGTAGTGCACAGTCACTACGTCGGTCGGCTTGGGCTGGGCGCCTTCGGCCTTCTTCACGATCTTGTATTGCAGACCGGAAGCGGTGGTGACCACGCCGTCTTTCTTGGCGTTGTCTTCGAGGTATTTCTTGCCGGCGGCTGCCGACTCTTCGCTCATCTTGGTCATGCGCTCTTCAGCACGCTTTTGCAGTGCGGAAAAGGCTTCAACCAGTTCTTCGTCCTTCAGCTTCTGCTCTTTCTTGCCGACGGCATCTTCGATGCCTTGGGCAACTGCCTTGGAGTCCAGGTCATCCATACCTTCCTGAGCCAGGCTTTTGCCCATGTTCAGGCCGATACCGTAGGAAGCTTTCTGCGCCGGGGTTTTCAGCTCTACGCTGGTTTGCGAATCACAACCCGCAAGTACCAGGCTAACCAGGGCCACCGCCGCCGCCAACCGATGCTGTTTCATGCTATTTCCTTGTTCATGCGCCAAAAGGGCATTCGAATAAAGTCGCGAGCTTATCAGGCGGCCACGACCAATGGCTACCGGCATGTGAGCAGGAAACTTCTGATAAGTTCACGTGTTTAAAAGCATTTTCATCTGCGTCAAAGTCCGACGAAGGACAGCAGGCAAGCCGAAAACCGCCGGTGCAGACCGATCATGGCTACTTGCCGCCTGCCTCGCTCGGTGGCATAAGGACGCAACAACTCGACAAGGATAGTTATCTTGCGCATTTTTTCCCGTGTTTTACTCCTGATCCTGTCACTTCTGGGACTGGCTCTGGCCGTGGTGCTTTATTACGTGCTCAACCCGAAGCTGCCGGATTACGTGCCGGTGGACCAGGTGCACTACCAGGACCAATGGACCACCGCCGACCGCCAGGTCTACTACTTCACGCCCCAGGGCACCCAGGTCAAGGGCCTGCGTTATAACTGGTTCACCGCGCTGGAGCTGCCGTTTTCCGAGCAGCGCTTTGCCGAACCGGCTTACCTTGCGCGGTTCGGTTTCCTGGTAGACCCGCGGCAACAGGCCACACCCCAGAACCCCGGCAACCTGCCCGCTGGCTTCGCCCGGCACAAGAATGCCGGCAGCAACGCGGAGTTTCTCGATATCACCTGCGCCGCCTGCCACACCGGCGAGTTGCGCTTCAATGGCCAGGCGCTGCGCATCGACGGGGGCGCAGCGCAACACGTGCTGCCCTCCAGCGTACCGACCCTGCGCGGTGGCAGCTTCGGCCAGGCCCTAGTGGCCAGCCTCGCCGCCACCTATTACAACCCGCTGAAGTTCAGGCGTTTTGCCCACAACGTGCTGGGGGATCAATACGACGCCCAGTACGATCAGTTGCGCCAGGACTTCAAAAAGTCCCTGGACACCTTCCTCAAGGTGGCCTGGAACGATACCCACCGTGGCCTCTACCCCACCGAAGAAGGCCCGGGGCGCACCGACGCCTTCGGTCGTATCGCCAACGCCAGCTTTGGTGATGCCATTTCGCCGGACAACTACCGTATCGCCAACGCGCCGGTGGACTACCCGCAGTTGTGGGACATGTGGACCTTCGACTGGGTGCAATGGAATGGCTCGGCCCAGCAACCCATGGCGCGTAATATCGGCGAGGCGTTGGGCGTGGGCGCGACCCTGGACTTCTTCGACAGCGCCGGCCAGCCGCTCAAGGGCGAGGCGCGCTACCCCTCCAGCGTGCGGGTGCGTGACTTGAACCTGATCGAAGAAACCCTGCAACGGCTCAAACCACCGACCTGGCCTGAAGCGTTGTTCGGTGCCGTGGACAAACCCCTGGCCGCCAGGGGCCGCGCGCTGTTTGCCGAAAACTGCGCCGGCTGCCACGTACCCAGCGTAACCCTGGTCAACGGGCGCCCGGTGCAACAACTGAAAATGCTGCCCGTGGACTACATCGGCACCGACCCCGGCACCGCCAGCAATATTGCCAACCAGCGCTATGACCTCAGCGCCCTGCAATGGGACCCGGCCGAGTTGGCGCAGTTGAATGTCGAGTTGCACCCGACACCGACCGAACCGCTGGACCTGCGCAGCCTGTCTGTGGCCAAGGGCCTGGCTTATGTCACCGCATTTGTCGAAGAACACGCCTACCGCGCCGCCGGCATCACCCCGGCAGAACGCCCACGCCTGGACGGCTACGGCCTGCCCATCGGCGTGCGCGAACTGTGGGCCTACAAGGCCCGCCCACTGGCCGGCGTGTGGGCCACGCCGCCGTTCCTGCACAATGGCTCGGTGCCTACGCTCTACCAGTTGCTTTCGCCACAGTACGAGCGCAGTCGTACCTTCTATAAAGGCACCTTCGATTACGACCCGCGCCACCTGGGTTATCGCACCGAAGCCTTTAAAAACGCCTTCCTGTTCGATACAAACATCACCGGCAACCACAACAGCGGCCACGAATTTCGCGCAGGCAAGCGTGGCAACGGGGTGATTGGCCGGGGCCTGGAGCCTGAGGAACGCTGGGCGCTGCTCGAGTACCTGAAAGTACTGGGCGGCCCGTTGGAGCAGCAACTGCCATGACTTCCCCCTTTCGATACAAGGATCGTTCCATGCTCGCTCGACTGTGGTTGCGCCTCGGCGCATTTCTCGGCAAGACACTGTTATGGCTGGTGGGCCTGGGCTTGCTCGGCTGGCTGGCGGCCACCCTGTGGTTCGCCTGGCACCACAGCGGCCCGGTGCCTGTAGAGGAACAGATCCCGCCCGGCGAAGCCGCCATGACCCAAGGCATCATTCAGACGGCGGTGCGCATCGTCGACCAGCATCGCGAAGGCACCCGCTACCTGCGTGATGCGCATGCCAAGGCCCACGGCTGCGTGAAAGCCGAAGTCAGCGTGCTGCCGGGCCTCGACCCGGCGTTGCGCCAGGGCGTGTTCGCTGAACCGGGCAAGACCTGGCAGGCGCTGATGCGCCTGTCCAACGGCAACGCTTATCCACAGTTCGATAGCATCCGCGACGCCCGCGGCATGGCGATCAAACTGCTGGACGTGCCGGGCAAGCAACTGCTGGCCGATCAACAGGCGCGTGCCGAGCAGGACTTTGTGATGTTCAGCCACCCCAACTTTTTCGTCAGCGACGTGGCGGAGTACGCGCAAAACATCGGGGCCCAGGCCGATGGCCAGAAAGCCATGGCGTTTTTCCCCAGCCTAGACCCACGCAGTTGGCAGGTGCGACATCTGTTTATCGCCCTCGCGACGCTGGCGCCGGCGCCGGCCAGCCCGACAGAGGCGACGTACTTTTCAGTATCGCCCTACAAGTTTGGTGCGGCCAACGCCAAGTTCCGCGTTGCGCCAGACCCGCAGAGCTGCCCGCCATACAGCCTGCCGAAACAGAACCAGGACTTGCCGAACTTCTTGCGCAGCGCCTTGAACCAGCAGTTGTCCACCGACCGTATCGACGCGTGTTTTGTGTTGCAGATCCAGCGCCAGAACCCACAGAAATACATGCCTATCGAAGACACCAGTATCGAATGGAAGGAAAGCGACGCGCCCTACGAGAGCGTGGCGAAAATTCGCATTCCGGCGCAGGATTTCGACACACCTGCGCTGAACCTGGCCTGTGACAACCAGTCGTTCAACCCGTGGTTTGGCGTGGAGGAACACCGGCCGATTGGTGGGATCAACCGGTTGCGCAAGGCGGTGTATGAGGCGGTGAGTGATTATCGGCATAGCCGTAACACTCCCTGACTAAACCCTGGAGGAGCTGGCTGGCCAGCGATGACAATCAGGGTGTCAGTCACCCAGCGTTATCGTTGACGACCATCGCGGGCAAGCCCGCTCCCACAGGATTGGCCAGCAACCATTGCTGAAAGCTGCGCGCCGCCGAGGGCGGGTTGCGGTGCTGCGGTTGCATCAGTTGCAGGCGGCCACGGCTGTGCATGTGGTGGGGCAAGGCCAGTTGCAGGCGGCCAGCCGCCAGTTCACCCTCCAGCAAGCACTTCCAGCCCAGGGCCACACCGTGCCCCATCACCGCCGACTGCATCAGCAACTGATAGCTGTTGGTGCGCAAGGCATGACGGGGCGTGTGGTATTGCGCACCGATATCGGCGAACCAGTCGGCCCAGGTCAGCCAGTCGTGATAGTGGTCTTCGACGATCAACAAGGTGTGACTGTGCAGCAGGTGTTGGGCATCGCGGATCGTGCCGTGACGCTCAATGTAGCCGGGGCTGCACACGGTAATGACCTGTTCGCTGGCAAATACCGGGGTCAGTTCCAGGCCGTGGGGCGGCGGCAGTTCGTCCAGGTGATAGAACAGGCCCAGGTCATATTCGCTGACATCCAGGTGGCTTGGGCTTTCACTGCACAAGATGCGGATATCCAGGTCCGGGTGCTCACGCTGGAAGGCCGGCAGCAGCGCAGCAAGCCAGATGGAACTGATAGTCGGCGTGCTGGCCAGGGTCAGTTGGCGATCGGCGCCACGCCGGCGCAGCTCCGCCGACTCGCGATCAAGCTCGCGCAGCAGCCGCTGGATGGTGCGAAAGTAACGCACGCCGGCCGGTGTCAGGCTCAGGCCCAAGGCCAGCCGATAAAACAGCGGCCGCGCCAGGTCTTCCTCCAGGCGCTTGATCTGCCGGCTCACCGCGCTTTGGGTCAGGTTCAGCTCATGGGCCGCCTGGGTGAAACTCAAATGACGGGCGGCCGCTTCAAACGTCTGCAAACAATTGAGCGGTGGAAGATCGACGTTTCGGCGCGACATGCAGGGGCCCGTGGTTGATCAGACAAGCAGGCATCCTGCCATTTGCCCGCTCACAACGCGACCCGCGCGACACGTTTGTTCCAGGTTCGGTGATGGACCTGTACCCCGTTTTCCCGCGCGTGCTGTTGGGCCTCGACGTAGAACCACTGGGCGTCGGCATGCACCTGCAGGCGGCTGTCGACTTCCACCGACCACGGCCCGCGCTCGACGCGGTAGTGCCACTGGATATCGGCCCGGGTCGACAACGGGTCCCAGGGCAAGGTGCGATAGAGCTCGGTGCAGCGCTGGTCCACCGCCAGACCGTGCTCGGTGAAGCGCACAGCGCCCAGGTCGTCCTCGATTTTCACGCAGACTTCGCCACTGCCCACATCCTCGATCAACGTGCGCTTGGGTGCGGCCGCCCGCAGAGTCTGCAGTGCCGCCGGGGCAGCCGCTTGCGGTGCGCCGAATGGGCATGGCACCGCCGCACCACTGAAGATCGGCAATTGCACACGTTGCAGGGCGGGTAGCACGGTCAGGGTGGTCAGCTCACGGCTGGGCCACAGCAACGGAAAACTCGCGGTGCTGAGGGCCAGGCGCAGACGATGGCCAGCCGGCACCCGCGTGCCGATGTGATCCAGGCTCAACTGCACGTCCATGGGTTCGCCTGGCACGGGTGGTGTCAGACGCGAGGCATCTTCACGCAGGGCAAGGTTAAGCACGCCGTAGGTGATCTGCGTGACCTGGCCGTCGGGCGCCACGGCATTCAGTCGCGCCACCAGTTGCCCGCAGGTGGTATCGCTGGCCAGGCGCAGTTGCAAACGCACATCGCCCAGCAGCGCCAGGGGTTCGGCCAGTGGCTGGGAGTCGAAACACAGCGATTGCGCATCGTCGCGACGCTGATCGGTCGGGCCGTCAGGGCCGAACCAGATGGCGCAGTATTCGCCCTGGTGCAGGCCAGTGGTCAGTGGCGAACAGATCCTGCGTGCGCTGCCCAGTGGCTGCAGGCCGGGCGTGAGGCCACGGTCGTCGAGGCTGTAGTCAGTCCATTGGACCTGGGAATCGGGCCAGCCCGATGTCTGCACCCAGATGCCCGGCCGCTCGGCATAACTGCCTTTGGGTGCCAGTACATCCTGTAGGTAAAAGGTGCAGGCTGCGTCGTCCATTACCCCATTATCGATACCTTTGAGCCAATGGTCCCACCAGCGCTTGGCCTCCTGCAGGAAACCAATGGCCGGGTTGGGCACGGCAAAATGCGGGTACTTGTGGATCCATGGGCCGATCATGGCTTTCTTCGGGCCTGGCAGATGCTGCATCAGGCGCGGCACCGCATTCTTGTAGGCGTCGCCCCAACCGCCCACGGCGTACACCGCCGCCTTGATCGCCGAGTAGTCCTCGCAGACCGAGCCGTGACGCCAGTAGGCATCGCGGGTCTGGTGCTGCAACCAGGTTTCGGCCAGCAACGGCATGGCGTCCAGGCGTTGATGCCACAGGGTTTTCCAGGCATCGCCGACCAGTTGCGGGTCCGGCACCGCCGCGCTGAAGTTGAGCATGGTTGCGGCCCAGCCGAAGTTCTCCAGCAGCAGGTTGCCGCCCTTGTAATGGATGTCATCGGCAAAGCGGTCATCGGTGGAGCACAGGGTGATGATCGCCTTCAACGCCTCGGGCTGGCGCGCCGCGACTTGCAGGCTGTTGAAACCACCCCAGGAGATGCCCATCATCCCCAGGTTGCCGTCGCACCAGGGTTGCTGGCACAGCCATTCGATCACTTCGAGGGCGTCATTCTGTTCCTGCAACAGGTACTCGTCGGCCATCAAGCCCTCGGATTCGCCGTTGCCGCGCATATCAACGCGCACGCAGACATAGCCCTGCCCCGCCATCCACGGATGGGTCAGCGCATCGCGCACCGCCGTGCCATCGCGCTTGCGATAGGGCAAGTATTCGAGGATCGCCGGGAAGGCCTGCGCGCTGGCGGTTTCAGGCAGCCAGATGCGAGCCGCCAGTTGCGTACCGTCGCTCATGGGGATCAGGCAATGTTCTATTTCACGGACTGTGTAGGCAAATTCGGTGACGATTTCCATCGGTAACTCCAGCAACAAACAGGCAAGTCAGCGGGCAAAATCCGCCACGGGGCTGGCATCACGCAGGCCAGGCTCAATCGTCGGTGCCACTGCCTTTACCTCCAGCAGCGCCGGGTTCTTCAACCAGTAGATCAACGACGTGCTGGCCAGCAGCACCAGGATCATTCCCGGCAAGCCGCCGAGGTTGGAGAGCATCTTCACCCCGTCGATACCGACAAAGGCCACCATGACCCAGGACACCGTGCCGATGATCACGCCCCAGACGATCTTCAGCAGCGGGTTGCCGTCCAGGTCCGAATCAGCGGTAACCCCCTTGCTGCACAGGTTGGCGATCACGTCGGTGCTGGAGTCGGCGGCAGTGACGAACGAGATGAACGCGACAAACAGCAGGAACGCAATCATCAAGCCGCTGGCCGGCAACTGCTGGAACATCTGGTACAACACATGCTCCACGCCTTGTTCGTTGAGCACGCGGTTCAAACTGCCGTCGCCCAGCGCATCGAAGTACAGGCTGCTGCCGGAAAAGATGCAGATCCACAGCGCGGTGAACAACGCCGGGTACAGCATGTTGATATGGATAAATTCGCGCACCGTGTAGCCCCGGCCGATCTTGCCGAGAAACAGCGCACTGACCGGGGCCCAGGCGAACCACACCGACCAGTAGAACACCGTCCAACTCTGCGGCCAGCTGTCGCCACTGGCAGCGCCGGTGAACAGGCTGCGGCTGAAAAAGGTGTCGAGGTAGACCCCCAGGGACTCGACGCCCAGGCTGAACATGTACAGGGTCGGCCCGCACAGCAATACAAACCCGCCCAGGGCCAGCATGATCCAGGTGTTGAACGACGACAGCATGACGATGCCGCGTTGCAGGCCGCTGGCAGCCGAGGCCACGAAAGTGATGACGATCACCGCGATGATCAGCGCCAGGCGCAACGGCGTGGTTTCGCCGCCGATGTATTGGCTCAGGCCGCCGGACAAGGTCAGCGCGCCGGTGCCCAGGGACGAGGCCATGCCCGTCACCAGGGCGAACATTGCCAGGGTGTCGATCAGCCCGGCATACCGCTTGACCCGCGCGGCGCCGAGCAAGGGTTGCAACATGGCGCCAATCGAGAAATGGCTGCGCAGGTTGTAGAACACCAGGGCAAAGACCAGGGAGGGCACCAGGTAAATCGCGTAAGGGGTGATCGTCCAGTGCAGGAACATCGTCGACAGGGCAAAACTTTTGGCCGCCGCGCTGCCCGCCTCGATCGGCAGGCTGCTGGGCGGTGAATACACATGGTAGAGCGGTTCGGCCGTGGTCCAGAACAACACGCCCACCGCCAGGGTGGTACACAGCGCGACCATGAACCAACGCCATTTGCTCAACAGGGGCGTAGCGCCCTCTCCGCCGATGCGCACCTTGCCCAGGGGCGAAAAATAGACGATCGCGGTCAGTACCACCATGGCAAAGGAACCGGCGCTGAACAGCCAGGAAAAGTTTTGCAGGATCACCGTATTGAGTTGCTTGCTCACGGCGAGGAATGCCTTGAGGTCGACGTAGCTGGCGATCACCGCCACCAGCAGAATCAGAAAGGTTGGCCAGAAGACCAAAGGACGCAATGGGTATTTCATCTCGTGCGCTTCCCCAGACAGACTATTTTTATTGCCTTTGCAGGCCATTGTTAGAAAGCGGGCACCGTGAGCGCCCGCCTTGAAGTCTTCGCGTGGGTATAGATAAGCGTGAGTGCCGGCTGCGATGCAATCGACCAATAGGTATGGGGGTATTCCGTCAGCTCATGAGCTGATCAGAGACTTTCAACAAAAGCAGAATGACATTCACTTGATCTATGAAGGTCAAAAATGTGAGAGCTTGCTTGCCTGCGATGGCGAGGATAGGTGCAAGTGTATGGTCATTCAAACGACTGTTTTCAGGTTGTTGCCCTCGCAAACGATCGAATGCATTTGCGCCCTTGAGCGGCTATCGACCCTCGGGTAATGTCATCAGACCCATAGGATAGAGCACGCCCATGACTTCCAAGCTGGAACAACTCAAGCAATTCACGACGGTAGTGGCCGATACCGGCGACTTTGAAGCTATCGCCCGCGTCAAGCCGCAGGATGCCACCACCAACCCGTCCCTCTTGCTCAAGGCTGCGTCAATTCCAGCCTACGCCAAGCTGCTGGATGCCTGCGTACAGGATTGCAACGGTGATGTGGGCCTGGCCAGTGACCGTTTTGCGGTGGCCGTCGGGCAAGAGATCCTTAAAGTGGTGCCAGGGCGTATTTCCACCGAGGTGGATGCCCGCCTGTCGTTCGACACTGACGCGGTACTCAAGCGCGCACATCGCCTGATCGGCCTGTACGAAGACGCTGGCATTGGCCGCGACCGCGTGCTGATCAAGATCGCATCCACCTGGGAAGGCATTCGCGCCGCCGAGCAGTTGGAAAAGGAAGGTATCCAGACCAACCTGACCCTGTTGTTCTCCTTCGCCCAGGCCGTGGCCTGCGCTGAAGCCGGGGTGTTCCTGATTTCGCCGTTCGTGGGTCGTATCTACGACTGGTACAAAAAGGCCAATGGCAACGACTACACCGGTGCCGATGACCCAGGCGTGCAGTCGGTAACGCGCATCTACAACTACTACAAGGCCAATGGCTACAAGACTGTGGTGATGGGCGCGAGTTTCCGCAACCTGAGCCAGATCGAAGAGCTGGCCGGCTGCGATCGCCTGACCATCAGCCCGGATTTGCTGGAGAAGCTGGCAGCCGACAATGGCAAGCTTGCGCGCAAGTTGGCCCCAGGCCATGCCGGTGAAGCCCGTGTGCACATGACCGAGGCGCAATTCCGTTGGGAGTCCAACGAGGATGCCATGGCCACTGAGAAGCTGGCTGAGGGCATTCGTCAGTTTGCTCGTGACCAGGAGAAACTGGAGGCGTTGTTGAGCGCCAAGCTGTAAAAAGCGGGCGCGGTAAAAAGGGCGGTATCCGTTAGGATGCCGCCCTTTTTTGTACCGTTCAGTATGTGTTGGCTGGGCTGGCGCTATCGCAGGCAAGCCAGCTCCCACATTTTGACCGTGCTCCAACAGTCAGATCAGTGGCGCTCCAGGGCGTTGACCAGGTCGTGGAACGCTTCGCGGTTGGATTCGTTCAAGCCCATCAGGATCTTGTGCGCCTCCAGCACCTTGAGTCGTACCACTTCCTCGGACTGGTCCTGGGAGGGCAAGTCGGTCAGGCATTCCGGGCACGGGATCGGGCGGTCAACGATGTTGAACACTTGATCGAAACCCATCGACTGCAAGAGCCGAGTGATGTCTTCGTGGGTGGTGACGACGGTCGGCAGCAGTCCGACCTTCTGCCGAGACAGAATGGACAACTTGGCCAACAGCCCAAGGGTGGTGCTATCGATGCTGCGGGTTTCGGTCAGATCGATCACGATCGCCGAGAAGTTCAAGGCTGTGAAAATCCGCTCAATCGTTGCATCCAGCGCCGAACACAAGGTCAGGCGCACTTCACCGACAAATTTCAGGACGAAGGTCCCTTCTTGTTCGGCGAATTGGATTCTTCCGGTACTCATCAAAGATTCCTGCTCAACACCAATAGGGCGATATCATCCGGCATCTCCCCTAGCGTGGCCAATCCAAAAACCTGCCGCAGACCATCCAGGCTGCCGCCCGCCGACCTGACCCGTTGGGGTAAGGCGGCTTCTTTCTCCTTGAGTGTAGGCTCTGGAAGAAGGTCCAGGATGCCGTCGGACATCAGCGTCAGGCTGAAGGCCGGCGGCAGTTCCAGGATGTGGTCTTCATAGGTGGCTTCATTGAACAAGCCAACCGGCAGACCACGCCCTTCCAGATAACGCACACTGTCTGGAGTGTATAAAACCGGCAATGGCAGGTGACCGCCAATGCTATAGGTCAAAAGACCGGTTTCTTCGTCAATCACGCCGCCTACCATCGTCACGTGCTTGCCCAGCTTGCAGCTGATCAGGCCCCGGTTGATGTGGCCCAGCACTTGCGAGGGGGTGAACTCTGGCAAGGTGCCATTGCGCTTGGATTCGAACAACAACCGTGTGGTCATGAACTTCAACAACACGGTGACAAAAGCGGAGGAAGCACCGTGTCCGGAGACGTCGGCCAGATAAAACGCGACCCGGCGCTCATCCACACGGAAATAGTCGACAAAATCACCCGACAGGTACAGCGACGGAATGATCTGGTGGGCGAACTGGAACTCGTCGATGCTCCACGGACTCACCGGCAGCATGTTCATCTGCACCTGGCGACCGGCGTTCTGGTCTTCCTGGAGCAGGTTGAGGCTGGCTTCGAGTTCACGGTTGGCGGTTTCGAGCTTCTCGCGGTAGCGCTGGTTTTCCAGCAACAGGCGGGCACGATCCAGCGCACGGCGCACCGAGTGCTCCAGTACGGCCAGGTCTTCCAGGGGCTTGATCAGGTAATCGGCGGCGCCCAGGCGCAAGGCTTCCACGGCGTCGTTCATCACCCCGGCACCGGACACGACAATCACGGGTGTCTGTGGGGCAAGCTCGGTCACCTGGCGGATCAGCTCAAGGCCGCCCATCTGGGGCATGCGCAGGTCGCAGATCACCAGGTCGGGCTGGTCGCGCTCGAACACCTGGAGACCCTGAAGACCATTGCCGGCCTGCAGGACGCTGAAGCCACTGTCTTCCAAATAGGCCGCGAGACTCGCGCGCACTACTTCGTCGTCATCGATTATCAGCAGCGTGGCACTGGTTTTCTGCATGTGGGCAAACGGCGCCAGAATTAGGTTGGCGTAGGCAGTCAGGCAATGGCCCGGCTCGCACTACTGGATTCGCTTTCTAGCCTCTCTGTCCTACAAAACATGCGCTTTTAACCGACGCACAAAGGTAAAGCAGAGGTGCCCTTCTAAGGCGCAGACGGTACTCCCATCCGTCAGGGGTTTCAAGCTCATGCCGATGGTCGCTGGGCGTCTTTACATCGCAAATCACCGGGAGTTATAAGAACAGGCAAAACCACAACGCAATGGACGGATGAAACCTATGAGCGCAAATGAACGTGACTATGCAGAAAAGCGCGATTTCATCCGCATGCGTGTGGATGCTGGCGTGTCGTTGATCCATGCCGGGCAGGAGATTGCCGGGGTCTGCCTGGACCTCTCCAGCTCTGGAATGCAGGTTCAGGCGCAGCACCCATTCAATGTGGGTGACCAACTGAAGGTGCGCATCGACTCAGAGCACGCCGCGCTCAAAGGCCTGGAAGCCGACACTGAGGTGGTATGGGCCCGCAAAGAAGGCGACGACCAGCACCTGGGCCTGAAAATCCTCAAGATGTACTGAAATCAATGCACACAAAAAAGGCGGCCCCGAAGGCCGCCTTTTTCATTCAAGGCATGTGCCTTAAAAGTCATCCACCACATTGCCGTCTTTTACCTTGAACTCGCGGTTCTGCAGGTAGGCATTGCGGATAAAGGTGTATTTGTCACCGTTGATCAGCTTTTCCGCCGACAGCAGGCTGGCGCGGGTATCAATGATATCGAGGCCAAAGGCGCTGTTGCGCGATGGAATGTCGTTCATATAGCGGTACGGTTCGGTGTAGCTGTCGACGTACTTGGACGGCGCATCACGCAGGGTGCTTGGGCCCAGCAGTGGCAGCATCACGTAGGGACCGCTGCCTACGCCCCAGTAGCCGAGGGTCTGGCCGAAGTCTTCATCACTGCGCTGCAGCCCCATTTTGGTGCCGACGTCAATGAAGCCCAACACACCAAACGTGGTGTTGACCAGCAGGCGCGCAGTATCGACACCGGCCTGATGGGGCTTGAGTTGCAGCACGTTGTTGGCCAGGTTGCCTACATCGCCGATGTTGCGGAAGAAGTTGTGGATACCGTCTTCGACAAATTGCGGGGTGATGAACTGGTAGCCCTGGGCCAAAGGCTTGAGTGCGTAGGTATCAACGGTATCGTTGAAGGTGAAAATCGGGCGGTTGATGCTTTCCCACGGATCCTCTTCCGCAGCCTGGGCGGCGAAAGGCACCAGCAGGACGCTGGCACACACGGATAGTTGAGCAAGACACTGGCTCCAGCGCATAGCTTGAACTCCTTGATTGATTTGTCACGGGCGCTATGCCCTGAATAAGGCCGCCAGTATATGACGTAAGTGTAAGATTAGGCAGCTTGAAGGAATTGTCATTCAGAAAATGTACAATTTCCCCACAATCTCATCAGATGTCATCTGCCTGTCACGGACCTCCGATAGCGTCACAGCTATTTTCAGGGACGTCGAAATGCCTCACCCCCAGATCGTTGCAGACAACGCCCCCTCCTTGACCGCCGTGTTGTTTGGCCTCAGTGGTTGCCTGGTGGACTTCGGTTCCATGGCCCATGCTGACTCCGTACCCGCGAGCGAAACCCTGGCCACCCCTGGCGCCCTGAAAATTCTGCAATGGCTCAATGATCAAGGCACCCCCTGTGCCTGGCTGGATGAACTGCCGCCCACCGTCACGACACCGCTGGCCGCAGCCCTGCCGCAGTGGCTCCAGGGCACCCGCCCCGCCACCACGCCCTGGCCTGCGCCCCATGCCTGCTGGCAAGCCCTGATGGACCTCAACATCGAACGCCTGGATGGCTGCGTGCTGGTCAGTGGCGAGCCGCGACTGCTGCAAGCGGGGCTCAACGCCGGGCTCTGGACGATTGGGCTGGCGTCCTGCGGGTCATTGTGCGGGCTCTCTCCGACCCAATGGCAGGCACTGAGCGAACAGGCGCGCGAACACAAACGCGCCAAGGCCACCGTCGCGCTGTACGGGCTGGGCGTGCACTCGGTGATCGATCATCTGGGTGACTTGGGCACGTGCCTGGCAGACATCGGCCTGCGCCGGCTCAAAGGCGAGAAGCCCTGATCAAGATCATGCACAGTTGCTGCCAGTGGATTAATCTACAGGTCATCCCGTAGACCTTTCTCGGCGTGCCGTGGTCTATGCCAGTGCCTATCGATAAAAGGAAGAACGTCATGCCTGCCCGCGAAAAACTGCAAGAACAGGTCTCCATCCTGCGCGAGCAATTGAATCAGGAGCCGCCCCTGCCGCTCGAAAAACGCGAAGCGCTGGAAGCCTTGATTGCCAAGTTTGAAGTGCAACTGGAACTGGAGCCTGCCACTCAGCCACCCAGCATCGCCGATGATGTGAACCTGGCAGTCGAACGTTTCGAACTGGACCATCCGGGCATTGCCGGGACATTGCGCAATATTGTGGTGGCCTTGGGCAATATGGGCATCTGACCCAAATCCCAAGCCAAGCCCAGAACCCAATGTGGGAGCTGGCTTGCCTGCGATGGCGGTGTATCAGTCACCTGATTGTTGACTGAAAGACCGTTATCGCAAGCAAGCCAGCTCCCACATTTGTTGGATGTGAAGCTTACTGCCGGGCCAGGCGCAGGTTCTTGAACGCCACATCCTCGGTACTGCGATACGGGTTGATATCCAACCCGCCCCGACGCACATACCGCGCATACACCGTCAATTTCTCAGGCTTGAGCAACCGCTGCAGGTCGAGAAAGATCCGCTCCACACACTGCTCATGAAAGTCCGAGTGCTGGCGGAAACTCACCAGGTACGCCAACAAGCTGGCGTGATCCAGCGCCGCGCCGCGGTACTCCACCGCCACGCTGCCCCAATCCGGCTGGCTGGTCACCGGGCAGTTGGATTTGAGCAGATGGCTATGCACGCTCTCCTCCACCACGCGGGAATCGTCACAGCGCAGCAGTTCCGGCCGTGGGTGCTCGTAGTTGCTGACACTGATATCCAGCTCATCGATACACACGCCCGGCAGGCTGCCCACACCTTCGCCTTCCACTTCGGCCAGGCTGCGAATGCGCACGCCTACCGACTTACCGGCTGCCGCACTCAGATCCACGCGCAGGGTCGCCTCAAGACTTGGCACGTCGGCAAACGGCGTCTGGTTCAACGAGTTGAGGTAAAGCTTGAAAGATTTCGACTCGATGATGTTCGGCGAGTCAGCCGGGATGCTGAACTCACCGATAGCCACCACCGGCTTGCCAGAGGGCAGCAGCCAGGACAATTCAAAGCAGTTCCAGAAATCCACGCCTTTATAGGGCAGCGTCTCGGCGCTCAGGCCCAGCTCGGCCCACTTGGCCGCGCGCGGAATCGGGAACAGCAATGAAGGGGTGTAAGTGGAGATGTATTCACTGGACTTGCCCAGCGGCGAATGTTCGGCTGCGGGATGCATGGCGGAAACCTGGCTAAATAAACCCCGCCAGTCTAACAGCCTTTGCTCCCGCCTTTGAGCTCCGGGTTTACTTGCTGATAGTCAGCTTGCCGACCATCCCTGCCTGATAGTGCCCGGGGATATTGCAGGCAAACTCCAGCGCACCGGCCTTGCTGAAGGTCCAGGTCAGTTCGGCGCTCTTGCCCGGCTCCACCAGCACGCTATTGGGATCGTCATGTTTCATGCCGCCCATGTCGCCATGGCCCATGGCTGCGTGGTCCATCTGGCCCATGCCGGTGGCGGTCAGCATGCCACTGGCCTGCATCTTGAGCATTTCCTTCTGGTGATCGGCATGCATGGTCGCGTCACCCAGGTTGAATTCGTGCAGCAACTGGCCCTTGTTGACCAGCACAAAGCGCACCGTCTCACCTGCTTTTACGTCAAGAGACGTAGGGGCAAAGGAAATATCCTGCAGCACCACCTCCACTGTACGAGTGGCCTTGGTTGCCGGCGCAGCCTCGCCAAACGCGAAAGTGTGGGCGCCATCGGCCAGTGCCGGGACGCTCAACACCAGCAGGCAACTTGCCAACCACCAAGATTTACGCAAAAACATGTTTATCCTCCGAAGGTATAGGAACAGCCTGTGGGACACTCTAATAATGCACCGCTGCCAGCTACCTGACTGCTAGATTACAAAATTGTCAGGTTGTGCCAGTCCCCCGGTGCGCACGGTATAAAGCCCGCTGCTACCCGTTGCCATGAGTTGCCTATGAAACTGCTGATCGTCGAAGACCAACCTAAAACCGGCCAATACCTGCGCCAGGGCCTGGCCGAAGCCGGATTCAATACCGAACTGGTGGCCGACGGCACCACCGGCCAGCACCTGGCGCTGACCGGCGACTACGACTTGCTGATCCTCGATGTGATGCTCCCGGGTCGCACTGGCTGGCAAATTCTCCAGGCGGTGCGCAGTGCCGGTCTGGAAATCCCGGTATTGTTTCTGACCGCGCGGGATGCGGTCGAGGACCGGGTCCACGGCCTGGAGCTGGGCGCCGATGATTATCTGGTCAAGCCTTTCGCGTTCTCCGAACTGCTGGCCCGGGTGCGCAGCCTGTTGCGCCGGGGCAGCAGCACACCCCAGGAGACCAGCCTGCACCTGGCCGACTTGCGCCTGGACTTGATCCGGCGTCGCGTGGAGCGCAGCAACCAGCGCATCGACTTGACCGCCAAGGAGTTCGCCCTGCTGGAAATGCTCCTGCGCCGCCAGGGCGAAGTGCTGCCCAAGTCGCTGATTGCCTCCCAGGTCTGGGACATGAACTTCGACAGCGACACCAATATCATCGAAGTGGCCATTCGCCGCCTGCGCTTGAAGATCGATGACGGTTTTCCCAACAAGCTGATCCACACCGTACGCGGCATGGGCTATGTGCTGGAAGAGCGGTTCAGTTGATGAAACGCATCTCCCTGTCCAGCCGCCTGGCGTTGTTGTTTGCCGGCTGCACCGCCGTGGTCTCGCTGCTGGCAGGCGTGTTGTTCAGCCAGGCCAGCGAAAAGCACTTCATCGAACTGGACCAGCAACTGCTCGACAGCAAGCTGATGGCCCTGCGCAGCGCCCTGCAAGACGCCGATTCCCAGGCGCTGTTCGCCCAGCGCCAAGGCGCACTGGCAGACGAACTGAGCCATCAACCCGACCTGTCCGTGCGCATCAATGCCGCCGATGGCCAGCGCTGGTTTGACAGCTCACCGCGCATTCCCGCCGAACTGCCCACCACACCCGGCCTGCACAGCCTGCAAAACGCCGGCACCAATTACCGGGTGTACAACGCCCCCTTGAACCCAGGCAAACCGGGCTCCGCGCAGTTGATCCTGATGCTGGACATCACCCATCACCAACACTTCCTGCAACGCATGCAACACCTGATCTGGCTGACGGTCGGCCTGTCTGCCCTGGCAACCGCGCTCCTCGGCGCCTGGGCCGCACGCAGCGGGCTGCGGCCCCTGCGGCGGATGACCGAAGTGGCCAGCCGCGTGCGCGCCCACTCCCTGACCCAGCGCCTGCCCCAGGAACAGATGCCGGCCGAACTGGCGGAACTGGCCCAGGCCTTCAACGCCATGTTCAGCCGCCTGGACGATGCGTTCCAGCGGCTTTCGGCATTCTCCGCCGATATCGCCCACGAACTGCGCACACCTTTATCAAACCTGCTGACCCAGACCCAGGTCATCCTTACTCAGCCTCGGCCGCTGGAGGACTACCGCGAAGCGCTGCACAGCAACCTGGAAGAACTGCAATGGATGGCCCAACTGGTCAATGACATGTTGTACCTGGCCAAGGCCGACCACGGTTTACTCAACCCCAGACGCGAGCCCCTGGCCCTGGCCGACGAGGTAGATGCCTTGCTGGAGTTCTTCGCGCCATTGGCCGAGGATGCCCAGGTCAACCTGTTGCGCGACGGCAGCGCCAGCGCCGCCGGTGACCGCAGCATGCTGCGCCGGGCGTTTTCCAATCTGCTGGACAATGCCCTGCGCTTTACCCCGCCGGGCGGTGAAGTACGGGTGAGGATCAGCGAAAACGCCCAGGGCGTGAACCTGAGCGTGGAAAACACCGGAACCGGGATTCCCCAGGGGTTGTTGACCAAGTTGTTTGACCGCTTCTACCGCGTGGATCCGGCACGGCATGAAGGCAGTAGTGAGCATGCGGGGCTGGGGTTGGCGATTACCCAGTCGATAGTGCGGGCGCATGGGGGGAGGATTTTCTGTGAGTCACAGCCGGGGTGGACGCGGTTTGTGATTGAGTTGCCCAAGGGGGATTGATGCAAGCTGGGCGGGCCTCATCGCGAGCAAGCCCGCTCCCACATTTTGATTTGTGAATACCGTCAAAATGTGGGAGCTGGCTTGCCTGCGATAGCGATCTCAAAACCTACGAATATCTCAGGGCATGCGCCGGCTCAATCTTCGCCGCGCGATACGCCGGGTAGATTGTCGCCAAAAAGCTCAACACAAACCCGGCACTGCAAATCAGCAACACATCGCCGCCTTGCAGTTCCGAAGGCAGGTTGCTGACAAAATACACGTCCGAACTGAAGATATGCTGCCCAGTCACGCGCTCCATCCAGCCCACCAGTTCACTGACGTTGAGCGCGGCAATCACCCCCAGTACGCCGCCAATCAGGGTGCCGACGATACCGATCACCGTGCCCTGGACCATGAAGATCGCCATGATCTGCCGCGGCGTGGCGCCAATGGTGCGCAGGATCGCGATGTCCGCGCCCTTGTCGTTCACCACCATGATCAGCGTGGCGATGATATTGAAAGCCGCGACAGCCACGATCATCAGCAGCAACAGGCCGATCATGGTCTTTTCCATCTTCATCGCGCTGAACAGGCTGCCCTGGGTATGGGTCCAGTCGTCCGCCTTATAGGCTGCGCCGAGGCCGGTGGCGATATCCGCCGAAACCTTGGGCGCCGCATACAGATCCTTGACCGCCAGGCGCACGCTTTGCACCTGGTTGGGCTGCCAACGCAGCATTTGTGCGGCATCGGCGACGTGGATCAGGGCCATCGAACCATCCAGCTCGGCACCGACCTTGAACACGCCCACCACGTTCAAACGCTGCATGCGCGGGGTGATGCCGCCGGGGGCAGTGCTGATTTCCGGGACGATCAACGTCAACTTGTCGCCCACATTCAGGCGGAAACGGCGCGCGGTAATTTCCCCGATCACCACGCCGAACTCACCCGGCTGCAGGTTTTCCAGGCTTCCCTGGACGATATGCTGGGTGACGATGGACACCTTGCCTTCCTGGGCCGGATCAATGCCACTGATCTGGATCGGCTGCATCGAGCCCTTGTACGACAGCATGCCTTCCATTTCGGTGAACGGCACGGCCGCCGTGACTTCCGGGTTCTTCAGGGCCGCCGCCGCCACCGGTTGCCAGTCGCTGATCGGGTTGACGCCGACGATGGTGGCGTGCGGCACCATGCCAAGGATGCGTGAGCTCATTTCCCGCTGGAAACCGTTCATCACCGACAACACCACGATCATCGCCAGCACGCCCAGGGCGAGGCCGATCATCGAGGTCATCGAGATAAACGAGACAAAACGGTTGCGGCGCTTGGCGCGGGTATAGCGCGTGCCGATGAAAATCGATAACGGTCTGAACATTCGCTTGCACCGCCTGGAAAAATAGAAAACCCAGGCACGAGGGCCCGGGCTTGAAACAGGTCAGATGGCGACCAGATGACCTTCCTGCAGGTGCAGCACACGGTCCATCTGCCGGGCCATGCTCATGTCATGGGTCACCACCAGGAACGCGGTGCGCATCTGGGTGCTCAGCTCCAACATCAAGTCTTTGATGCCCTGGGCAGTGTGGGAGTCGAGGTTACCGGTCGGCTCGTCGAGCATCACCAGGCCCGGGTTGTTCACCAGGGCACGGGCAATCGCCACACGCTGGCGCTCGCCGCCGGACAACTCTGCCGGTTTGTGCTCCAGGCGATGGCCAAGGCCAACGCGCTCCAGCAACGCCGTGGCACGCTGGCGAGCCTGCGGGATCGCGGTCTTGCCGATCAACAGCGGCATGCACACGTTTTCCAGGGCAGTGAACTCTGGCAGCAAGTGGTGGAACTGATACACAAAGCCCAGGGAGCGATTGCGCAACTGGCCACGGGCCTTCTCGTTCAAGGCCGAGAGTTCTTCACCGGCCAGCCACACGCTGCCATGGGACGGCGTATCGAGGCCGCCCAACAGGTTGAGCAAGGTACTTTTGCCGGAGCCGGAACTGCCGACGATCGCCACGCGCTCGCCAGGGTGGAGTTCAAGCTGCAGGTTGGACAACACCACCACCGATTCCGGGCCTTCCTCGTAGGATTTGCCCAGGTTGCGGCAGCTCAGGATTGCTTTTTCACTCATGCCCGATTCACTCATAACGTAAAGCCTGCGCCGGCTGGGTACGTGCCGCGCGCCAGGCTGGATACAGGGTGGCAAGGAAACTCAGGACCAACGCGGCACCGCCCACCATCAACACATCCTGGCTCTGCACCTGGGATGGCAAATAGTCGATGAAGTAGACGTCGGCGTTGAGAAACTTGTGTCCGATCAGGGTTTCGACACCGGCGATGGCGGCGCTGACGTTCAGCGCGGCGAAAATCCCCACCACCGTGCCGATCAAGGTGCCGACTACGCCAATCACCGTACCCTGGACCATGAAGATCGCCATGATCTGCCCCGGCGTGGCGCCGAGGGTGCGCAGGATGGCGATATCGCCCTTCTTGTCGTTCACCACCATCACCAGGGTGGAGATGATGTTGAAGGCCGCCACCGCGACAATCAGCAGTAATAACAGGCCGATCATGGCTTTTTCCATGCGGATCGCCTGGTACAGGTTGCCGTGGGTACGGGTCCAGTCGCGGGCATAGTATTGGCTTTCACCCAACTGCTGGGCGATTTCCCAGACACCGCGCGGGGCCTCGAACAAGTCGTTGAATTTCAGGCGCAGGCCCTGCACCTGATCCGGCTTCCAGCGGTGCAGGCGGGCCAGGTCGGTAAGGTTGGTCAAGCCGAGGAAGCCGTCGATCTCGCCGGCACCGACATGAAAGATGCCGACCACGGTAAAGCGCTTCATGCGCGGGAACATACCAGCCGGAGTCACCGTGACTTCTGGGGCGACGAAGGTCAGCTTGTCGCCGATGGCCACGCCCAGCTTGGCTGCTGCGCGGTCACCAATGACGATGCCGAAGCTGCCAGGCGTAAGGGCATCGAGTTGGCCCTGCTGCATGAACTGGTCAATGATCGAGACCTTGCGCTCCTGCGCCGGATCGATGGCATTGAGCAGGACTTTCTGCACCTTGCCATCGTTGGTCAACAGACCCTGCATCTGGGTAAACGGCGCGACGGCCAGCACCTTGGGGTTCTGCTTGACCTTATCGGCCAGGCCTTGCCAGTCAGCCAGGGGCTCACCGGACTCGATGGTCGCGTGGGGCACCATGCCCAGCACGCGGGTGCGCATCTCATGATCGAAGCCATTCATCACCGATAGCACCACGATCATCACGACCACGCCCAGGGCGAGTCCGATCATGGAGGTCAGGGAAATGAACGACACAAAATGATTGCGACGCTTTGCACGGGTATAACGCGTGCCGATAAATACGAAGAGAGGTCTGAACATGTCGGGGCTTGTTCGGAGGAAAAGAAGACGTCCCGGTGGCGGGGTCTGGTAAGCAGCTTTACACTCAGACCATTACCGTTACCTGGGGTTCGCCATGACGACATTAGATGAAGAAGATCGCCGCGAATACTACCGTATCGACGACATGATCGCACTTCAAATCAAAAGCCTGCCTGCCGCCCAAGCGGTGAGCAAGGAAGTGTTGCTGGATGATTCCCCACTGTTCAATCTGCTCAGTGAACTGCACCTGAGCGAATTCGAATCCCAGCACCTGCTGCGCCAGCTTGGCGAGCGCGACCGCACCCTCGCTGCCTTCCTCAAGGTGCAGAACAAACGCATGGATTTACTCAGCCAGGTCATGGCGCAAAGCCTGCTAGGCGAGATCGGCGCGCCGCAGCCGGTGATCATCTCCGAAGGCGGCATCGACTTCCAGCACCCCACGCCACTGCCGCCGGGCAGCCACCTGGCGGTCAAGCTGGTGCTGATGCCCCAGGCCCTTGGCCTGCTGCTAAGAGCCAAAGTCACCCATTGCGACCCCAAAGGCAGCGGCTTCGACGTTGGCACCGAGTTCGAGTCCATGACCGACGCCCAGCGCCAGTTGCTGGCCCGCTACATTTTGCAAAAACAGGCCCAGGAACGGCGCCTGGCCCGCGAACAAAACGACGGCCTAGACACCTGATTTCGTATATATCCAGCCAGGACACCTGGCGCAAAGGAGCATCTGTGACCCTGATTTATGGCCATCGCGGCGCCAAAGGCGAAGCACCGGAAAACACCCTGACCAGCTTCCAGCAATGCCTCAAGCACGGCGTGCGCCGTTGCGAACTGGACTTGCACCTGTCCATGGACGGCGAGTTGATGGTGATCCACGACCCGACCCTCAAGCGCACCGCCGACCGCCGTGGCAAGGTGGTGGAATACTCCGCCGCCGACCTGGTGAAGATGGACGCGCGCAAGGGCGGCCCGGGCTGGGTCACCCCCTGCCCGATCCCACGCCTGGAAGAGCTGTTCGAAAAGTGCGACTTCGACCACTGGCAACTGGAAGTCAAAAGCGCCTCGCGCACCCGCGCCGCGACCACCGTGCTGGCGATTCGGGAAATGGCCCAGCGGTTTGGCCTGTTGGACAAGGTCACCGTGACCTCAAGCTCGCGGGAAGTGTTGAAGGCCGCATTGGACCTGACGCCGGACCTGTCCCGTGGACTGGTCGCCGAATATGCCTGGCTCGACCCGCTGAAGGTCGCGCAGAACTACGGCTGTGAGATTCTGGCGTTGAACTGGACGCTGTGCACCCCTGAGCGACTGGAAAAAGCCCAGCGCCAGGGCCTGCACGTGTCCGTGTGGACAGTCAACGAACCCGCGCTGATGCGCAGGCTCGCCGACTTCGGCGTAGATAGCCTGATTACAGACTTTCCCGGTTTGGCCACTGCCACTCTCGGGAATTACTGAAATCGGTCTCCCCGGCCGGCTCAGGCCACCGGCCGGAGCCGCTCAAAAAAGCCGGTTGAGGCCGTCGTACGCGGCAACCCGATAGGCTTCGGCCATGGTCGGGTAGTTGAACGTGGTGTTCACAAAATACTTCAAGGTATTTTGCTCACCCGGCTGGTTCATGATCGCCTGGCCGATGTGCACGATCTCCGAGGCCTGGTAGCCGAAGCAATGCACGCCGAGCACTTCCAGGGTCTCGCGGTGGAACAGGATCTTCAGCATGCCTTGCGGCTCGCCGGCGATCTGCGCACGCGCCATGCTCTTGAAGAACGCCTTGCCCACTTCGTAAGGCACCTTGGCCTTGGTCAGTTCGTGTTCGTTCTTGCCGATGGAGCTGATCTCGGGAATCGTGTAGATCCCGGTCGGCACATCATTCACGTAGCGCCAACTGCCATTGTCGACAATGCTGCCAGCAGCCGAACGGCCCTGGTCGTGGGCGGCACTGGCCAGGCTCGGCCAGCCGATCACATCGCCCGCACCGTAGATGTTGGTGACGCAGGTGCGATAGTTCTCATCCACCTCGATCTGGCCACGGCTGTTGACCTTGACCCCGATGTTTTCCATGCCCAGCTTGTCGGTGTTACCGGTACGGCCATTGCACCAGAGCAAGGCATCGGCCTTGATCTTCTTACCGGACTTGAGGTGCAGGATCACCCCGTTGTCCAGGCCTTCAACGCGGTCGTATTCCTCGTTGTGGCGCACGGTGATGTTGTTGTTGCTGAAGTGGTAACTCAACGCCTGGGAAATTTCCGAGTCGAGGAAGCTCAGCAACTGGTCGCGGTTGTCCACCAGCTCCACCAGTACACCCAGGCCGCTGAAGATCGAGGCGTATTCACAGCCAATCACGCCGGCGCCATAGATGATCAGTTTGCGCGGGGTGTGGCCCAGGCTGAGGATGGTGTCGCTATCGTAGATACGCGGGTGGTGGAAATCGATATCCGCCGGGCGATACGGGCGCGAGCCGGTGGCGATGATGATGTGCTTGGCCACCAGTTTCTCGACCACGCCATTGGCGCAGACCACCTCGACGGTTTGCTCGTCAGCAAAGCTGCCGGTACCAAAGAACAGGTCGACGCGGTTACGGGCGTAGTAGCCGGTACGCGAGGCAACTTGCTTGGAAATCACCTTCTCGGCGCTTTTCAGTACGTCCGGGAACGAGAACCAACGCGGCTCACCAATGGCCCGGAACATCGGGTTGGTGTTGAACTGCATGATCTGGCGCACCGAGTGACGCAGGGCCTTGGACGGGATGGTGCCCAGGTGGGTGCAGTTACCGCCGACCTGACGCCGACTATCGACCATCGCCACCTTGCGCCCAGCTTTGGCGGCGTTCATCGCCGCACCTTCTCCAGCTGGGCCGGAACCCAGTACCACCACGTCGTAGTTGTAGACAGCCATGCGTACTCCTCAGAACAGGCCAGGGCGCACGGTTGGGCGCCTGGCTAAATCATGCCGCGGCCAGCGGTCATGAAGGATCAAATAGGCTCAGGTGTGTGAGCCGGGGCACAGTCTATATAAGGCTCAACGCCGCGCACATTAACCCTTGGTCGCGTCGTAGGCCAGTTTTGCCTTTACTACACCGTATTGATTACGGCTTGACCGGGGTCAGTTGTTCGAACGCTTTGTTGCTGCGTGTGACGAAAGCTTCCCCCTCACGCATCACAAAAAAAGCCGCAATTCGGTGTTTTTCTGCATAGTCCCAGCCTTCTTCAGGCCCCAGCACCAACAGCAATGTGGACAAACCGTCGGCCATCAACGCCGAAGGATCCAGCACCGTGACCGACGCCAGGTGATGGGTGATCGGCGCCCCGCTGCGGGCATCGAGGGTGTGGGAATAGCGGCGACCATCCTGCTGGAAATAATTGCGGTAGTCACCTGAAGTCGATACGCCGAAACCGTCCACCGCGATAATCCGCTCGGCGACCTGCTGGTCATCACGCGGTTCTTCCAGGGCCACACGCCAGGGCGTACCGTCGGGTTTGCGCCCGGCGGCCTTGAGTTCGCCAGTCACTTCGACCAGGTACCGCTGAATACCCAACTGCTCAAGCCGCCCGGCAATCCGGTCCACCGTGTAGCCGGCGGCGATGCTGTTGAAGTCCACTTGAACCGCCGCATCCTTGCACAACTGGCCAGCCTCGATGCGCAGATGCTGATGGCCGACGCGCTGGCGTGCCAGGGCCAATGCCATGGGGTCCGGGACCTTTACTTGCCGCGCCTGGGGACCGAAGCCCCACAGGTTCAGTAGTGGCTCGACCGTCAGGTCAAAAGCGCCGCCACTGGCCTGGGACAACTGCTCGCCGGTGCGCACCAGGTGCAGGATCGGCTCGGGCATCGGCTGGCAACTGTTGGCCGGTAGATCGTTGAAGCGCTCGATGTCGGAATCACTGCGATAGGTCGACATCTGCCGGTCGACCTCGGCAAGGATGCTCTCGACCTGCGGCTGGACAACCCCGGCCACCGGCGTACCGGGGGTGCGCACGTATTTGATCGAATACAAGCTGCCCATGGTCGGGCCGCCAAACGCCTCCAGCACCTCACCGTTGCCACAGCCCGCCAAGATCGCCAGCAAAGCCCCCACCGCTACGTATCGCAAACCGCC
Organism: Pseudomonas sp. TAE6080; assembly: GCF_018732265.1. Taxonomy (NCBI): domain Bacteria; kingdom Pseudomonadati; phylum Pseudomonadota; class Gammaproteobacteria; order Pseudomonadales; family Pseudomonadaceae; genus Pseudomonas; species Pseudomonas sp. TAE6080. The sequence continues at coordinate 97,897 of NZ_JAHIDY010000008.1, forward strand.
CATAGGCCACACACCCTTATCGCTACTGAAACTGAATGAAGCCGCACTCAAGCATATTTTCGGGGCGGGCCATTATGCGGCATGTCGTCGCCTGATGAGGCCCGGCCAGGGGCTAATAGCCAGCTTGCTAACGGTTTTTGTTGCTCACCACCACGGATACACATATGGTTACAAAAATCTTTGGCGCCGCCGCGCGCCTAGATCCTGCAGCACGGACGAACAACAACCAGGGATTTCCAACAAGATAGCCAGTTGAGTAAATGACATGTCCAGCACCACGGGCAAAGGCAAGGCGATCTTTCGCGTTGTCAGCGGTAACTTCCTCGAAATGTTCGATTTCATGGTCTACGGCTTCTACGCCACGGCCATCGCCAAGACCTTCTTCCCTGCCGACAGTGCCTTTGCGTCCCTGATGCTGTCCCTGGCGACCTTCGGTGCCGGGTTCCTGATGCGCCCGCTGGGGGCAATTTTCCTCGGCGCCTACATCGACCGCCACGGCCGTAAAAAAGGCCTGGTGATCACCCTGGCCATGATGGCTGCCGGCACCGTGCTGATCGCCTGCGTCCCTGGCTACGCCACCCTCGGAGTGGCCGCACCGCTGATCGTGCTGTTTGGCCGGTTGCTGCAAGGCTTTTCTGCGGGTGTCGAGCTGGGCGGGGTCTCGGTGTACCTGGCAGAAATCGCCACCCCGGGGCGCAAGGGTTTCTTTGTCAGTTGGCAATCCGCCAGCCAACAAGCCGCCGTGGTATTTGCCGGCCTGCTGGGCGTAGGCCTGAACCATTGGCTGAGCCCCGAGGAAATGGGTGAATGGGGCTGGCGCGTGCCGTTCCTGATCGGTTGCCTGATCGTGCCAGTGATCTTCGTGATTCGCCGCTCCCTAGAGGAAACCCCGGAATTCCAGGCGCGCAAACATCGCCCTACCCTGCAGGAAATCATCCGTTCCATCGGCCAGAATTTCGGCATCGTCCTGGCTGGCATGGCGTTGGTGGTGATGACCACGGTGTCGTTCTACCTGATCACCGCCTACACACCGACCTTCGGCAAGGCCGAGTTGCACCTGTCAGACCTGGATGCGTTGCTGGTTACCGTATGCATCGGCTTGTCGAACTTCTTCTGGCTGCCGGTCATGGGGGCAGTGTCGGACAAGATTGGCCGCAAACCCCTACTGCTGGGGGCGACTATTCTGGCCATCCTCACGGCGTACCCGGCGCTGTCGTGGCTGGTGGCCAACCCCAGTTTCAGCCATCTGCTGATCGTCGAGCTGTGGTTGTCGTTCCTTTATGGCTCGTATAACGGCGCCATGGTGGTCGCTCTGACCGAGATCATGCCAGTGGAAGTGCGCACCACCGGTTTCTCCCTGGCCTACAGCCTGGCGACCGCGACCTTTGGCGGCTTTACTCCAGCGGCCTGTACCTACTTGATCCATGTGCTGGATAACAAGGCCGCGCCGGGGATCTGGCTCAGTGGGGCGGCGGTGCTGGGGTTGGTTGCGACCCTGGTGCTGTTCAAGGGTAACCGGCATGAACTGCGCACTGCGCAGGCTTCGGTGGTCGGTGGGGCCTGATAGATCGCTATCGCGGGCAAGCCCGCTCCCACATTTGAATGTATTCGCAAATCAAACTGTAGGGCGGGCTTGCCCGCGATGAGGCCTTCAAACCCACCACAATCCCCCAGACACAAAAAAGCCCCGAACCAGTCGGGGCTTTTTCATTTAGCGCTGATGCTTAGCGTGGGAACGCAGGCGGGTTGACCCCGGCCATGTCTTCCATCACACGAACCACCTGGCAGCTGTAACCGAACTCGTTGTCGTACCAGACGTACAGTACAACGCGGTTATCCTGGGTGATGGTCGCTTCAGCATCCACCACACCGGCGTGGCGTGAGCCCACGAAGTCGGTCGATACCACTTCCTGCGAGTTGACGAAGTCGATTTGCTTATGCAGATCGGAGTGCAGCGCCATGTAGCGCAGGTACTCGTTCATCTCTTCACGGGTGGCGGCTTTCTCAAGGTTGAGGTTGAGAATGGCCATCGACACGTTCGGCGTTGGCACACGGATCGCGTTACCAGTCAGCTTGCCGGCCAGCTCAGGCAGGGCCTTGGCAGCAGCGGTGGCCGCACCGGTCTCGGTGATGACCATGTTCAGCGCGGCGCTACGGCCACGGCGATCGCCCTTGTGAAAGTTGTCGATCAGGTTCTGGTCGTTGGTGTACGAGTGAACGGTTTCGACGTGGCCGTTGATGATGCCGAACTTGTCATTCACTGCCTTGAGCACCGGCACGATGGCGTTGGTGGTGCAGGAAGCGGCGGACACGATCTTGTCGTCAGCGGTGATTTCGTTGTGGTTGATGCCGTGAACGATGTTCTTCAGCTTGCCCTTGCCAGGCGCGGTCAACACAACGCGATCGACACCCGGGCAGGCCAAATGCTGGCCCAGGCCTTCGGCATCACGCCATACGCCGGTGTTATCCACCAGCAGTGCGTTCTGGATGCCGTACTGGGTGTAATCCACCTCGGTCGGGTTCTTCGCGTAGATCACCTGGATCAGGTTACCGTTGGCGGTGATGGTGTTGTTTTCTTCGTCGATGGTGATGGTGCCATTGAACGAACCGTGTACCGAGTCGCGGCGCAAGAGGCTCGCGCGCTTGGTCAGGTCATTCTCGGCGCCTTTGCGCACGACAATGGCCCGCAGGCGCAGGCCGTCGCCACCGCCGGTTTTTTCGATCAGGATGCGTGCCAGCAGGCGGCCGATACGACCGAAGCCGTACAACACAACGTCGGTGCCTTTGCGGGCCGCGGCGTTTTGCTGGCCAACCACGTCGGCCATTTCTTCACGGACGAACTGCTCGGCAGTACGGCCATTGCCTTCGTTGCGGAACTTGTAGGCCAACTTGCCCAGGTCCACCGAAGCCGCGCCGAGCTTGAGCTCGCTCATGGCTTTAAGCAGAGGGAATGTTTCGTGGACGGAGAGTTCGCTATCGTCGGCAGAACGATGGCGAGCAAAGCGATGAGCCTTGAGAATCGCGATGACTGATTGGTTGATCAGGCTGCGGCCATAGATCGAGCTCACCACATTGTTATTGCGGTACAGCTGACCGATAAGCGGAATCATCGCTTCAGCGAGTGCTTCACGGTCGATCCATTCACCAAGACACTGGTCGGGCTTCTGAGTCACGGGAACCTTCCACATGTAGGGGCAGAAAAAAGGGGCTACATTATGCCGCCCGACCGCCCTCGGAGCAATGCGCACCACGCAACAAAAGCCCTTGCACATAATTTTCGCCGCGCTACAGCCCAGTAAATACGCGGCTTCCAGCGTACCCCTCGGAGAAAGACCCGGGCGACTTGTCCGTAACCCTCCGAAACATCCATGCATTTTTGCACTACATATCGAGACAAAACCGCGCATTGTTTGTCTTAGCCACTACATTTCCTACAAACCGTAATAGGCACAGTCAGCAACTGACAGGCGGCACTCCGGGCCGTTACAATTACCGACTTTGTCGCAACGCTGGAGCTCAACCTTCCGTGCCCGTCCTGCGTCTACCGCTACTCCCTGCCGAGGCAGGTAAACAGCACTGGGGCAATCTGCCCGGTGCCGCCCTGAGCCTGGCCATTGCCGAGGCTGCCAGTGCAGCCAAGCGCTTTACCCTGCTACTGACCGCCGACAGCCAAAGTGCCGAACGGCTGGAGCAGGAGCTGAGCTTCTTCGCCCCCGATTTGCCGGTGCTGCATTTCCCGGACTGGGAAACCCTGCCCTACGACTTGTTCTCGCCGCACCAGGACATCATCTCCCAGCGCATCGCCAGCCTGTACCGCTTGCCGGAACTGGCCCACGGCGTGCTGGTGGTGCCGATCACCACCGCCCTGCACCGCCTGGCCCCGACCAAGTTCCTGCTCGGCAGCAGCCTGGTGCTGGATATCGGCCAGAAGCTCGATGTGGAGCAAATGCGCACCCGCCTGGAAGCCAGCTGCTATCGCTGCGTCGATACGGTGTACGAGCATGGTGAATTCGCGGTGCGCGGCGCGCTGATCGACCTGTTCCCGATGGGCAGCAAACTGCCCTACCGCATCGACCTGTTCGACGACGAAATCGAGACCCTGCGCACCTTCGACCCGGAAAACCAGCGTTCCATCGACAAGGTGCAGTCGATCAAGCTGCTGCCGGCCCGGGAATTCCCGCTGCAAAAAGACGCGGTTACACGCTTCAAGGCGCGCTTTCGCGAACGCTTTGACGTGGACTTCCGCCGTTGCCCGATCTTCCAGGATTTGAGCAGCGGGATTACCCCCGCCGGTATCGAGTACTACCTGCCGCTGTTCTTCGATGAAACCTCGACCCTGTTCGATTACCTGCCCCAGGACACCCAGGTGTTCTCGCTGCCAGGCATCGAACAGGCAGCGGAAAACTTCTGGAACGATGTGCGTAACCGTTATGAAGAGCGCCGCGTCGATCCATCCCGGCCTTTATTGCCGCCTGCCGAACTGTTCCTGCCGGTAGAAGACTGCTTCGCCCGCCTGAAGAACTGGCCGCGCGTGGTTGCCAGCCAACAGGATGTGGAAGCCGGTGTCGGTCGCGAACGCTTCCCGGCCCAGGCCCTGCCGAACCTGGCCATCGAAGCCAAGGCCGCCCAGCCACTGCAAGCGCTGTCCGACTTCCTCGGCGACTTCCCGGGCCGCGTGCTGTTTACCGCCGAATCCGCCGGGCGCCGCGAAGTGCTGCTGGAGTTGCTGGAACGCTTGAAGCTGCGGCCAAAAACCGTCGACAGCTGGCCGGACTTCGTAGCCGGCAAAGACCGCCTGGCGATCACCATTGCCCCGCTCAACGAAGGCTTGCAACTGGATGATCCGGCCCTGGCGCTGATTGCCGAGAGCCCGCTGTTCGGCCAACGCGTGATGCAGCGCCGGCGCCGGGAAAAACGTGCGGACGCCAACAACGACGCGGTCATCAAGAACCTCACCGAACTGCGCGAAGGCGCACCGGTGGTGCATATCGACCACGGTGTGGGGCGCTACCTGGGCCTGCAGACCCTGGAGATCGACAACCAGGCCGCTGAATTCCTCACCATGGAATACGCCGAGGGCGCCAAGCTCTACGTGCCCGTGGCCAACCTGCACCTGATCGCGCGCTACACCGGCAGCGACGACGCCCTCGCGCCGTTGCACCGCCTGGGCTCCGAGACTTGGCAGAAAGCCAAGCGCAAGGCCGCCGAACAGGTGCGCGACGTGGCCGCCGAACTGCTGGACATTTATGCCCGCCGCGCGGCCCGCGAAGGTTATGCGTTCGCCGACCCGAAGGCCGACTACGCCACCTTCAGCGCCGGCTTCGCCTTCGAAGAAACCCCGGACCAGCAAACCACCATCGATGCGGTGCGCGCCGACATGCTCGCACCCAAGCCCATGGACCGCCTGGTCTGTGGCGATGTGGGCTTCGGCAAGACCGAAGTGGCGATGCGCGCCGCGTTTATCGCGGTGCATGGCGGCCGCCAGGTGGCGATCCTGGTGCCGACCACCCTGCTCGCCCAGCAGCACTACAACAGCTTCCGCGACCGTTTTGCCGACTGGCCGGTAACCGTGGAGGTGATGAGCCGCTTCAAGTCGGCCAAGGAAGTGAATGCCGCTGTCGCCGATCTGGCCGAAGGCAAGATCGACATCGTCATCGGTACGCACAAATTGCTGTCGGACGACGTGAAGATCAAGAACCTGGGCCTGGTGATCATCGACGAAGAGCACCGCTTTGGCGTGCGCCAGAAGGAGCAGCTCAAGGCCTTGCGCAGCGAGGTCGATATCCTCACCCTGACCGCCACGCCGATCCCGCGCACGCTGAACATGGCGGTGTCGGGCATGCGCGACCTGTCGATCATCGCCACACCGCCAGCGCGGCGCTTGTCGGTGCGCACGTTCGTCATGGAGCAGAACAACAGCACGATCAAAGAGGCCCTGCTGCGCGAGTTGCTGCGCGGCGGCCAGGTCTACTACCTGCACAACGATGTGAAAACCATCGAGAAATGCGCCGCCGACCTCGCCGAACTGGTGCCGGAAGCGCGGATCGGCATCGGCCACGGGCAGATGCGCGAGCGCGAACTCGAACAGGTGATGAGCGACTTCTACCACAAGCGCTTCAACGTGCTGATCGCCTCGACCATCATCGAGACCGGCATTGACGTGCCGAGCGCCAACACCATCATTATCGAGCGTGCCGACAAGTTCGGCCTGGCACAACTGCACCAGTTGCGTGGCCGGGTCGGCCGCAGTCACCACCAAGCCTATGCCTACCTGCTGACGCCACCGCGCCAGCAAATCACTGGCGACGCCGAAAAACGCCTGGAGGCCATCGCCAACACCCAGGACCTGGGCGCGGGCTTTGTGCTGGCCACCAACGACCTGGAAATCCGTGGCGCCGGTGAACTGCTGGGCGACGGCCAGAGCGGGCAGATCCAGGCCGTGGGCTTCACCCTTTATATGGAGATGCTGGAACGCGCGGTGAAGGCCATCCGCAAAGGCGAGCAGCCGAACCTCGACCAACCACTGGGCGGCGGCCCGGAAATCAACCTGCGTTTGCCGGCGTTGATTCCCGAGGACTACCTGCCAGATGTGCATGCGCGGCTGATCCTGTACAAGCGCATCGCCTCGGCCACCGACGAAGAAGGCCTCAAGGACCTGCAAGTGGAGATGATCGACCGCTTCGGCCTGTTGCCGGAACCGACCAAGAACCTAGTGCGCCTGACCCTGCTCAAGTTGCAGGCCGAGCAACTGGGGATCAAGAAGGTCGACGCCGGCCCCCAAGGCGGGCGTATCGAGTTCGAAGCGCAGACGCCGGTGGACCCATTGGTGCTGATCAAGTTGATCCAGGGCCAGCCCAACCGCTACAAATTCGAAGGTGCCACGCTGTTCAAGTTCATGGTGCCGATGGAACGTGCAGAAGAGCGCTTTAATACACTGGAGGCGCTGTTTGAACGCCTCATCCCGAAATCTGCTTGAAGGACGCCCCATGCGCCTGTTCCATATCCTGAGCCTGTTGCTGGTGGTAGTCGCACCTTCGGCATTTGCCGACAGCCTCTACCAGGTGGAAATGATCCTGGTCCGCCAGAATGCGGAACCCCAGCTCAACAGCCGGCCCGCCCCGGAAAACTGGGCTGTCGACGCGCGCCAGGGCATCGAGAAAATCAGCCCGCCACGCCTGAACAATATCGTCGAGAAACTCCAGGCCAGTGGCGACTACACCGTGCTGCTGCACAAGGCCTGGGAACAGAACCTGGGCGAACAGGCGGTCAAGCTGAAGATCACCGACGGCCAGGAACAGTTCGGCCAGTTCCCCATCCAGGGCACCCTGGACCTGCAACTGGGGCGTTTCACCCGGATTGATGCGAGCTTCTGGCTCAACCAGTTCGACAACAACGGCAGCGTGATTGCCAGCGAACACCTGAGCCAGCCGGACGTACGCACCAAGAACAACCAGCTCAACTACCTGGACGGCGGCCATCTGGCCCTGCTGGTCAAGATCACCTCCCTCACCGCCAAGCCACCGAGCGTACCACCGCCCGGCCTGGCGGACTGATCCAGCACCATGTCCCTGCCGTCGCCGCTGACCAAACCCCTGGCGCCTTCCTGGGCCAACCGCTTCAAGGAGCAAAGCCTGGAGCGCGGCCGGCGCTACGCCCTGGAAAACCGCGTACGCATCGTCGAGTCGGGCGACAGCACCATCATCGCCAGTTGCGAAGGCTCAGGCGGCAATGTCTACCGCCAGACCATCTCCCTGCGCGAATCGGCCAAAGGCACCTTGATCCTGGTGGACAGCCGCTGCACCTGCCCCGTGCACACCAACTGCAAACACATTGCGGCGGTGTTGCTGCAAGTCCAGGAAACCCTGGCCTTTCCCGCGGCGGCCAAGGATGCCGAGCTGCTGGAAAAGCTCCAGGCCGTACTGGATAACCGTGTAGTGCTGCCACAAGTGGTACTCGAAGACGTGCAGCCGATCCCGCGCCTGTGGCTGGCCAGCATCGAGTTCAGCGCCTTTGAGCCGCGCAACGGCAAGATGCAGCGCTACATCCAGCACCGCGCGGCGCTGTCGTTCAACTATCTGGGCAACTACGTCAGCGGCCAGAAAAACGCCGATATCGTAGTCCGCCAGGAAACCCAGAGCCTGCGGATCAAGCGCCACCCCGAGGTCGAGCAACAGTTTCGCGAACAATTGCGCCTGCTCGGTTTCAAGATCGCCACCCGCCAGAGCAAGGCCTTGCCAGAAAGCGCCGGCGAGCTGTTTGAGATGGTCAATGACAGCGCCTGGCTGAACTTCACCCTCAACGCCTCGCCGACCCTGCGCGCCGAGGGTTGGGAGTTGCAGATCGATGAGGACTTCGGCTTCGACCTGAGCCCCGTCGATGACTGGTACGCCAGCGTCGATGAAATGCCGGAACGCGACTGGTTCGACCTGGAGCTGGGGATTATCGTCAATGGCGAACGCCTGAGCCTGTTGCCGATCCTGTTGAACCTGATGCGCTCCCACACCGAAATTCTCAACCCGGAAAAACTCGCGCGCCGCCGCGACGACGAACTGATCCTGGTGAACATCCCCGGTTTACCCAATGGCGGCCACGGCCCGCTGCAAGTGGCGCTGCCCTATGGCCGGCTCAAACCGGTGCTGGCGACCCTCGGTGAGTTCTACCTGCAAGAGCCCGGCAGCACCGCCTTGCGTCTGGCCAAGGCCGACGCCATTCGCCTCAACCCGCTGGAAGACCTCCCTCTGCAATGGGAAGGCGGCGAGCAGATCCGCAACTTTGCCCAGCGCCTGCGGGATATCAAGGACTTCACCTGCACGGCGCCCGAGGGCCTGAACGCGACATTGCGCCCGTATCAGCTCGAAGGTCTGAGCTGGATGCAGTCCCTGCGGCAACTGGAAGTGGGCGGGATTCTCGCGGACGACATGGGCCTGGGCAAAACCCTACAGACCCTGGCGCATATTCTCAGTGAGAAAATCGCCGGGCGCCTGGACCGACCGTGCATGGTGGTGATGCCGACCAGCCTGATCCCCAACTGGCTCGACGAAGCGGCGCACTTCACTCCTCAGCTCAAGGTCCTGGCGCTGTACGGAGCCGCACGCAAGAAGCACTTCGCGCAACTGCAAGATTACGACCTGCTGCTGACCACCTATGCCCTGTTGCCCAAGGACATCGAGCAACTGGCCGCGCAGCCGCTGCATGTGCTGATCCTCGACGAAGCCCAATACATCAAGAACCCCACCAGCAAGGCCGCCCAGGCCGCCCGCGAGCTGAATGCACGCCAGCGCCTGTGCCTGAGCGGCACGCCGCTGGAAAATCACCTGGGCGAGCTGTGGTCGCTGTTCCATTTCCTGCTGCCGGGCTGGCTGGGTGATGTTAAGAGCTTCAACCGTGATTACCGCGTGCCCATCGAAAAACGCGGCAGCGAGGTGCGATTGCAGCACCTCAACGGCCGGATCAAACCGTTCCTGCTGCGCCGCACCAAGGAACAGGTGGCCACCGAGCTGCCGCCCAAGACCGAGATCATCCACTGGGTCGACCTCAATGAAGCGCAGCGCGACGTGTACGAAACCATGCGCCTGGCCATGGACAAGAAGGTCCGCGACGAGATCACCCGCAAGGGCGTGGCCCGCAGCCAGATCATCATTCTTGAAGCGCTGCTCAAGCTGCGTCAGGTCTGTTGTGACCTGCGCCTGGTCAACGATGCCACCCTGCCCGCACGCGGCAGCAGCTCGGGCAAGCTCGATAGCCTGATGGAGATGCTTGACGAGCTATTTGCCGAAGGGCGCAGGATTCTGCTGTTTTCCCAGTTCACCTCAATGCTCAGCCTGATTGAGATCGAGCTGAAAAAACGCGGAGTCGCCTATGCCTTGCTGACCGGCCAGACCCGCGACCGCCGCACACCGGTGAAAGATTTCCAGAGCGGCACGTTGCAGATCTTCCTCATCAGCCTCAAGGCCGGTGGCGTCGGGCTTAACCTGACCGAAGCCGACACCGTGATCCACTACGACCCGTGGTGGAACCCGGCCACGGAAAACCAGGCCACCGACCGCGCCTATCGCATCGGCCAGGAAAAACCGGTGTTTGTGTACAAGATGATTGCGCGCGGTACCGTGGAGGAAAAGATCCAGGCGTTGCAGCAGGAAAAGTCAGACCTGGCGGCGGGCGTGCTGGATGGACGCACCACTGGCGACTGGAAGTTGGGCAATGAGGATATCGAGGCGTTGTTTGCGCCGCTGCCCAATAAGCAAGAGAAGCGCTGACTGTTAGGCCGCTATCGCAGGCAAGCCACACATTTTGATCTGTGAATACATTCAAATGTGGGAGCTGGCTTGCCTGCGATAGGCGCACCTCAATCTCATTCGATCAACTGAGCATCCCGAAGCGCGCCGAGCGCCGCCAACCACCGCGGATTCTGCTTATAGTCAGTCGACGCAATCGCCTGCCCGCGCATCCGGGCAATCCGCGCCGACGGCGTGACCTTCATGCGCTGGGCGGCACTCAGGGCCAGTTCAGCGGCCGCACGGTCATTGCACACCAGCCCCATATCGCAACCTGCGCTCAAAGCCGCTTCGATACGGCTCGCCGCATCCCCCACCACATGAGCACCGGCCATGGACAGGTCATCACTGAAAATCACCCCATCGAACTGCAACTCACCGCGCAGGATGTCTTGCAACCAGCGGCGCGAGAAACCTGCCGGCTGATTATCGACCTGCGGGTAGATCACATGCGCAGGCATCACGGCAGCCAATTGCTTGCTCAGGCGTGCGAACGGCACCAGGTCATGGGCGCGAATCTGTTCCAGGCTGCGCTCGTCATTGGGAATGGCGACGTGGGAATCTGCCTCGGCCCAGCCATGGCCCGGGAAATGCTTGCCGGTGGCCGCCATGCCGGCGCTGTTCATGCCCCGGATAAAGGCCCCAGCCAACAGCGCGGCACGCTCAGGATCGCCTTCGAACGAGCGGGTGCCTACGACGGCGCTGCGCTGGTAGTCGAGGTCCAGCACCGGGGCGAAGCTAAGGTCCAGGCCGACGGCCAGTACCTCAGTAGCCATGACCCAGCCGCATTGTTCGGCCAGGTGTTCGGCATTGGGATTGTCCGCCAGGGCGCGCATGGCCGGCAGACGCACAAAGCCCTGGCGCAGGCGCTGCACTCGCCCGCCTTCCTGATCGACAGCCAGCAGCAGGTCCGGGCGTACCGCGCGAATAGCCGCGCTCAACTCCCGCACTTGCCGTGGATGTTCGATGTTGCGCGCAAAAATGATCAGGCCGCCCACTTCAGGCTGGCGCAACAAGTGACGATCTTCAGCCGTCAGCCAGGTGCCGGCGACGTCCACCATCAAAGAGCCTTGTAGGGCAGCAGTCATAATTTTTCCTTGAATGACGCGCGCACCCCGCTGCCTCGCCAGGTCAAGCCTGGCAAGGCGGCGGGGTGCGGGTAACTGTTTGAAATCGGCATGGGCGGCTAGCTTAGCGGATGCAAGCGGTGGCGCCCAGACGCCAGTGGTTAAACCTTGGCAGGCACGGGCACAGACTTGCTCCGGGGACGCAACTGCGCGGCCACCATGGCCGGGTCGGTGACACCACTTTCGGCACGCATGCCGGCCGCCAGGAAAGGCACCATCAGGCGCATCACCTGTTCAATGGAGGTGTTGACCCCGAAATCGGTCTCGGCAATGGCGCGCAAGGCCTTGATCCCGGACATGCTGAACGCCGCCGCACCGAGCATGAAGTGCACGCGCCAGAACAATTCGATAGGGGGAATACGCGGGGCCGCCTCGTTGACCAGCAACATATAGCGACGGAATACCTTGCCGTACATGTCTTCGAGATAACGTCGCAAGTGGCCCTGGCTCTGACTGAAAGCCAAGCCCAGCAGGCGCATGAAGATCGACAGGTCGTTGCCACTGCGCGGTTGTACCACCAGGGCCTGTTCAACGAGGATTTCCAGCAGGTCTTCCAGGCTTGGCTTGTTGTCAGGCTTGGCCTGGCGCCGCTCCAGCTCACGGTCGAGGCTGATACAGAACGGTCCGAGGAAGCGTGAGAACACCGCCTGGATCAAAGCCTTTTTCGAGCCAAAATGATAATTCACTGCCGCCAGGTTGACCCCGGCCTTGCTGGTGATCAGCCGCAATGAAGTTTCAGCAAATCCTTTTTCCGCGAACAACTGCTCGGCAGCATCGAGAATGCGTTCAACGGTTTCCGACTGGGCCATGGCTACTCCGCCTGACAAACACTTGTTTGAAACATACGTTTCACCTTGTGCAATGTCAAGCCTGCAGGTCCGTTTTCCGGCCGGGCAGTCACCCGATTCGCACCTATTTAATCACATCTTCAACGGCCTGTTGGCAGCGCTATCCCAAGGCTTTGCAAGGACCGACGGATGACCGTCCGGCGGAGTCGGTAAAAACGATGATTGCCAAGCGCAGTTCACTGTATATAATCCCAGTCACTGTATAAAAAGACAGAGCGATCAACATGCTAAAACTGACGCCACGCCAAGCTGAGATTCTCGCTTTTATCAAGCGCTGCCTCGACGACAACGGCTATCCGCCGACCCGGGCCGAAATCGCCCTGGAGCTGGGGTTCAAATCCCCCAACGCTGCCGAAGAACACCTGAAGGCCCTTGCCCGCAAGGGCGCGATCGAAATGACCCCAGGTGCATCGCGCGGCATTCGTATCCCTGGCTTTGAAGCCAAGGCTGACGAATCGACCCTGCCGATCATCGGCCGGGTCGCTGCCGGTGCGCCGATTCTTGCACAACAGCACGTCGAAGAGTCTTGCAATATCAACCCGACCTTCTTCCATCCTCGCGCCGACTATCTGCTGCGGGTCCATGGCATGAGTATGAAGGACGTGGGCATTTTCGACGGCGACCTGCTGGCCGTCCACACCACCCGCGAAGCGCGCAACGGCCAGATCGTCGTGGCCCGCATCGGCGATGAAGTGACGGTCAAGCGCTTCAAGCGCGAAGGCAGCAAAGTCTGGCTGCTGGCAGAAAACCCCGAGTTTTCGCCGATTGAAGTCAACCTGAAGGATCAGGACCTGGTGATCGAAGGCTTGAGTGTCGGCGTTATTCGCCGCTAACGGAGGCATCATGCAGTTCCCACACGTGCAACAACACACACAACTGCCGCTGTTTGAGGCCTTTTTGGCCCAGCCACTTGCACCTATCCTCAACGAGACGGTGCAGTCCCCATGGACCGCCACCGCTGAACCCGAGGTATTCAGTGAATTGTCGTTGCGCGGCGCTGCCGGGAACTGCCTGAGCCTGCTGGCCCCCATTCTTCGCAACCTGAGCGAAGAACAGGACGCCCGCTGGCTGACCCTGATCGCCCCGCCCTCCAGCCTGACCCAGGCCTGGTTGCGGGATGCGGGCCTGAACCGCGAACGCATCCTGCTGCTGCAACCACGCGGCACCCAGAGCGCCCAGCAACTGACCTGTGAAGCGCTGCGCCTCGGGCGTAGCCACACGGTGGTCAGTTGGCTGAATCCACTGGGCGCTTCGGCCAAGCAGCAGTTGATCAGCGCAGCGCGTACGGGCGATGCACAGAGCTTGAATATTCGTTTGGGATAAGCCCGAGCCTGACGCGCAACGCGTTATCGGGAGTGGTACAGGTCGTCCGATTGCAGCCTGACGTCAGGTCAGTGCCTGCGATGGACGCTAGGCTTCTACAGAATTGAGAAGCCGATTGAGCATTTGAATCTTAAAAACGACAAACGGACTCAGTGAAGAATCCGTGGACCGTCATCTTTCTCCGGCTCGCCTTCAGCCAGGCGCCCCGCCATCTGCACACCAACGCTCAGCATGGCTTTTGCCACTTCCACGTGTTGGCCTTGCAGGAATGCCTTGGCGTCCTCGGAAAAATCCAAAGTCACCAGAGAACCCTCGTCCTCAGCCCTGCGCAGCTCAATTCGGCCGTCGGGCAGTTCAACAATTTCCAGAAAGGACGTTGGCATAAAAATCTGTTCTCCACGAAAGGCCGGCATTATATCAGTCATCAACGCGGCCTCGCTCAGGATCTGAACAGCTTTCTTTGCGGCTTGATGAATGGTCTGTAGGAGCTGGCTTGCCGGCTCCTACATTGCCCTGCCACTCAGCACTCGTTCAAGCCATCCCGAAAGCGGATAGCCAGCTTCTTCAGCTCCTGGCGCCAGCTCTCCAACTCGGCCCGGCTCAGTGGCTCGGGACCTTCCTCTTCCAGGCTGACCGCAACGATCAGCGGCTGGGTCACATCACCCTTGGGCTTGTGCGGCACACGCGGCGGCTGGAACATCGCCGAATGCGCAGCCAGCAAACGTGCCAGCCAGCTGTCAGGGCTGCGGGCCATTTCCACCAACTCGGCCAACTCAGGGATGGCCAAGGACTCTAGCACCTCGCGGGTCAGGATATCCTCGGCCCGTGGCGCATGCGCCTGGGGCAAGCGATAGAAGCCGGCAATTTCATGACACAGACCCAGCAAGGCGCCGTACAGATGGAATAACGCCGACTCTCGCCCCGCCTGGACCAGCGCGATAGCGTTCATCTCCTTTCCTTCCTCGGCACGGCCAAGGGCGTCCAGGGACAAACCCGCGAAGTAAATTTTCTGGTTGGTACGGGTATAGAGTTCGTTAGCCATGACAGCAGTCTCCACAACGACATAAGTATGATACGGCCTGTAGGAGCGAGCTTGCTCGCGAAAAACCTGAGAGCACCGCAGTGCACCAGGTTTATCGCGTCATCGTTAACGACCTTCGCGAGCAAGCTCGCGCCTACAGATCAAGCGCCCTGGCGCTTGTCCTCGACCTTCCACTTGCCGCCGTCGTAGAACGCTTTCCAACCCGTAGGCTTGCCGTCTACTTCGGTCTGCACGTACTGCTCCTTGGTCTTGCGGCTGTAGCGGATCACGGCCGGACGACCGTCGGGATCCTTCTTCGGCGCTTCACACAGGAAGTGGTACTTCGGATCGATCTCGTCCTTGTGCGGCACGATCTCCATCACCAGGGGTGCACGGGTCTCGCGGTTTTTCGGGAACTGGCTGGCCGCCAGGAACAGGCCCGAAGCGCCGTCACGCAGGATGTAGGTGTCGTTGACCTTCTCGCACTTGAGCTCAGGCATCTTCACCGGGTCCATCTTCGGCGGCGCCGCGTCACCGCTTTTCAGCAGTTTGCGGGTGTTCTTGCAGGTCGCATTGGTGCAACCGAAGAACTTGCCGAAACGGCCGGTCTTGAGCTGCATCTCGCTGCCGCACTTGTCGCACTCCAGGCTCGGCCCTTCATAGCCCTTGATGCGGTAGGTGCCTTCTTCGATTTCGTAGCCGTTGCAATCCGGGTTGTTACCGCAGATGTGCAACTTGCGCTTCTCATCCAGCAGATAAGCATCCATGGCGGTGCTGCAGATCGGGCAACGGTGCTTGCCACGCAGTACCAGCGACTCGGACTCACCCTCGTCATCGGCAGCGATTTCATCACCTGGCACCAAGTTGACGGTGGCCTTGCAGCGCTCTTTAGGCGGCAGGCTATAACCCGAACAACCGAGGAACACACCGGTAGACGCAGTGCGGATCTGCATCGGCCGACCGCAGGTGGTGCACGGAATATCCGTCATCACCGGCTGGTTGGCACGCATACCGTTTTCCGGGTTCTCGGCTACTTCGAGTTTCTTCTTGAAGTCGCCATAGAACTCGTCGAGTACATTCTTCCAGTCCCGCTCGCCCTGGGCCACGTCATCGAGATTCTCTTCCATACCGGCGGTAAAGCCGTAGTCCATCAGGTTGGAGAAACTCTCGGACAGACGCTCGGTGACGATATCGCCCATCTTTTCCGAATAGAAACGACGGTTATGCAGGGCCACGTAGCCACGATCCTGGATGGTGGAAATGATCGCCGCGTAGGTCGAAGGACGACCAATGCCACGTTTTTCCATCTCTTTTACCAGGCTGGCTTCCGAATAACGCGCAGGCGGCTTGGTGAAGTGCTGGGACGGATCAAGCTTGATCAGCTTCATCACATCGCCCTGGGCCATGTCTGGCAGCACGTCATCATCGCCGGGCTTGGCGATTTGCGGCATCACACGGGTGTAGCCGTCGAACTTGAGGATACGACCCTTGGCACGCAGCTCGAAGTCCCCGGCACCCACGGTGACGGTGGTGGACAGGTATTGCGCCGGCAGCATCTGGCAGGCCAGGAACTGGCGCCAGATCAGCTCGTAGAGGCGCTCAGCGTCGCGCTCCATGCCCGTGAGCTTGCTTGGCTCGGTATTGGCGTCAGACGGACGAATCGCTTCGTGAGCCTCTTGTGCGCCTTCCTTGCTGCTGTAGACGTTCGGCTTCTCCGGCAGGTACTTCTTGCCGAATTCGCTTTCAATATAAGTGCGCGCCATCGCCACCGCGTCTTGCGACAGGTTGGTGGAGTCGGTACGCATATACGTGATGTAGCCCGCTTCGTACAAACGCTGGGCCATCATCATCGTCTTCTTCACCCCGAAGCCCAGGCGGTTGCTCGCGGCCTGTTGCAGGGTGGAGGTGATGAACGGCGCGGATGGCTTGCTGCTGGTCGGTTTGTCTTCGCGCTTGACGATGCTGTAGCTGGAAGCCTTGAGCTTCTCCAGCGCGGCCATGGCCTGGGCTTCGTTAAGCGGCTTGAAGGCCTCGCCTTTCTCGCGGGCCACATCAAAGCGCACGGTCGCGCCCTTGGCGGTGCCGAGGTCAGCGTGGACTTCCCAGTATTCTTCAGGGATGAACGCACGGATCTCGCGCTCGCGCTCCACTACCAGCTTGACCGCGACCGATTGCACACGGCCAGCGGACAAGCCACGGGCGATCTTCGCCCACAGCAACGGCGAGACCATGTAGCCCACGACGCGGTCGAGGAAGCGCCGCGCCTGCTGGGCATTGACGCGGTCAATGTCCAGCTCGCCTGGCTTGGAGAAGGCTTCCTGGATCGCCTTCTTGGTGATTTCGTTGAACACCACGCGTTTGTAGCGGCTGTCGTCCCCACCAATGGCTTCGCGCAGGTGCCAGGCAATGGCTTCCCCTTCGCGGTCCAAGTCCGTTGCGAGATAGATGGTGTCAGCATCCTTGGCGAGCCGGCGCAGCTCCTCGATGACCTTTTCCTTGCCCGGAAGGATTTCGTACTTGGCCTTCCAGCCATGATCCGGGTCCACACCCATGCGCGAGACCAGCTGCTTGCGCGCCTTCTCTTTAGGCGAGAGCACCGGACCTTCGCCCGCAGCCGCCTTGCCGCGCTTGGCAGCAGGCTCCTTGCTGGCGCTAGCCGAACCGCTGGTGGGCAGGTCTCGGATATGGCCGATACTCGACTTCACCACGTACTCGTTACCCAAGTACTTGTTGATGGTCTTGGCCTTAGCCGGGGATTCCACAATGACCAGCGATTTGCCCATGGATCGGAAAATTCCTGAATTCGAGAAGAGAAAGGCGGTTGGCGCCTGACGCGGCAACGCTATATATAGTGGCAACACAGTGAGGTCAAGCGCAGCATTCTGCGCAACCGGCCGTTACTGCCCTGAAAAAAGGCTGGGTTCGACCTGCACCAAAGCAAAGCGCGGGACCTGCTTGCCGTCAACTTCGACGGTTTCCAGGAACATGCTCAAGGGGCGCACCCAAAAGCCGTAATCGCCATACAGTGCTTGGTAGAACACCACTTCTTCTTCGGTCTCGGAGTGCCGCGCCACATTAAAAACGCGGTACTGGGGACCTTTATAATGCTGGTAGAGCCCTGGTTCGACTTTCATGCTCTGGCCCTCTTACAAAATTTATTAAAAAAAAATTAAAAATTCCAAAAAACAAAAACCGGGGCACTGGGCCCCGGCTTCCGTCAACTCAACGCTTAGACGCGTTCGAAGACGGTAGAAATGCCTTGGCCGAGACCAATGCACATGGTTGCAACCCCAAGGTTGCCGCCATTTTGCTTCATCACGTTAAGCAAAGTGCCGGAAATACGTGCACCGGAGCAACCGAATGGGTGGCCCAGGGCAATCGCACCGCCGTGCAGGTTAACCTTCTCGTTCATCTTGTCGAGTACTTTCAGATCTTTCAGCACGGGCAGGGCCTGTGCGGCGAAAGCTTCGTTGAGCTCGAAGAAGTCGATGTCGGAGATGCTCAGACCTGCGCGCTTCAAGGCTTTTTGTGTGGCCGGTACTGGACCATAGCCCATGATCGCCGGGTCCACACCCGCCACGGCCATGGAACGGATCACTGCCAGAGGCTGGATCCCCAGGTCCTGGGCGCGCTGGGCCGACATCACGATCATGCACGAGGCACCATCGGTGATCTGCGACGAAGTACCGGCAGTCACGGTGCCGCCCTTTGGATTGAATGCCGGCTTCAAGGCCGCCAGGCTTTCCAGGGTGGTATCCGGACGAATGGTTTCGTCGTAGTCGAACAGCTTCAGGAAACCGTTCTCGTCGTAGCCGTTCATCGGGATGATCTCATCCTTGAACTTGCCTTCCAGGGTTGCCTTGTGGGCGAGCTGGTGCGAGCGCAGGCCAAAAGCGTCCTGGGCTTCACGGGTAATGCCGTGCATCTTGCCGAGCATTTCTGCGGTCAGGCCCATCATGCCCGAGGCTTTGGCCGCGTACAGCGACATGTGCGGATTTGGATCGACGCCGTGCATCATGCTGACGTGGCCCATGTGCTCCACGCCGCCGACCACGAACACATCACCGTTGCCGGTCATGATCGCCTGGGCGGCAGTGTGCAGTGCGCTCATGGACGAACCACACAGGCGGCTGACGGTCTGGCCGGCAGCAGTATGCGGGATCTGCGTCATCAGGGACGCCATGCGGGCGATGTTCCAGCCCTGCTCCAGGGTCTGGTTGACGCAGCCCCAGATCACGTCCTCGACTTCGTTCGGGTCGACCTTGACGTTGCGCTCCAGCAGCTTGCTGATCAGGTGCGCCGACATGTCTTCGGCACGGGTGTTGCGGTGCATGCCGCCCTTGGAGCGGCCCATCGGAGTACGACCGAAGTCGACAATCACGACGTCTCTTGGATTCAAGCTCATAAATATTCTCGCTCTAGTCGTCTGGGCACTTAACCGAAGAAGCTCTGGCCGTTCTTGGCCATCTCGCGCAGCTTCGCAGTCGGGTGGTACAGCGGGCCCAGATCAGCGTACTGATCAGCCAGGGCAACGAACTCGGCCACACCGATAGAGTCGATGTAACGCAGCGCACCACCACGGAATGGAGGGAAACCAATACCGTACACCAGGCCCATATCGGCTTCGGCGGCGGTTTCAACGATGCCATCTTCCAGGCAACGCACGGTTTCCAGGCACAGGGCGATCATCATCCAGTTGATGATGTCCTCGTCGGACACTTCACGCTGTTCGTAGACGATCGGTGCCAGCACTTCGTGAACCGATGGATCGGCAACTTTCTTCTGCTTGCCTTTCTTGTCGGTCTCGTAGGCGTAGAAACCCTTGCCGTTCTTCTGGCCCAGGCGCTTGGCCTCGTAGAGCGCATCAACGGCCGAACGACGGTCGTCTTTCATGCGGTCCGGGAAGCCTTCAGCCATGACGTCGCGACCGTGGTGGCCGGTGTCGATACCGACCACGTCCATCAGGTACGCCGGGCCCATTGGCCAGCCGAATTTCTCCATGACCTTGTCGATACGCACAAAGTCCACGCCAGCGCTGACCAGCTTGGCGAAACCGCCGAAGTACGGGAACAGCACGCGGTTGACCAAAAAGCCCGGGCAGTCGTTGACGACGATCGGGTTCTTGCCCATTTTCTTGGCGTAGGCAACGGTGGTGGCAACGGCCAGCTCGCTGGACTTCTCGCCACGGATCACTTCCACCAGCGGCATCATGTGCACCGGGTTGAAGAAGTGCATGCCGACGAAGTTTTCCGGACGCTTGAGGGCCTTGGCCAGCAAGGTGATAGAGATAGTCGAGGTGTTGGACGCCAGGATGGTGTCGTCCTTGACCTGGGCTTCAACTTCAGCCAGTACCGCTTGCTTGACCTTCGGGTTCTCGACAACCGCTTCGACCACCAGGTCGACGTGGCCGAAATCGCCGTAGGACAGCGTAGGACGAATGCCGTTGAGCACTTCAGCCATCTTCGCAGCCGTCATGCGACCTTTATCAACGCGGCCCACCAGCAGCTTGGCGGCTTCTGCCAGGCCTTGCTCGATACCGTGCTCGTTGATGTCTTTCATCAGGATCGGCGTGCCTTTGGACGCCGACTGATAAGCGATACCGCCACCCATGATACCGGCGCCGAGGACGGCAGCCTGTTTCACGTCCTTGGCGATTTCGTCGTAGGCCTTGGCCTTTTTCTTCAGCTCCTGATCGTTCAGGAACAGGCCGATCAGGCTCTGGGCAGCAGACGTCTTGGCCAGTTTGACGAAGCCGGCGGCTTCGATTTCAAGGGCCTTGTCGCGACCGAAGTTCGCGGCTTTCTGGATGGTCTTGATCGCTTCGACCGGAGCCGGGTAGTTAGGACCCGCTTGACCGGCGACGAAACCCTTGGCGGTTTCGAACGACATCATTTGTTCGATGGCGTTGAGCTTGAGCTTTTCCAGCTTCGGCTGACGCTTGGCCTTGTAGTCAAATTCGCCGCTGATGGCGCCCTTGATCAGGTTCAGTGCAGCTTCTGCGAGTTTATCCGGAGCAACCACGGCATCGACTGCACCCACTTTCAGCGCGTCTTCAGCACGGTTTTCCTTGCCGGCGGCAATCCACTCGATGGCGTTGTCGGCACCGATGATGCGTGGCAGGCGCACGGTACCGCCGAAGCCTGGGTAGATGCCCAGCTTGACTTCCGGCAGGCCGATTTTCGCGCTGGAGGCCATGACGCGGAAGTCCGCGGCCAGGCACATTTCCAGACCGCCGCCCAGGGCGATGCCATTGATCGCGGCAACGGTCGGCACGTTGAGGTCTTCGAAATCGCTGAAAATCTTGTTGGCTTCGAGGTTGCCAGCCACAAGCTCGGCATCGGGCAGCTTGAAGTTGTCGACGAATTCGGTGATGTCAGCGCCGACGATGAACACGTCCTTGCCGCTGGAGACGATCACACCTTTGATCGATGCATCAGCCTTGATGGTGTCTACGGCCTGACGCAGTTCGTTCAGGGTTAGACGGTTGAACTTGTTGACGGACTCACCCTTGAGGTCGAATTTCAATTCGACGATGCCACTTTCAAGAGCCTTAACCGTGATGGCTTTACCTTCGTAAATCATCAACTGATCTCCACGATATGGAAGCTGAACAGTACACACTGGACGCTGGCCTCTGGTCGGGCATTGATCATTACGTCAATGCTTACGCCAATGCGCCAGGCACACCCGCCAATGCGATAGTCGGGATTATGTCTGAGATGTCTGACAGACAAACACTCAATTCATACGCCCGTTTGATTTGGGTACGCCACCTTCAGCCAATTTCCGACAATTGTCAATCGCTCGAAAGGGCCGCTAAAACGCGACTTTTCAGTCATTTCAGAACCGCCAAGGCGAATCAATGCGCAGGCATTCACATAATCAATAATGCAAAAAGCTTAGAAAAGGCCTGTACAGCGGCGAATATCCGGCTAGGCTAGCCGCACGTTTGAACGCCTGTGCGAATGCGCGGCGCGATGAATCGAAGAATTACCGGCCTGCCTGGCCAACTCCAGCCCGATGATGATGTCGGGCTTTTTATTGCCTGTGATTTCGTCATTGTAGGAGCGAGCTTGCTCGCGAAAAACCTGAGCGCACCGCGTTAAACCAGGTTTGGCGCGTTATCGTTGACGATTTTCGCGAGCAAGCTCGCTCCTACAGTGGAACAGTGGAACGCTGTCAGGCCAGGGCCTTGAGCAAGGCATTGATGTCCTGCAAGACGCTCAATTCGCCTTTCTCACCCCAATACAAGGCGATCATTTGCCCGTCGGCTTCGATTTTGTAGACGTTATCCGGCAGCTTTGCAAAATGCGGCAACAACTTCTCGTCAACGCAGATTTCCCGCCACTGATTGACCCACACCCCCGGCTCCAACTGCCAGTAACACCAGAGGGCCGGCTGACTGCCACGCCGTGGCCGACAGTACTGCGCACAAGGGCTGGGCGGCTCCTGCTTGAGCCAGTGCGGCCATTCCTGGGGCGACAATTGCATCGCCAGGCCAATGCGGCGGGCCTCCATGCGCAGGGCCATGCGCCCGCTCTGGTGGCGCGAAGGTCGCAGCCATGCCAGGGGGCTCAACACCACCACAAGGATTGACACCACTATCCAGACCGTCATATGTGTACTCCCGAATTTCTAGATGAGCGGATTTGACCTGACGCAACCCCATCCGCTTGAAAGCAGCCATACTGAACTTATTGCAGTCCCCTGGAGGAACGCCTCATGACTTACGAACATATTCTGGTCGCCGTGGACCTGACCGAAGAGTGCGATCCGGTGATCAAGCGCGCCGTGGCCATCGCCGGCGATAGCGTCAAGCTGTCCCTGGTGCATATCGTCGAACCCATGGCCATGGCCTTTGGCGGCGATGTGCCGATGGACCTGTCGCAACTGCAACAGCAGCAGTTCGATCAGGCCAAGGAGCGCCTGGACCGGCTGATTGCCAAGTATCCCGCGTTGAAAAAAGACCAAAGCCACCTGACCTATGGCCAACCACGCCAGGAAATCCATCACCTGGCCAAAGAACAGAACTGCGACCTTATCGTCGTTGGCAGCCATGGGCGTCATGGCCTGGCGCTGCTGCTGGGCTCCACGGCCAATGATGTACTGCACGGCGCGCCGTGCGACGTACTGGCAGTGAAGCTGGTAAAGAGCTCGTAAGAACACTGCAAATCAAATGTAGGAGCTGGCTTGCATTTCATATAAAAAAACCGGTGCTCCTAAGAGCGCCGGTTTTTTATTGCCGCCGAATCAATCAGGCATCCAGCTCGGCCCAACGCTCAACCAGCACTTCCAGCTCCTGGTTCAGCTTCTCCAGGGACTCGATGACCTTGGCCGTTTCCGCCGCAGGACGCAGATAGAAACCCGCGTCAGCCATTTCGGCTTCCACAGCAGCGATCTGCTGCTCCTTGGCGTCGATATCACCCGGCAAGGCTTCCAGCTCACGCTGCAACTTGTAGCTGAGCTTTTTCTTGGCCGCCGGCGCAGCGTCCTGAACAGGTTCAGCAGCGGCAGGTGCAACCACCGCAGAGTTCAAGTCGGCCTTGCCGGACTTGCTCTCGGTCACGCCCAGCAGGCGCGGCGATCCGCCTTGGCGCAGCCAGTCCTGATAACCACCGACGTATTCACGCACCTTGCCTTCACCTTCGAAGACCAGGGTGCTGGTGACCACGTTGTCGAGGAATGCCCGGTCGTGGCTGACCATCAGCACGGTGCCGTTGAAGGTCAGCAGGACCTCTTCCAGCAGTTCGAGGGTTTCCACGTCGAGGTCGTTGGTCGGCTCGTCAAGCACCAGCAGGTTGGCCGGTTTGCTGAACAGCTTGGCCAGCAGCAAGCGCGCTCGCTCACCACCAGACAAGGCCTTGACCGGTGTGCGGGCACGTTGCGGGCTGAACAGGAAGTCGCCCAGGTAGCTCAGCACGTGGCGGCTCTGGCCGTCGATATCGATAAAGTCGCGGCCTTCAGCGACGTTGTCGATCACGGTCTTTTCCAGGTCCAACTGGTGGCGCAACTGGTCGAAGTAGGCCACATCGATGCGCGTGCCCTCTTCCACGGTGCCGCTGGTCGGTTGCAGACCGCTGAGCATCAGCTTGAGCAAAGTGGTCTTGCCGGTACCGTTGGCGCCCAGCAGACCGATACGGTCGCCGCGCTGCAGGACCATGGAGAAGTCCTTGATCAGGAACGGGCCATCCGGGTGATGGAAGCTGACGTTCTCCAGGACCATGACCTGCTTGCCCGACTTGTCGGCGGTATCGAGCTGGATATTGGCCTTGCCGGTGCGCTCGCGACGTTCGCTACGCTCGACACGCAAGGCTTTCAGGGCACGTACACGGCCTTCGTTACGGGTGCGGCGCGCCTTGATGCCCTGGCGGATCCAGACTTCTTCCTGGGCCAGTTTCTTGTCGAACAGCGCGTTGGCGGTTTCTTCAGCGGACAGCGCGGCTTCCTTGTGCACCAGGAAGCTGGCGTAGTCGCCGTTCCAGTCGATCAGGCCGCCGCGATCCAGTTCGAGGATGCGCGTAGCAAGGTTCTGCAGGAAAGAACGGTCGTGCGTGATAAACAGCACGGCGCCCTGGAAGTCCTTGAGGGCTTCTTCCAGCCAGGCAATCGCGCCGATATCCAGGTGGTTGGTCGGTTCGTCGAGCAGCAGCAGGTCCGGCTCTGACACCAGGGCCTGGGCCAGCAGCACCCGGCGACGCCAGCCGCCGGACAGTTCGGCAAGGGTCTTGTCGGCCGGCAGTTGCAGGCGGCTCAAGGTGCTGTCGACCAGTTGCTGCAAGCGCCAGCCATCACGGGCTTCAAGGTCTTGCTGGACGTGCATCAGCTTGTCCAGGTCTTCCTCGGTGACGCAGTTCTGCGCCAGGTGATGGTATTGGGCAAGCAATTCGCCTACACCGTCGAGGCCTTCGGCAACCACGTCGAACACGGTCCGTTCGTCGGCCACCGGCAATTCTTGCGGCAACTCGCCGATCTTCAGGCCCGGGGCACGCCACACAGAGCCGTCATCGGGCTTCTGGTCGCCCTTGACCAGCTTCATCATGCTGGACTTGCCGGTGCCGTTGCGGCCGATGATGCACACCCGCTCACCACGGGCGATCTGCCAGGACACCTTGTCCAACAACGGCATAGCGCCGAAAGCAAGGGACACATCGCTGAATTTGAGCAGGGTCATACGCTTCTCCAAAAACTGGGCGCGCATTCTACCTGAGTTGGGGGCTGAAGCGGCCGGCATTTTCATGCCCGACACGTTCTGTAGGACATTTCCTGAGAACTTCAGCGAAGCGGCCTGCAAAGCTTTCACCGGCTGCGGGCAAAAGGCTAAGCTAGGGGCAATCAGTGTCGGCGGCGCCGGCACTAGTCCTGATTTCTTTGCACGGACGTCTCATGCGCAGTCGCCTTTTCAGCTTTTTATCTTGCCTGCTTCTTTCCTCCACCGCCGTCCAGACTGCCCAGGCAGTGGACCTGACCACCCAACGCCAATATTACGACCAAGCCAAGCGGGCCCTGGCCAAGGGCGACACCGGCCCGTACATGCAATACAGCCAGGCCCTGGCCGATTACCCGTTGACGCCCTACCTGGCCTACGACGAACTGACCGCGCGCCTCAAATCCGCGAGCAACCAGGAAATCGAACAGTTCCTGGCCAAGCATGGCGACCTGCCCCAGGCCAACTGGATGAAGCTGCGCTGGTTGCGCTGGCTCGCCGAGCGTGGCGACTGGAAGACCTTTGAAAAGTACTACGACGCCAAGCTCAACTTCACCGAGCTGGACTGCCTGCACGGCCAATACCAGTTGAGCAACAACCTCAAGGCCGAAGGCTACAAGACCGCCGAAGCCCTGTGGATGACCGGCAAATCCCAACCGGCTGCCTGTGATGCCACCTTTGGCCAATGGGCCGCCGCCGGTCAATTGACCGAGCAGAAGATCTGGGGCCGCGCCAAACTCGCCGCCGAAGCCCGCAACTATCCGCTGGCCAACAGCCTGGTGAAAACCCTGCCCACCCTGGGTGCCCAGGGCCGCCTGATGGTGGACGTGGCGCAAAAGCCCGCCATGCTCAGTGACCCCTCGCGTTTCCTGCCGGCCACTGAAGCCATGTCCGACGCTGTCGGCCTGGGCCTGCGCCGCCTGGCGCGCCAGGACCCGGAACAAGCCATGGCCCTGCTGGATGGTTATGCCAGCAGCATGCACTTCTCCCGTGACGAAAAAGTGTCCATCGCCCGGGAAATCGGCCTGACCCTGGCGCGACGCTATGACCCCCGCGCCCTGGACGTGATGACCAAGTACGACCCGGAGCTGCGTGACAACACCGTCTCCGAATGGCGCCTGCGCCTGCTGCTGCGCCTGGCCCGCTGGGAAGATGCCTACCAGTTGACACGCAAGCTGCCTCAGGACCTGGCCACGACCAACCGCTGGCGCTACTGGCAGGCCCGCGCCCTGGAACTGGCCGAGCCGAAGAACCCGCAAGCGCTGGTGCTGTACAAAGGCCTGGCAAAGGAGCGGGATTTTTATGGCTTCCTCGCAGCGGATCGCTCCCAGGCCCCCTATCAGTTGAACAACCAGCCTCTGGTCATGAGCCAGGCCCTGATCAACAAGGTGCGCAACACCCCGGGTGTGCGCCGCGCCCTGGAGTTTTATGCCCGTGGCCAGATCGTCGACGGCCGCCGCGAGTGGTATCACGTCAGCCGCCACTTCAACCGTGACGAAATGGTCGCCCAGGCCAAGCTCGCCTATGACATGAAGTGGTACTTCCCGGCGATCCGCACCATCAGCCAGGCCAAGTACTGGGACGACCTGGATATCCGCTTTCCCATGGCCCACCGCGACACCCTGGTCCGTGAAGCCAAGGTCCGTGGCCTGCATTCGAGCTGGGTGTTTGCCATCACTCGCCAGGAAAGCGCCTTCATGGATGACGCCCGCTCCGGCGTTGGCGCCAGCGGCCTGATGCAACTGATGCCCGCCACCGCCAAGGAAACCGCGCGCAAATTCAGCATCCCATTGGCGTCACCGCAGCAGGTGCTGGACCCGGACAAGAACATCCAACTCGGCGCCGCCTACCTGAGCCAGGTGCACAGCCAGTTCAACGGCAATCGCGTGCTCGCGTCTGCCGCCTACAACGCCGGGCCTGGGCGCGTGCGCCAATGGCTGCGCGGCGCCGATCACCTGAGTTTCGACGTGTGGGTGGAAAGCATCCCGTTCGACGAAACCCGTCAGTATGTGCAGAACGTGCTGTCTTATTCGGTGATCTACGGGCAGAAGCTCAACTCGCCACAACCGCTGGTGGATTGGCACGAGCGTTATTTTGATGACCAGTAACAACAGCCGAAAGCGGCAAGCTTGAAGCAGCAAGTGCCCGCGTTGTGAAACGCGGGCATTTTTTATAGGGCTTCGTGATTGTCGTTGAATTGCAGGGCTGCCAGGCGCGCATACAGCGCATTAGTGGCGATCAGTTGCTGATGCGTGCCCACCGCCACCAATTTCCCCTGATCCATCACCGCAATCCGGTCGGCGTTTTTCACTGTGGCCAGGCGGTGGGCGATCACCAGGGTGGTACGCCCTTCCATCAGTTGCGGCAGCGCCTGCTGGATCAGATGCTCGCTCTGGGCGTCGAGGGCGCTGGTGGCTTCGTCCAGCAGCAGGATCGGCGCATCGACCAGCAAGGCCCGGGCGATGGCCAGGCGCTGGCGCTGCCCACCGGAAAGGCCCATGCCACCATCCCCCAGATGTGTCTGGTAGCCCTGGGGCATTTGCAGGATGAAATCATGGGCGTGGGCGATGCGCGCCGCTTCTTCGACCTGGGCGGGCGTGGCCTTGGGGTTGCCATAGCGGATGTTTTCTTCAACGCTGCCAAAAAACAGCGCCGGGCTCTGGGATACCAGGGCAAAACAGCGGCGTAGATCCAACGGGTCCAATGCGCTCAGCGGCTGGCCTTCCAGCAGCACTTGCCCCTGTTGCGGGTCGTAGAAACGCAGCAACAGATCAAAAATCGTTGATTTACCGGCACCGGACGGCCCAACCAAAGCCAGGGTTTCACCGGCATTGATGCTCAGGCTCAGCCCATCGATGGCGTAGCGATCGGGACGCGACGGGTAGGAAAAATGCAGGTTTTGTAGCTCCAGGCGACCACTGACCCGTTCTGGCAGCTTGACCGCACCATCGGGCGGGGCCTGGATTTCATTGCGCGACTGCAATAACTCGGCGATCCGCTCCGCCGCCCCGGCCGCGCGCTGTAACTCGCCAATCACTTCGCTCAAGGTACCAAAGGCGCTGCCCACGATCAGGCTGTAGAACACAAAGGCCGCCAGTTCGCCACCGGAGATCCGCCCGGCGATCACATCCATGCCGCCCACCCACAGCATCACGCCCACGGCGCCCAGCACCAGCACAATCACCAAAGTGATCAGCCAAGCGCGCTGCACGATACGCTTGCGCGCGGTGGTGAATGCGTCCTCGACCGTCACGGCGAAGCGCTGCTCATCCTGCACCTGATGGTTATAGGCCTGCACCGTCTTGATCTGGCCCAGGGTTTCAGACACGTAGCTGCCGACGTCGGCAATCCGGTCCTGGCTCAGGCGTGACAGGCTGCGCACGCGGCGGCCGAAAATCAGGATCGGCGCCAGCACCAGCGGCAACGCCACCACCACGATGCTGGTGAGTTTTGGATTGGTGACAAACAGCAACACAATCCCGCCGATAACCATCAATGCGTTGCGCAGGAACAGCGACAGGGATGAACCAATCACCGATTGCAGCAAGGTGGTGTCGGCGGTCAAGCGTGACTGGATTTCCGAGCTGCGATTGTTTTCATAAAACCCTGGATGCAGGTAGATCAGATGGTTGAACACCAGCCTGCGAATGTCTGCCACCACACGCTCACCGATCCACGACACCAGGTAGAAACGAGTAAAGGTGCCCACCGCCAGGCCCAGCACCAGGATCATGAACAGGCCGATGGACTGGTTGAGCAGGTGCGGCGATTGAGTCATGAAACCCTGATCCACCAACAGGCGGATGCCCTGGCCCATGGACAAGGTAATCCCTGCGGTGACAATCAGGGCGAGCAAGGCACCGACGGCCTGCCAGCGATACGGGGCGATAAAGCGCATGGCCAGGCGGATGGCGCGGCGTTGACGGGCTGAAAGCATGGAGAGCATCACCTGAGGAAGACACCCTCAAGCCTACACCGCAATCGGATTGAACTTGGGTAAATCACAATGAGTCAGGTTAATTATGCCCGGCAAGACTAGGCCCTAGAGGCTATCGGTCTAAAGTCCGGCTGGAAATTCGGCGCGATTTCTGCTGGACTGGGCATTCGATCCACCGACGGGCCCTGGAGTTGTAACAGCTCGGTCACGCGGGGGAATTAGAGTAGGTACACAACCTGATGAGGAGACAGGCCATGTCCTTGCAAACCAGCAGCACTGACAAAGTTGAAGTAATCCGCCAGCCACAGCAGTTGCCCTGCTCGTACATCGATGCCCAGGGTCGCGAAGTGCAGATTACCGAAGAGATGATCCAGGGCGCGTGCGCCGAACTGGAGCAGAAACTGGTCAAGCCTGCCCAGCAAGGCTGATACGCCCCAGCTCTTTCAGAACCGGCCCCAGTGGCCGGTTTTTTTATGCGTTTTTTTGTGCTCCCAGTGCGGCGACGATGCTCGACAAAGCTGGCGACTCACCATTGATCCGCACCTTCAAACCATCGATCTCGCGGCGCTCCGGGTAGTGCTTGCGCAGCAGGTCGAATGCCTTGCGCTGTTCTTCCACTGTTCCTACCAGGCTACGGCGAAAGTCCGCATCGTCACGGCGCGGGTCGTAGACGCTGCGGCACAACGTCGCCAGGGCCCAGGCCGGATCGGTGCTGGCATTGAGGGTGACCTCGGCCAGCCAGGGTTCAGGCAGCAGGTCACTCAACGAAATAGTCGCCGGCTGACCAAGGTGCGTGCACAACGCCTGGTAGATCTGCGCGGTGCCGCGCTGCTTGCCGTCCAGGCTGTAGCCGGCGATATGTGGGGTTGCCAGCACGCACAGCTCGGCCAATTCGACATCCACTTGCGGCTCGCCTTCCCACACGTCCAGCACCGCCTGCAGGTCTTCGCGCTCCAGCAACACCTCGCGCAGCGCCGCGTTATCCACCACCGGGCCACGGCTGGCGTTGATCAGCCAGGTGCCCGGCTTGAGCTGCTCAAGACGCTGGCGATCCAGTAAATGCCAGGTCGAGCCACTGCCGGACTTTTTCAGCGGGGTGTGCAGGCTGATCACATCACACTGTTCGATGATCTGTTCCAGGCTGACGTAATCACCATCTTCGGCGACCTGGCGCGGCGGATCACAGACCAGCACGTTCCAGCCCAGGCCCTTGAGTACCTTGACCAGCCGCCCACCTACCTCACCGGCACCGACGATGCCATAGGTGCGCCGGGTCAGGTCCGACCCTTCGATTTCGGCCAGGGTCAGCAGGCTGCCCAGCACATAGTCCACCACCCCCCGGGCGTTGCAGCCCGGCGCGCTGGACCATTGGATAGCGGCCTTGTGAAAGTAGTCGAGGTCCAAATGATCGGTACCGATGGTGCAGGTGCCGACAAAACGCACCGGCGTGCCTTCCAGCAGCGCACGGTTGACGTTGGTCACCGAACGCACCAGCAACACATCGGCCTGTTCAATCGCGGCGCGGTCGATGGCACGCCCTGGCACCCGGCGGATCTCGCCAAACCCTTCGAAGAACGCATCGAGCAGCGGGATATTTTCGTCGGCAACAATCAGCATGGCAGGCTCCTTTGGCGGATCCGCAGTGTACAGGCACCGGCCCGTGGAACGTTTACAAATCCGCTACACAGGTATTTTCCTGACTCACCCGTCAAGGCGTAGAATGCGCCGTCCTGCGCTCCCCCTTATCGGACATCTGTACGTGAACACTGCCACTCTGCCCCTCTCCCGCCCTGCCCGCGTTCGCCGGGAAGTCCATAGCCTGTTGGCGCTAGCCCTGCCGATCATGATCGGGCAACTGGCAACCACCGCCATGGGCTTTGTCGATGCGGTGATGGCCGGGCGCGTCAGTTCGCGGGACCTGGCGGCGGTAGCCCTGGGCAACTCCATCTGGATCCCGGTGTATCTGTTGATGACTGGCACCTTACTGGCCACCACCCCCAAAGTCGCCCAGCGCTTTGGCGCCGGCAGCCACACCGAGATCGGCCCGCTGGTGCGCCAGGCGTTGTGGCTGGCGCTAGTGGTGGGGTGTACCGCGTCAGTGCTGCTGATCAGCGCCGAACCGATCCTGCATGCGATGAATGTCGACCCCGAACTGATCGCACCCTGCATGGGCTACCTGCACGGCATTGCCGCGGGCATGCCGGCAGTGGCGCTGTATTACGTGCTGCGCTGTTTCAGTGACGGCCTGGGCCGCACACGTCCAAGCATGATCCTCGGACTGGCCGGGCTGGCGTTGAATATTCCGCTGAACTACGTGTTCATCTATGGTCATTTCGGTGTGCCGGCCATGGGCGGCGTGGGCTGCGGCTGGGCCACCGGGATTGTGATGTGGGCAATGATGCTGGGCTTCGCCGGCTGGACCCGCTGGGCACCTGTCTATCAGGCCAGCGAGCTGTTCAAGCGCTTCGACTGGCCACAGTGGGCGGTGATCAAGCGCATCCTGGGCATTGGCCTGCCGATCGGCATTGCGATTTTTGCCGAGTCGAGCATCTTTGCGGTGATCGCCCTGCTGATCGGCAGCCTGGGCGCGACCGTGGTGGCCGGGCACCAGATCGCCCTGAACTTCAGCTCGCTGGTGTTCATGATTCCCTACTCCCTGAGCATGGCGGTGACCGTACGCGTCGGCCAGGCCCTGGGCCGTGGCGAGCCCCGCGAAGCGCGCTTTGCCGCAGGCGTGGGGATGGGCACCGCACTGGCCTATGCCTGCGTGTCGTGCAGCCTGATGTTGTTGTTCCGCGAGCAGATCGCCACGATCTACACCGCCGACCCGCTGGTGGTCCAGGTGGCGGCGATGCTGATTGTGTTTGCGGCGCTGTTCCAGTTTTCCGATGCGATCCAGGTCACGGCGGCAGGCGCCTTGCGCGGCTATCAGGACACCCGGGTGACGATGATCCTGACCCTGTTCGCCTATTGGGGCGTGGGCCTGCCGGTCGGTTACTTGCTGGGGCTGACCGACTGGCTGGGCCAGGCCAACGGCCCGAGCGGCTTGTGGCAGGGGCTGATCGTTGGCCTCAGTTGCGCGGCGGCCATGTTGGTGGTGCGCCTGGCACGTAGTGCGCGCAAACGCATTCGCCAGGTTTAAGCGCGTCCGCCCACTGTAGGAGCGAGCTTGTCTCCGGGCGGCGTTCCGACGAGAAACGTTAACGATAACGCGAGAAAACTGACACCCTGCGTCGCTCTCAGGTTTTTCGCGAGCAAGCTCGCTCCTACAGTAGACATCCGCCTCAAGTGGACTTCTTGCGGATCCAGTACAGGTAAGTGCCAGCCTCTTCGCGCTGCTCCACCAGTTCATGGTCGAGGAACACGCAAAACTTGGGGATATCGCGGCGGGTCGAGGGATCAGTCGCGATGACCTTGAGCAGGCCGCCGGGCGCCAGGTCGCGGATGTGCTGGTGCAGCATCATCACCGGTTCCGGGCAGTTGAGGCCGGTGGCGTCGAGGGTGCCGTCGACGGCAGGGTCAAAAATGTCACTCATCGTTCACTCCTAAACAGCCGGTTCCTACAAGGTTGCGCTTACCGGGCCTTGGGTTTCTTTACGTCCAGACGGCGCAAGTGGCAGGTGACTTCCTCGCGGTCGTGGTACAGCTGCTTGCAACCGATCTCCACCCGAATGCCCCGCGCCTTGAAGCCTTCTTCGATGCGCTCCAGCAGGCGCTTCACTTCGGCGTAACGCTGCTTCATCGGCAACTTGAGGTTGACCACCGCTTCGCGGCAATGCCCTTCACCGATCCAGGTTTCCAGCAGGGCCGCGTTGCGCGCCGGTTTCTCGACGATATCGCAGACCATCCAGTCCACCGGCTGCTTGGGGGTGAAGGTAAAACCATCGGCCATCAAGTGTTGCACCAGACCGGTATCCATCAGGCTTTCGGCCATTGGCCCGTTATCGATCGCCGTCACCAGCATGCCGCGGTTGACCAGTTGCCAGGTCCAGCCGCCTGGCGCTGCGCCGAGGTCTACGCCGGTCATGTCACCGTGCAGGCGCTCGTCCCACTGGTCCCGGGGGATAAAGTGGTGCCAGGCCTCTTCCAGCTTCAAGGTCGAGCGACTGGGTGCGTCGCGGGGGAATTTCAGGCGGGGGATCCCCATCGGCCACATCGCCGAGTTGTTTGACTCGGCCAGCCCCATGAACACTTCGCGGCCGCTCTTGAAGGTCAGCAGCAGGCGCGGCTTGCTGGCATCTTCCACCAGTTTGCCGGCGCCCAGCAGGGCCTTGCGCAGGTGCACTTCGAATTTCTTGCAGAAGTTCGACAGCTCCTTACCGTCATTGGTATCGACCATTTCCAGCCACAGGCTGCCGCACACCGGGAAGTCCCGCAGGTGCGCAAGAATGACGCTGATGCGGTCGGTTTCCGGCAAATCGATGAAAACCCCACGCGCCCACTGCCTCGGGAAGATCAGCTCGGCAAAGCGTTGGCCGCGCATCAGGCGCTGGGCGCCGTCTTCCTCGGTGCAGACAAATTCGGCGCAGGCGCTGCCGGTCTTGGCCTTGGCATAGCCCGAAACGTTCAGGCGCGCGGCGTGTTCCGCGATCTCGGAACAGACTTCGCCTTCAAAACCCGGGCGGCAGTGCATAAAAAGGGTGTTCATCAACTCTCCTGGCAACTGGCTTGCTCTATCGCAATGCCTGTCATGAAAACGCGCGCATGATAACTGACTTCGGAACCTTGGACTTGTCCATAGAGTCCAGTTATTAGCCAGCTACTGAAAACAAGGCTAGGTTAGAAGCTCTGTTCGTCCCGTCAGGTCCGTAGCCGTGCGGACCATAAGGAGTTATGTAATGTCATCCGTTGATAGCCTGAGAACCCTTAAGACCCTGCAAGTCGACAGCAAGACTTACCACTACTTCAGCCTGCCCGAAGCCGCCAAGAGCCTGGGTGACCTGGATAAACTGCCAATGTCCCTCAAGGTGCTACTGGAAAACCTGCTGCGCTGGGAGGATGAAAAAACCGTGACCGGCGCCGATCTCAAGGCGCTTGCCGCCTGGCTCAACGAGCGCCGCTCCGACCGCGAGATCCAGTACCGCCCGGCCCGGGTGCTGATGCAGGACTTTACCGGCGTGCCCGCCGTGGTCGACCTGGCCGCCATGCGCGCCGCCGTGGCCAAGGCCGGTGGCGACCCGCAGCGCATCAACCCGCTGTCGCCGGTGGACCTGGTAATTGACCACTCGGTGATGGTCGACAAGTTCGGCAATGCCGACGCCTTCGAACAAAACGTCGATATCGAGATGCAGCGCAACGGTGAACGCTATGCGTTCCTGCGCTGGGGCCAGAGCGCCTTTGATAATTTCAGCGTGGTCCCGCCGGGTACGGGCATCTGTCACCAGGTCAACCTGGAATACCTGGGCCGCACGGTGTGGACCAAAGACGAAGACGGCCGTACCTATGCCTTCCCCGACACCCTGGTGGGCACCGACTCCCACACCACGATGATCAACGGCCTTGGCGTTTTGGGCTGGGGCGTGGGCGGTATCGAGGCGGAGGCGGCGATGCTCGGCCAGCCGGTGTCGATGCTGATCCCGGAAGTGATCGGCTTCAAGCTCACCGGCAAATTGAAAGAAGGCATCACCGCCACCGACCTGGTGCTGACCGTCACGCAGATGCTGCGTAAAAAAGGCGTGGTGGGCAAATTCGTCGAGTTCTATGGCGACGGCCTCGCCGACCTGCCCCTGGCCGACCGCGCCACGATTGCCAACATGGCACCGGAATATGGCGCCACCTGCGGCTTTTTCCCGGTGGATGAAGTGACCCTGGACTACTTGCGCCTGTCCGGCCGCCCGGTCGCCACGGTCAAGCTGGTCGAGGCCTATACCAAGGCCCAGGGCCTGTGGCGCAAGGCCGGTGAAGAACCGGTGTTCACCGACAGTCTGGCCCTGGACATGGGCAGCGTCGAAGCCAGCCTGGCCGGGCCGAAACGTCCGCAGGACCGGGTCTCGCTGCCCAACGTTAGCCAGGCATTCACTGACTTTCTCGACTTGCAGTTCAAGCCGGCGAGCAAGGAGGAAGGTCGCCTGGAAAGCGAAGGCGGCGGCGGTGTCGCCGTGGGCAATGCCGACCTGGTAGGCGAAGCCGACTACGACTTCGAAGGCCAGACCTATCGCCTGAAGAACGGCGCGGTGGTGATCGCCGCCATTACCTCCTGCACCAACACTTCCAACCCGAGTGTGATGATGGCCGCCGGCCTGGTCGCAAAAAAAGCCGTGGAAAAGGGCCTGACCCGCAAGCCGTGGGTAAAAAGCTCCCTGGCACCGGGCTCCAAGGTGGTCACCGACTACTACAACGCCGCCGGCCTGACGCCGTACCTCGATCAACTGGGCTTCGATCTGGTCGGCTACGGCTGCACCACCTGCATCGGTAACTCCGGGCCACTGCCGGAACCGATCGAAAAAGCCATCCAGAAAGCCGACCTGACCGTGGCGTCAGTGCTGTCCGGCAACCGTAACTTCGAAGGCCGCGTGCATCCGCTGGTGAAAACCAACTGGCTGGCCTCGCCGCCGCTGGTGGTGGCCTATGCGCTGGCCGGAACCGTGCGGATCGACATCAGCAGCGAGCCCCTGGGCACCGGCAAGGATGGCCAGCCTGTGTACCTGCGCGATATCTGGCCCAGCAGCCAGGAGATCGCCGACGCCGTGGCGCAAGTCAGCACCAGCATGTTCCACAAGGAATACGCCGAGGTGTTTGCCGGTGACGAACAGTGGCAAGCCATTGAAGTGCCACAGGCTGCGACTTATGTGTGGCAAAAGGACTCCACCTATATCCAGCACCCGCCCTTCTTCGATGACATCGCCGGCCCCTTGCCGGTGATCAAGGATGTGCAAGGCGCCAATATCCTGGCCCTGCTCGGCGATTCGGTGACCAC
The DNA here is from genome assembly GCF_018732265.1 of Pseudomonas sp. TAE6080. Taxonomy (NCBI): domain Bacteria; kingdom Pseudomonadati; phylum Pseudomonadota; class Gammaproteobacteria; order Pseudomonadales; family Pseudomonadaceae; genus Pseudomonas; species Pseudomonas sp. TAE6080. The sequence goes on from NZ_JAHIDY010000008.1 coordinate 133,547, forward strand.
TGACCACATCTCCCCGGCCGGCAATATCAAGGCCGACAGCCCGGCCGGCCACTACCTGCGCGAACAGGGCGTGGAACCACGGGACTTCAACTCCTACGGTTCACGGCGCGGCAACCATGAAGTGATGATGCGCGGCACCTTTGCCAACATCCGTATCCGCAACGAAATGCTCGGCGGCGAAGAAGGTGGCAACACCCTCTACATCCCGACAGGCGAGAAAATGCCGATCTACGACGCCGCCATGCAATACCAGGCGTCCGGCACGCCGCTGGTGGTGATCGCCGGCCAGGAATACGGCACCGGCTCCAGCCGTGACTGGGCTGCCAAGGGCACCAACCTGCTAGGGGTCAAGGCGGTGATTGCCGAGAGCTTCGAGCGGATCCACCGCTCCAACCTGGTGGGCATGGGCGTGCTGCCGTTGCAGTTCAAGCTGGACCAGAACCGCAAGGCGCTGAAGCTGACCGGCAAGGAGAAGATCGACATCCTGGGCCTGACCGCTGCCGAGGTCGAGCCACGCATGAACCTGACGCTGGTGATCACTCGCGAAGATGGCCGCAGCGAGAAGGTCGAGGTGCTGTGCCGGATCGACACCCTCAATGAAGTGGAATACTTCAAGGCGGGTGGGATTCTGCATTACGTGCTGCGTCAGTTGATTGCTTCCTAACGCGCCAGGCCAGACAAAACACCGCCTTCGGGCGGTGTTTTCATTTTAGCGTTCAGTCACCGCCGCTATAATGCGCACCTATTTCCCTGTAGGAGCGGGCCTGCTCGCGAAGGTCGCCAACGAAAACGCGGGCAGCCTGGGCGCGCGAGGTGCCTTGAGATTTTTCGCGAGCAAGCTCGCTCCTACATCGACCCGTGTAAGGATTTTCAATGCCCGCTTTACCCTGGCTGTACCTGGTACTTCTTTCCATTGGCTATGGACTGGCCCTGACCTACGGGCAACTGGGTTTACTGGCCCTGGTATCTATCGGCCTGTTACTGGTGGCCGGGTATGCCGTGCGCCAACAACGCAACCCATGGGCGCGCTACCTCGGCCATGGCCTGTTCATCGTACTGGCCCTGGGCCTGGCGATGCATTGGCTGCCCGGTTTCTACAACGGTCGCGGGATCGACCCGCAGCGCTTCACCGCCGATGCGGTGCCCTTCTCGATGTACTTGAACCAGGACAAACCGCTGATTGGCTTGTGGCTGCTGCTCGCCTGTCCATGGATCGTCGCCCGCCGCCCGTTGCGCCTGTCGATCTATGCCACGGCCCTGGCCTTGACCCTGACAACGATTGCCGCCCTCGGCGGTGCGGTGCTGCTGGGCATCATCAGTTGGGCGCCAAAATGGCCGGACCAGGCATGGCTATGGGTGCTGAACAACCTGTTACTGGTGACCCTGGTCGAGGAGGCGCTGTTTCGCGGCTACATCCAGGGCGGCTTGAGCCGACGCTTCCAGCAACTGCCCTATGGCGAAAACCTCGCCTTGTTGCTGGCCTCGCTGCTGTTTGGCCTTGTACATGTGGGCGCTGGCTGGCAATGGGTACTGCTGGCCAGTATCGCCGGCGCGGGTTATGGCCTGGCGTACCGCTTCGGTGGCCTGGGCGCGGCGATTGCTACGCACTTTGGCTTGAATCTGCTGCATTTTGGGTTGTTTACCTATCCGATGCTGGCGGGCTGAACCAGTCCCTACTCACTGAACAGCAAAGCCGCCTTCGGGCGGCTTTGCTGTTTTCAGAGTTCGATAAACCTAGCCGAACAGTCAGTGGTCACCCACAACGCTGTTCGGCAAGAATGCCTAGGAGCTTTCGTACTCACCCAACCAGCACAGGTTTGATGTGCCGGGACTGTGTTGAGGGAACCCACGCCTTTGTATCAGGCATCCAATAAGAATCCTCCCCCATGTCTCTCAAGACTCTGTCCATCTTCGGTACTCGTCCAGAAGCCATAAAAATGGCCCCCCTGGCGCTCCAACTGGCAAGCGATGTCCATTTCGACTCGAAAGTCTGTGTCACCGCGCAGCACCGCGAGATGTTGGACCAAGTGCTTGAGCTGTTTGAACTGGTGCCCGACTACGACCTGAACCTCATGAAGGCCGGCCAGAACCTGACAGATGTCACCACGGCCATCATCCAGGGGCTGCAGGCGGTGCTGGACGACTTCAAGCCGGATGTGATCCTGGTTCATGGCGACACTGCCACCACCTTTGCCGCGAGCCTCGCAGCCTATTACCGGCAGATCCCGATTGCCCACATCGAGGCCGGGCTGCGCACCAACGACCTTTACTCGCCATGGCCCGAGGAAGGCAATCGGCGCCTGACCGGCAGCCTGGCGACGATTCATTTTGCGCCGACGCACACATCCCGGCAGAACCTGCTCAATGAAGGCATCGCACCTGAACGCATCCATGTCACAGGGAACACGGTGATCGATGCGCTCCTCAGTACGGTAGAGAAACTGGGCCCCCCCTCATCACCGCTGCGTATCGCGCTGGATCGCCAATTCGCCTTCCTGCCCGAGGGGCAACGCATGGTCCTGGTGACCGGCCACCGCCGGGAAAACTTTGGCGACGGCTTTGAACGCATTTGCCAAGCCCTGGCCGAAAGCGCCCGCTGCTTTCCAGAGGTAGCCTTTGTTTATCCGGTACACCTGAACCCCAATGTGCAGACGCCAGTAAAGCGCCTGCTGACGGGGATCGACAATGTGCATCTGATCGCTCCCCAGGACTATCTGCCGTTCGTATACCTGATGACCCGTGCGTACCTGATCCTCACTGACTCAGGGGGTATCCAGGAAGAGGCACCCGCGCTGGGCAAGCCGGTGCTGGTGATGCGCGATACCACCGAGCGCCCCGAAGCGGTCGAAGCGGGGACGGTCAAGCTGGTCGGCACCGATATCGGCTGTATCACCCACCACCTGAGCAGGCTGCTCGAAAACGAAGCCGATTATCGGCAAATGAGCATCGCCCATAACCCTTATGGCGACGGCGATGCGTGCATCCGCATTCGTGCTGCGCTGTTGAGCCTTGCTCAAAAGAGCGAGGCAGTTGCATGAGTGTTGCAAGGATTTGTGTGATGGGCCTCGGCTATATCGGCTTACCGACGGCCGCCATTTTTGCCTCGCGCAAAAAGCAGGTGATCGGGGTGGATATCAACCAGAGCACCGTGGACATCATCAATCGCGGGGCCGTGCATATTGTCGAGCCCGAACTGGAGCTTTTGGTACATGCGGTGATCACCCAGGGCTATCTGCGAGCAACCACCACGGTGGAGCCTGCGCAAGCGTTCCTGATCGCCGTCCCCACACCGTTCAAGGACAACCATGAGCCTGACCTGAGCTACATCAGGGCGGCTGTCGAAGCCCTAGCCCCGGTTCTGAAAAAGCGCGACCTGGTCATCCTTGAATCCACTTCACCGGTGGGCACCACCGAGCGCATGGCCCAGTGGCTCGCCCGGGCGCGCCCCGACCTGACCTTCCCCACCACCCATGGCGAAGCCAGCGATATCCGTGTTGCCCACTGTCCGGAGCGGGTGTTGCCGGGCCATGTCCTACGCGAACTGGTGAGCAATGACCGGATCATCGGTGGCATCACGCCCGCCTGTTCCGCTGCCGCCGCACAGCTCTACCAGACGTTCGTCAAAGGCCAGTGCATCATTACCGACGCGCGTACGGCAGAGATGTGCAAGCTCACTGAAAACAGCTTTCGCGACGTCAACATCGCCTTCGCCAATGAGCTTTCAATGATCTGTGCACAATTGAAAATCAACCCCTGGGAACTGATTCGCCTGGCCAACCATCACCCGCGGGTGAACATACTCCAGCCAGGGCCAGGGGTCGGCGGCCACTGTATCGCCGTCGACCCGTGGTTCATCGTCAGCAAGACCCCTGAGCTGGCGCAATTGATCCGCACGGCCCGCGAAGTCAATGACAGAAAGCCGCAGTGGGTCATCCAACAGGTCAAGCTGGCACTGGCAAACCTGTTGCTCAAGCGCGCGGACTTGCGGGCCGGCAACGTACGCATTGCCTGCTATGGCCTGGCGTTCAAAGCCGACATTGATGATCTACGCGAGAGCCCTGCACTGTTTATCGCCCGGCAGTTGGGGGAGGAGCTTGGGGTAACGCTGTTGCTGGTGGAGCCGAACATTGAGGCGCTGCCCACTGACATGTCCATGCACTCATTGACCGATACCGCCGACGCTCTGGAGCGCGCACAGATTCATGTGTTGCTGGTCAAACACCGCGAATTCGCCTCGATGTCCAGCAGGGGCGCGGACCTTCTGGTGATTGACGCTGCCGGCGTGCTGGCGGCCTGAGGGGGTGGCAATGAATACAGTCGAACGCTCCTTGCGCCAACAACTGTCCCAGACCCAGCAGGAACATCACACGGCCACCGAACAGATCCATCAGCTCCAGACCGCCCTCGTCCAGGCCCTTGAACAAGTCGCAGCCAGCCATGAGCAACTGCACACCGCCAACGCCAGGCGCCACCTGGCGGAGCAACGGCTGATCAAGACGCGTGCGAGCATGACTTATCGACTGGGCTATGAGCTGAAGGTGGGCACTCGCACCCTGGGCGGCTGGTTGCGCCTGCCGGCGACGCTGCTCAAGTTGTACCGCCAGGCCCGCAAGAACCGTGCGTTCACCCAAGCCAATGCGCGCATCGAGCGAGCGCCACTGCCGGCCGTGCACGCCATCATGGCGACACCCACGCCCCAGCCCCTGGAGAATGCCCGGCACATTCGCAACCACCTGCTGCCTGGTGCCAACCACAGTAGCAAGGGCCTGAAAGTCGCCTGTGTAATGGACGAATTTTCCTACGAGGCGTACCGCCACGAATGCCAGCTATTGCAACTGACACCCACCAACAGCCTGGCCGAGTTGCAGGCATTCCAGCCCGAACTGCTGTTTATCGAGTCGGCCTGGTGCGGCAAGGACGCCTTATGGAAAAACAAGGTGGGGCACAACAGCGAGGAACTGCGAAGTGTCTTGAGTTGGTGCAAAACACACGGCGTACCCACGGTGTTCTGGAACAAAGAAGATCCGGTGCACTTCGAGACGTTCCTTTCCACCGCCAAGCAATTCGACAGTGTCTTTACCACCGATATCGACTGCATTCATCGCTACAAAGGCGCACTGGGCCATGAGCGCGTCTACTTGCTGCCTTTTGCCTGCCAACCGGTACTGCACAATCCGATTGAACTGTATCAGCGCAAAGATGCGCTCTGCTTTGCGGGTGCGTACTACGTCCGCTATCCCGAACGAACCCGTGATCTGGACCATTTCCTACGGGATTTACCGCAGTTTCGTCCGCTGGACATCTTCGATCGCAACCTGGAAAAACAAGACCCCAACTATCAGTTCCCCCTCGCGTATCGACCGTACATTGTCGGTACGCTGAGCAGCGCACACATGGACTTGGCCTACAAAGGCTATCGCTACGGGGTCAACCTCAACTCGATCAAGCAATCGCAATCCATGTTTGCCCGACGCATTTTCGAGCTGCTCGGTTCCAACACCCTGACGGTCAGCAATTTTTCCCGTGGCCTGCGCTTGTTGTTTGGCGATCTGGTGATCACCAGCGACAACAGCGAGCAGGTCCTGCAACGTCTCAAAATGCTCACGGACACCCCCCAGAACAGCGCCAAACTACGCTTGGCCGGGCTGCGCAAAGTCATGCAGGAACACACTTACGCGCACCGCTTGAGTTATGTCATGGCCAAGGTAAACGGCAGTGCCAAACGCGATAGCCTGCCATCGATTTGCCTCCTCGCCACTGCGGCAGACGATACCGAGTTCCAGGCACTGGGCCGGCACTTGCAGCGCCAGCGCTACGCCAATGTCGTCATGTATGTTGCAGCGAATTTTGAGGCCCGCCCGCTGGACCCACGTTTACGCCGACTCAGCGACCAGCAACTCAACACCCTCACATTGGAGGAACTGGCCAACGGCGCCTCCTGGTTCGGCACCATGCTGGCCGAGGACTACTACGGGGCCAACTACCTGCTGGACCTGGCCCTGGCAGCGGGCTACAGCCAAGCCACGGTGATCGGCAAGGTGACTCATTACGCGGCGAACAGCGGCGCTATCCAGTTGCAAAACGCCGATCAGGAATACCGACATGCAAGCGCCATCCCGGCGCGTTGTTCGCTGATCAAAACCTCATCCCTGCCCAGGCAAATCGCAAGCGATTGGCTCAACGGCTCGCAAACCCTTGAACACCAGGATCTACAGGGCCTGGCGATCGACGCTTTCAATTACTGCCGGAATGCCGCGAACCTCAACGAGCAGCACGTCAGCGAGACCGTTGACGATCTTGAGCTCAACACCGGTATCCACATCGATCGATTACTGCAGCGGGCAGAAGCCATCCCGGCGCAGAAAACAAGCACCCGCAACGCGCAATTCAGCGGCCAGACATTGGCCCGGCAATTTGGCCCGATCAGCAGCAGAGCGTTGCAGGATCGAATAGATGGGGAGACCTGGCATATCAGCTCATCCCTCGCGGACGGCAAGCACGAGTACTGGTACGCCAAGCAGGAATTGAGTGTTGCGCAACTGGGCGGCGAGCCACTAAAACTGTGCCTGGACGCCACACCCGGTTTGAACATCCAGTTGGTCGTCCTGTTCCTGGATGCGCATAAACAACGCATCGGTCACTCCATGGCACCGGCCAATCGCAATCAAACCTGTGACATACCGCCGGAAACGGCACACCTGCGCCTGGGGCTGCGGGTCTACGGCAGTGGAACTGCAGCCATCACAGCACTGTTGCTAGGGCATCGAAACCTGCAACCCTCGACCCTCCTCGCCAAGGCCCGGCACTTGCTGCTGACCAACCATTACCCGGCCTATGACGACCTGTATCGCAACGGCTTCGTTCACACACGTGTTATCGCCTACCAGAAGCGCGGTATTGCAGTCGATGTATTCCGTCTACGCGCCAATCAATCAGCGGGTTATCAGGAGTTCGAAAACGTCGATGTGATGACCGGCTCCCAGGACAGCCTGGCGAAAATGCTTGAGTCGGGGTCGTACAGCGTGGTGTTGGTGCACTTTCTGGATCCTTCGATGTGGGAAGTCTTGCGCCGATACGGGCAGAACATCCGGATAATCGTCTGGGTCCATGGCGCCGAGATCCAGCCATGGTGGCGTCGCGCATACAACTGCAACAGCGACGAGCAACGGCAGTTGGCCAAGCTCGACAGCGAAAAACGCATGCACTTCTGGCGCAACCTGCTTGCGTCCATGCCTGCCAACCTCAAGCTGGTATTCGTATCCCGTCATTTTGCCGAAGAAGTCATGGAGGATCTGGGTTTTCGTTTGCCAGACACCCAGTACGAGATCATTCACAACCCGATCGACACAAGCCTGTTTTCCCATGAAGAAAAGCCCGTCGAGCAGCGTAGGAAGATCTTGTCGATTCGCCCCTATGCCTCTGCGAAATATGCCAATGACTTGAGCGTGCGGGCGATAGAACTGCTCGCACTCAAGCCTTACTTTGCACAGCTGGAGTTCCACTTGGTGGGCGACGGCGCCCTGTTTGAGGAAACCCTGGCCCCGCTGCGCAAATACCCGAATATAAAGATAGAAAAGCGCTTCCTCAGGCAGCAGGAAATTGCGGCCTTGCATAAGCATTACGGGATTTTCCTGTGCCCCAGCCGAATGGATGCACAAGGTGTTTCCCGCGATGAGGCAATGGCTTCGGGGCTGGTTCCCGTCACTAATCGCGTGGCCGCTATCCCCGAATTTGTCAACGAACACTGTGCAATCCTGGCGCCCGCCGAAGACGCCGATGCCCTTGCGGCGGGTATCGCCAGACTTGTAGAAAACCCCCAACTATTCCTCGAACTATCTGTCGCCGCACGAGCACGGATAGAACGCCAAACCTCAATGAACAGGATCATGGCGCGGGAAATAACATTGATCAAAGTTTAGTCAACAACTGATTGCCCAACACATCTAAACATTACCCATGCTCAATAGACGTGGGTTGCCACTTCCATCGACTGAGCCCAAATAGAGCCCATGATAAAAAAAACACCAGCTACTATTTCTCGTCCGGAACATGGCAATCCAGACCGACAATTAGAAAGCAGCCTGCACTTTACCAATAAGGTTTGCGGTGCAAACTATTACGCACTTGAAACGACAGCTTTCAAGGGTAATGCCAGAACACGCATCACTGCTTGCGGCTTGGGCTTTTTATTCCATGAAGATAAAAAGACACACCAAATAAGATTTTCACTGCCAAAACCTTATTTGGCAAACGGTCTCACTATCCGCTTTAAGATTTCAAACTGGCAGTCATTAAAATACATGGCCATCGGCTTTAACTGCGCAGAAGGCTATCAACACGTAAAGCTGGCGAATGTCGCCATCAATCAATGGATAGACTTTTCGATTGGTCACGGCGACTTGGTTTTTGGTATACAAAACGACTGGCAACCCAAAGCCGACTTAATGATTTCGCAAGTAAAGATATTCTTCAAGGGCCAACCACTGCCCGAAGGTTCCGAACTGGAAATAGAAGAAATTGTCTGCTGGAAAGAACGTATAACCCCTGAGTGGCTGGGCGTGCTTGATCACACTGAACGCCAACCACACAATAAAATACCCCGCTTGCCGGCGGCACTTACCGACAAGCTGCATAGCTATTTCGAGAAGTGCTTCACTCATTCCGAACGGCAAGTACAGGCCTACCTCACCCATGGCAACTGTCCTCTTTACGGAGAAGTCAGTCTGGCCTGGCCTGCCGACAAGAAGCTTCCCAAGGACCTGCACGCGACCGGAACGTATAGGTTTGCGTGGCATGCACTGCACCCAGCCTCAATGCTGATGGTCTATGCCCGCAACCATGAGGATATCGCCGCTGTTTTTTCTGCCCGGGAGTTTATCGGCAACTGGCTCGAACACAGCTATTTCACCCATGACGCCGATAAAAAGTATGCCTGGTACGACCACGGCACGGCCGAACGAATGCTCGCGTTTATCCTGATGTGGGACATGGGTGCACAGTACAATTTCGACCGACGCTTCATGTCACGCTTACGCAGTGCAATGTTCAGGCACGCGCAGTTGCTGGCCTCCGAGGCCTTTTATGCTTCGCACCAGCTGACGCGTTATCACAACCATGCGTGGTTTCAGGATACGGCACTCTTGGCCGCCGCATTAGCCATGCCAGAGCTGCCTTGTGCGCAAAACTGGGCTTGCAGGGCACAGGTACGCCTTGAAGATCAGTTGGATAACTTGATCATCCGCGACAATGGCTACGCCATCTTTATCGAAAACTCGATTGGCTACCATCAAGGCGTGCAACGCCTGATTACCTTTGCTGGCGAATTGACCTTATTGAATGATAAAAACAGCAGCATCCCGGACATAGCCCGTGAACTTGTGCAGTTTTCGGAGCTATTGAAGTACCCCGACAATAGAACCCCCGCGCAAGGCGATACATTTCGCAAGGCCAACCCTACGAGTGCATCAGGAGCATTCGCACCTTACAACAATAATAGCGTCGATATACTCTCAAAGGCTGGCTATGCAGTCATCAAAAGCAACCACCAGAAGCACGCTTATATGCTGTGTTTATTTGCAACCTCCCTGTGCCAGACTCACAAGCATGAGGATAACCTGTCGCTCACACTTTACATGGAAGGTATTGAATGGTTGATAGACCCAAGTTTTAACTCTCACGAATATAAAAAACCATTGGAAACATTCCTCAGAAGTGCATGGGCACATAACAACGTCGTGATCAAGGGCGCCCATTACAGCATTGAACCAGGTCTTGCACAGCTTACCGGCGCGCTAGAGAACTCAGCTTTTCACATGCATGGCTCGCACTCTGCCTACCACGGACATGTGGTTTCAAGGTCCATTGAAGGCACACTCGACGTGCTGGATTTTCGTATCACGGACACGGTGACGGGTGACGGGACTAGCGAGGCGTTCACCCTCTTTCATTGTGGCGATGGGGTCGTCGTGACCCCCGTCGAACAGGGGGTACAGTTGTCGCACCCCCATGCACAATGCAGCTTGAATATTCTCAGCAGCAATAGCTTCACCGTCATTTCTGGATGGCGCGAATCTACTGATCTAAATGCCATGGCCGGCCTCGGCTTCATGCAAGCACAGGCAACGACAGTGGTGGCGTTCAGAATCCCCCCGCCTGGGTGTTCAACCTTTCATATAACCGCCTCTTCAAACAGGCTTACCCCATAAACTCGGAGCTTGTATGCACCCTGCCGCTCCCTTGCACTGGTACTGCTCTGTCTGCGTAAAAGTCGTGCGCAGCGTTCCCGGTCATACATTTTTGCTGATCGTACTCATGCTGGTATCGCAGCTCAGTTTACTCAGTGCATTTTTCCTGCCGATAAAAGCCATTATCCTGATGGGGTCCCCCTTCATCCCGGATTACTTCCCCGCAGCACTTGCATCCTTGGGGCGCAAAACCCTCTTTACCTACTTGAGCATAGCGGCAATATTTTTATATCTGACTCATTTGCTTGCAGAGAATAAAATCAAGAGCCTTACCGAGCGCGGCGCCCAGCAACTTATCGTCAACTGCGCCAATATGATTCCGTTCGAAGACCAGGAAAATCTCACAACCCGTACATTCTCAAGATTGACCAGAAGCCTGGCAAACACGCTATTCATCACCGCTGCCCTGATGGTGCTGGGCATCATGTATAAAGGACTATTTTTCGCACTCCTGGGTATCTGCGCATTCGCGGGCAGCGTGTACATATTTGTACGGCCCGCGCCCACCACAGAGGTTCTAGAAATACCCAACACCGTTGCTTCACTGGGTTTTCTTGCCGCCTTCGGTTTTATATTTTACGACCTGCTGAATACAACATCCTCCAACATAATCGCAGTATTGATTGGGCTTATGTTGGCGCGCCAGATAATGCAACGCGCGGCCATCCTGATTCAGGACACCCATAGCTTGATGATTCAACATGTTAAAATTTCGAACTTGTTTTTTAACACGCCATGTCTCACAACTTCTGACAACAGCCCTGATATTTTATGGACACTTCTCAAGCCGGATGTACGCCACTTTCTTATCGGCAACGCCATCTCTGAAATTACAGGAGCCTCTTACAACGTCATCGACGCGAAATGGCACCAAATCGGAATACACGACATTGCGGCCTTCGAGGTCACCGCTCGCCATACAGCCACTGCGCAGAAACACCGGTTTCTTATAAAAATCTTCAACTCAAAAAGAAAAAACCTGGCCATCAACGAAGCGGTGTTACTGGCGAACATCCAGCCTATTAACTTACCCACTCTTCCGTTCCTGGGGGCCGGTGCTATGGAAAATTTCAACTGTCACGTCTTTGAATGGATCCCACTCGAAAAGTGCGACCCTTTATACATAAAGCACCCCATGCATAGCGTATTAAAAGACATGATGAGAACCCTGCCAGCGGCAAATCTGACTGAGCTGCTTTTAAACTCTCACCCCTTACTATGGGATCGCCTCACCCCACAAAATCTCTCACCATTTGAACTAGCGATCGACACCACTCACTATTCAGACATCCTGCAAGCGTTTATGGCAGCACGCGCAGACATAGTGTCCCATTTGAAAAAAGTCCCACTGCAAATAGCAAATTTCGACATACACAAAGATCATTTATTAAGCGACCCACAGGGCAAGCTCTATGTAAGCCACTGGGGCCTGTGGAGTCTCGAACCCGTCGGAGCAGGATGGCCCACTTCGAAAAAAGAGCTGCAACAACTGCACGGCATTTTTCATGACCTGCAACTGAATCGCGACGACACACGTCATCTTTCATTTCAACTATTCACCCTTTCAGTCCTGTTATCGGCGCTGGACAGGCTCGTGGCAAAGCAACACTTCATTTCGGCGGCCAAGTTACTTCCCCTCATCATGGCCGCCTATGCCCAGGAAACGGCCCCGCAACAGTAGGAATCGCGGATATGAAAAAGATCGCCATGATCGTCTGGAACGAGTTCCGTCACGACGCCCGCGTATTGAAACAGGCCCAGACACTGCAGGCGGCCGGCTATCAGGTCACGGTGTTTGCGCTGCACACCCCGGGCGTCACCCGGCAAAAAGAAACCCTCAACGAAGGCATCCAAGTGATACGCGTAGCCCGGCGCCCGTTCTGGCGGGTACGGGCCGCCGGGCCTGGCCACGCCGGGGGCCCATCGGCAACGGGGAACACATTGGCGCCAATGCGCCTTATCGCCCGGCTATGGACCCATGTCGGCCTGCTGGCACGCATGGCCCTGCATCGTGCGGCGGTCATCCACGCCCATGACGTTAATACACTGCCAACCGCTTGGTTGGCCGCCCGCCTCAGTGGCGCACAGTTGGTCTATGACGCTCACGAAATCAGCACCAGCCGCGAGGGCTACTCGCGCTTTCGTGGGTGTGTGGCGCGAACCGAGCAAGCGTTGATGCCCAGAACCCAGGCCACCCTGACCACCACGACGATGCGAGCAAAGTTTTTTGCCCGGGCCTATGGGATTGCGCGCCCGTTGGTCCTGCAAAATCGCCCGCGATTGACTGTGTGCCCGCCAACCCAACGTATTCGTGAAGAGTTGGGCTTGCAACAAGCCTGGCCAATCATCGTCTATCAAGGCGGGTTGCAGCAGGGGCGCGGGCTGGAGCGCCTGTTGCGAGTAGCCGCCAGCGTGCATGAGGCCTATTTTGTATTGATTGGCGCAGGCCGGTTGACCTTGCCACTCATGGCGCTAAGTCGCGAACTGGGCTTGAGCGAACGCGTGCATTTCATCCCCACCGTTTCCCTGGCCGATCTACCCAGCTATACCGCATCGGCCGATATCGGCGTCCAGCCTATCGAAAATACCTGCCTGAACCACTTCAGCACGGACTCCAACAAGCTATTCGAATACGTGATTGCCGGGCTGCCCGTGGTGGCTACAGACTTTCCGGAAATCCGCCGGGTCGTCAAAACCCATGACCTAGGGCTACTGGCCAACGCCGGTGACGACCTGCAACTGCGCACAGCCCTCCAAAGCCTGGTCGACTCCCCCACCCTGCGTCGCAAGTACGCTCGCAACGCATCCAGGGCCAGGCCACACCTGAACTGGGAACAGCAAGAGAGCCAATTGGTGAACCTCTATCAGCGCCTGCTCGCGGGAAAAGCGCAGGTTTATCCATGACTGTCCGTATTCTGCTGTTGAGCTTTCATTACCCGCCTGACCTTGCAGCGTTTCGCATCGAAGCACTCGTGGAGGCATTACTCGCCCAATCAACCCACAACGTACAGGTTGACGTGGTGACCACCCACCCCAGCCGCTATCCCTCACACTACACCCCCGGCGACTACGACCCGCCACGCCCGGGGCTGACCATTACACGCATTGCCCTGCCCAAGCATAAAAACGGCCTCCTGGGCCAGGCATGGGGCTTTTGTGTCTATGCCGATGGCGTGCGCAAAGCGCTGAAGAACAAGGAGTACGACGTGATCCTTGGTTCCTCCTCACGCCTGATGACCGCGGCCCTGGCCAGCGCTATCGCGCGCTGGCGCAAAACACCGCTGTACCTTGATATTCGCGATATCTTCGTCGATGTCTTGCCCGAGCTGTTCCCGGGAATCGTCGGCAAGATACTGGCCGGTATGTTTACACGGGTCGAACGGCTGACCATCAACCAGGCATCACGGATTAACCTGATCTCACCGGGGTTTCTCGCTTACTTCAAAGAGCGTTATCCCGACAAAAGCTTTTCCACTTTTACCCATGGTGTTGACGAACTGTTTCTTCAGCCCCTACTCCCGGCAGGCCTTTACCCAAACGCAGGTCGCTTGAAAATCGTGTATGCAGGCAACATCGGTGCAGGCCAGGGCCTGGAAAAAATCATCCCACACCTGGCAGAAAGGCTGGCTGAACGCGCGTACTTCTACGTCATTGGGCATGGCAACACACTACAAAAGCTACGCGACGCCCTGGAGCGCCGGCAGATAACCAATGTCGAGCTGATTGCCCCGACACCCCGCGCCGAGCTGATCCATTACTATCGCCAGGCCGATGTACTGTTTTTGCACCTCAATACATTCAAGGCCTTCCTCAAAGTCATCCCCTCCAAGTTGTTTGAGTACGCCGCTACCGGCAAGCCGATCCTGGCGGGCCTGGAAGGCTATGCAAAACACTTCACCAACACGCATATCGCCAATGCCTCGGTGTTTACCCCCGCCGACCTGGATTCGGCCGTTGCCGCACTGACGCGACTGCATCTGGGAACAACCGACCGGTCAGCATTCGTCCGCGATTACACGCGTACGACCATCCAACAACGCATGGCGCTGGACATATTGGGCACCGGGAGCAATCCATAGAACGGCACAAGACCCCGCCGATTATTGCAAAAATAAGCTAAATAAAAGCCCGCGCCGGCCGACAACCCGTCAAAGCCTTGCGGATTGATCAATCATGCGTAATAACCAACCCGTTACCCAGCGCGAACGTACCTTCCCCGCTCAACAACGGTTGATCTCCACGACCGATGCCAAAGGCGTGATCACTTACTGCAACGATGCGTTTGTCGAGATCAGTGGGTTTTCCCGGGATGAACTGATGCGCGCCCCGCACAACCTGGTACGTCACCCCGACGTGCCAGCCGCGGTGTTCGGGCATATGTGGGCGACGCTCAAACAAGGCTTGCCATGGATGGGCATCGTCAAGAACCGCTGCAAGACCGGCGATCACTACTGGGTCAATGCCTATGTGACCCCGGTATTCGACGGCGAACAGGTAATCGGCTACGAATCGGTACGGGTCAAGCCGACTGCCGAGCAGATCCGTCGTGCCGAAGCGCTGTACCAGCGGATCAACCAGGGCAAGTCGGCGATCCCGCGCAGTGATAAATGGCTGCCGGTGCTGCAGGACTGGCTGCCGTTTATCCTGGTCAGCCAGTTGAGTTTCCTGATTGGCATCTGGCTCAATTCCCACTGGGGCTTTGCCCTGGCCGCCGCCTTGTCGGTGCCGCTGGGCCTGCTCGGCCTGAGCTGGCAACAGCGTGGCCTCAAGCGCCTGCTGCGCCTGGCCGAACAGACTACCTCCGACCCGCTGATCGCGCAGATGTACACCGACAGCCGTGGCGCCCAGGCGCGACTGGAGATGTCGATCCTCAGCCAGGAAGCCCGCCTGAAGACCTGCTTGACCCGTTTGCAGGACACCGCCGAGCACCTCAACGACCAGGCCGCGCAGTCCAATACCCTGGCGCACAACAGCTCCACCGGGCTGGAGCGCCAGCGCGTGGAGACCGAACAGGTGGCCACCGCCGTCAATCAAATGGCCGCGACCACCCAGGAAGTCGCCAGCCATGTACAGCGCACGGCGGATGCCACCCAGGAAGCCAATCGCCTGACCAGCCGCGGCCGCGACATTGCCGGGGAAACCCGCGAAGCCATCCAGCGCCTGTCGGTGGTGGTCGGGGAAACCGGCGTGACCGTGACCCAACTGGCCAAGGACAGCGACGAGATCGGCGGCGTGGTGGATGTGATCAAAGGCATTGCCGACCAGACCAACCTGCTGGCCTTGAACGCAGCCATCGAAGCGGCGCGTGCCGGTGAGATGGGCCGGGGCTTTGCGGTGGTGGCCGATGAAGTGCGGCAACTGGCGCAACGTACCAGCGAATCCACCGGGCAGATCCATGCCCTGATCGCCAAGCTGCAACAGACCGCCAGCACCGCCGTGCAGACCATGGATGCCGGGCATCGCCAGGCTGAAGAAGGTGTGGCGCGGGTAATGGAAGCGGACGCGGCGCTGGTGGGGATCAGTGAAGCGGTGGCGCATATCACCGACATGACCACCCAGATCGCTGCGGCGACTGAAGAGCAAAGCTCGGTGGCCGAAGAGATCAGCCGCAATATCAGCACCATTGCGCTGTTGGCCGACCAGACCTCGGAGCAGGCGTTGAATTCGGCTCAGTTGAGTGAAGAACTGACCCATACGGCCAATACGCAGTATTCGCTGGTGGAGCGGTTTAACCGCTAGATCGCTATCGCAGGCAAGCCAGCTCCCACATTTTGAATGTATTCACAGGTCAAAATGAGAGCTGGCTTGCCTGTGATGAGGCTCTAACAGGCGCCTAAAAACCCAGCCACCTTCACCGCCGCAGCCTCCAAATGCTGCTCATGACTGAACCCCGAAGCCTTCAACGGCTTCAAATCATGATCCCCCGCCACCAGCCACATCACCTCGATGCTCGGCGACAGCACATAACCCTCCACCGTCGCCCGATTGCCCAGCGCATCGCGCTCGCCCTGCACGATCAACGTTGGCGTGTTCAGCCCGGCCAAGTGTTCGACCCGCGGTTTTTCCGGCTTGCCCACCGCATAGAACGGATAACCCAGGCACACCAGCGCATCAGCCGCCAACTCATCGGCCACTAGACTGGCCATCCGCCCGCCCATGGACTTGCCGCCAATCGCCAAAGGCCCAGCGACATGACGTCGCACCTGGGCATAGACCTCGCGCCAGCATTCCAGCAGTTTCGGCGCTGGGTTCGGTGGGCGCTTGCCCCCGTCCAGGCGACGCTGGGCCATGTACGGGAACTCGAAGCGCAACACGTTCACCCCATGCCCGGCAAGGCGTACAGCCATATCGCTCATGAAACCCGAGTCCATCGGCGCACCCGCACCGTGGGCCAGGATCAGCGTCGGTGATGGGCCTGCGCCAACGCGCGTAGCCGCATTCCACAACCAGCCCTGTTCACGCACACACTGCGCCCATTGATCCCCGTCAATACTGGCCTTGTGCTCTTTGCCCATGCTTGCCTCGCTTTTTAGTCTGCCTATAACTCCAGCCCAAGTGCCGCATCTGCTTGGGTTGAACCGTGGATGGGGAACCATGAACACTACTTTAAGTACCGCCTATAACTACAAGGTGGTCCGCCAATTCGCCATTATGACGGTGGTGTGGGGCATCGTCGGCATGGGGCTCGGGGTTTTTCTCGCTGCCCAGTTGGTATGGCCCGAACTCAACTTCAACCTGCCTTGGACCAGTTTCGGTCGATTGCGCCCACTGCACACCAACGCGGTGATTTTCGCGTTTGGTGGCTGTGCGCTGTTTGCCAGCTCCTTCTACGCGGTGCAACGCACCTGCCAGACCCAGTTGTTCGCGCCGAAAGTCGCCGCGTTCTGCTTCTGGGGCTGGCAATTGGTGATCCTGCTGGCGGCAATCAGCTTGCCATTGGGCTACACCAGTTCCAAGGAATACGCCGAGCTGGAATGGCCGATCGACATCCTGATCACCATCGTCTGGGTCGCCTACGCCATCGTGTTCTTCGGCACCGTGGCCAAGCGCAACACCAAGCACATCTACGTCGGTAACTGGTTCTTCGGTGCGTTCATCATCACCGTGGCGATCCTGCATATCGTCAACAACCTGGAAATCCCGGTCAGCCTGACCAAGTCCTACTCCCTCTACGGTGGTGCGACGGATGCCATGGTGCAGTGGTGGTACGGCCATAACGCCGTAGGTTTCTTCCTCACTGCTGGCTTCCTGGGGATGATGTACTACTTCGTGCCGAAACAGGCCGAGCGTCCGGTTTACTCCTATCGCTTGTCCATCGTGCACTTCTGGGCATTGATCACCCTGTACATCTGGGCCGGTCCTCACCACTTGCACTACACCGCGCTGCCGGACTGGGCACAGTCCCTGGGCATGGTGATGTCGCTGGTACTGCTGGCGCCAAGCTGGGGCGGCATGATCAACGGCATGATGACCCTCTCGGGTGCCTGGCATAAGCTGCGCAGCGACCCGATCCTGCGCTTTCTGGTGGTATCGCTGGCGTTCTACGGCATGTCGACCTTTGAAGGTCCGATGATGGCGATCAAGACGGTCAACGCCCTGTCCCACTACACCGACTGGACCATCGGCCACGTACACGCCGGCGCTCTGGGTTGGGTGGCGATGATTTCCATCGGCGCGCTGTACCACATGATCCCGAAAGTCTTCGGTCGCGAGCAGATGTACAGCCTCGGCCTGATCAACGCGCACTTCTGGCTGGCCACCATCGGCACCGTGCTCTACATCGCTTCGATGTGGGTCAACGGCATTGCCCAGGGCCTGATGTGGCGTGCGGTCAACGAAGACGGCACCTTGACCTACTCCTTCGTCGAAACCCTGGTGGCCAGCCACCCTGGCTTCATCGTGCGGTTGGTGGGCGGTGCGATCTTCCTCAGCGGCATGTTCCTGATGGCTTACAACACTTGGCGCACCGTGCGTTCGGCACAACCTGCCGAAGTAGCCGCTGCGGCGCAGATGGCCTGAGGAGTCGATGATGAAACACGAAACGATTGAAAAGAACGTCGGCCTGCTGATGCTGCTGATGGTGCTGGCCGTGAGTATCGGCGGCCTGACGCAGATCGTCCCGCTGTTCTTCCAGGACGTGACCAACAAGCCGGTCGAAGGCATGAAGCCCTATACCGCGCTGCAACTGGAAGGCCGCGACATCTACATCCGCGAAGGCTGCGTACAGTGCCACTCGCAAATGATCCGGCCATTCCGCGCCGAAACCGAACGCTACGGCCACTACTCGGTTGCTGGCGAAAGCGTGTGGGACCACCCGTTCCTGTGGGGCTCCAAGCGTACCGGTCCGGACCTGGCCCGGGTGGGCGCCCGCTACTCCGACGACTGGCACCGCGCGCACTTGTACAACCCGCGCAACGTCGTGCCTGAGTCGAAGATGCCGGCCTACCCATGGCTGGTCACCGCGCAGGTGGACAGCAGCCACACCGAAACCAAGCTCAAGGTCATGCGTACCCTCGGCGTGCCGTACACCGACGCGGACATCACCGCGGCCGTGGACAGCCTCAAGGGCAAGACCGAAATGGACGCCCTGGTCTCCTATCTGCAAGTGCTCGGCACTGCAATCAAGAGTAAGAGGTGACCCATGGGTTTTGAACTGGATACCGGAATGATCCGCGGACTCGGCACGCTGGTGGTGGCGATTGCCTTCATCGGCCTGTCGCTGTGGGTGTTCAACGCCAAGCGCAACCCGGAGTTCGCCGAAGCCTGCCTGCTGCCATTTGCCGATGAGCCTAAGCCTGACGCCATTGGCACCCCATCCGACGCTCAAGAAGAGCCTGTAACAAGGAGCATTCGGCCATGACTACCTTTTGGAGTACATGGATCTGTGTACTGACCCTGGGCAGCCTGATCGGCCTGACCTGGCTGCTGTTCGGCACCCGCAAGGGCGAGACCAAGGGCAGCGTCGACCAGACCATGGGCCACGCCTTCGACGGGATTGAGGAATATGACAATCCCCTGCCGCAATGGTGGTTCCTGTTGTTCGCCGGCACCCTGGTGTTTGCCGTCGGCTACCTGATCCTCTACCCGGGCCTTGGCAACTGGAAAGGCGTATTACCGGGCTATGAAGACGGCTGGACCCAGAACAAGGAGTGGGACAAGGAAATGGCCAAGGCCGACGCCAAGTTCGGGCCGATCTTCGCCAAATTCGCAGCCATGCCCGTGGAAGAAGTGGCCAAGGACCCGCAAGCGTTGAAAATGGGCGGTCGCCTGTTTGCCTCCAACTGCGCGGTGTGCCACGGCTCCGACGCCAAGGGCGCCTACGGCTTCCCGAACCTGGCGGACGACAACTGGCGCTGGGGTGGTTCGGCTGATGCAATCAAGCTGACCATCATGAACGGTCGCCATGCCGCGATGCCGGCCTGGGGTGAAGTGCTGGGTGAAGACGGGGTGAAAAACGTCGCCGCTTACGTGCGTCACGACCTGGCTAAATTGCCGCTGCCGGCTGACAGCAAGGTCGACCTGGCCGCTGGCAAGCAAGCATACGACACCACTTGCGTGGCGTGTCACGGCCCAGAGGGCCACGGTGTTGAAGCCATGGGCGCGCCAAACCTGACGCAACCTGCCGGCTTCATCTACGGCACCAGCCTTGCGCAGTTGCAACAAACCATCCGCCATGGCCGCCAAGGCCAGATGCCGGCGCAGGAAGCGCTGCAAGGCAACGACAAGGTCCACTTGCTGGCCGCCTACGTCTACAGTCTGTCGCAGAAAGAGCAGAAGTAAGCTTTAAGCTACAAGCTGCAAGAGAAGAGTTCTCAACTCGGCTCTTGCAGCCCTCCCCCTCCCCGCTCCAAACTTGCCGCTTGCAGCTTGCTACTAACCGCTGCGCCCTGCGCCCTATTGTCACACCCTTCTAAAGCACACCTTTCCCCTCTCGCCATTCGGGTCTACGCTTGTTTCGACAGTGGGCCGGCGTTGATCGGTCGCAGCTCGACTTGCACTCGATGAGTCAGACATTCCAGCAGGGTGACAGGCGCAAGGGCTGACAGTTACCGGCTATCGCGCCACCGACCATTCGTCACCTTGGCAGCGTGTCCCTACACACCGCGTTGCAAGTACCTGCGCCCCTTCAAAATTCCTGTCCAACCCGTCAGCTTTTCATTTTTGATTTTGTCCTTACGCCAAACAGGGAAAGGGCGCAGAATCTGGCTTGAAACGCATTGACGCAGGTCAGCGTTACGTTGCAATGGCACTTCGCATTGTCCATACTTGCGGCCGATTTTTATCCTAATAAAACACCTAAACCGTGGAACCTTAGAATGAGCACAGCAATCAGTCCGACTGCTTATAACTATAAGGTAGTCCGCCAGTTCGCCATCATGACGGTGGTCTGGGGGATCCTTGGCATGGGGCTCGGTGTCTTCATCGCCTCGCAACTGGTCTGGCCGGAGTTGAACTTCGACCTGCCATGGACGACGTTTGGACGCCTACGCCCACTGCACACCAACCTTGTGATCTTCGCCTTCGGCGGATGTGCACTGTTTGCCACTTCCTACTATGTCGTGCAGCGAACCTGCCAGACGCGACTGATTTCCGACGGCCTCGCCGCCTTCACCTTCTGGGGCTGGCAAGCGGTAATCGTCGGCGCCATCATCACCCTGCCAATGGGCTTCACCACCACCAAGGAATACGCGGAATTGGAATGGCCCCTTGCCATCCTTCTGGCGATCGTCTGGGTGACCTACGGCATCGTGTTCTTTGGCACCATCGTCAAGCGCAAGACCAAGCACATCTACGTCGGCAACTGGTTCTACGGTGCCTTCATCGTGGTGACGGCGATGCTGCATATCGTCAACCACGCGTCCCTGCCGGTGAGTTTCTTCAAGTCCTACTCGGCCTACGCCGGTGCGACCGATGCGATGATCCAGTGGTGGTACGGCCACAACGCCGTAGGGTTCTTCCTGACCACCGGCTTCCTGGGGATGATGTACTACTTCGTGCCGAAACAGGCCGAGCGTCCGATCTACTCCTATCGCCTGTCCATCGTGCACTTCTGGGCGCTGATCACCCTGTATATCTGGGCCGGTCCTCACCACTTGCACTACACCGCACTGCCGGACTGGGCACAGTCCCTGGGCATGGCCATGTCGATCATCCTGCTGGCTCCAAGCTGGGGCGGCATGATCAACGGCATGATGACCCTCTCGGGCGCCTGGCATAAGCTGCGCACCGACCCGATCCTGCGCTTTTTGGTGGTATCGCTGGCGTTCTACGGCATGTCGACCTTTGAAGGGCCGATGATGGCGATCAAGACCGTCAACTCGCTGTCCCACTACACCGACTGGACCATCGGCCACGTACACGCCGGCGCTCTGGGCTGGGTCGCGATGATCTCCATCGGCGCGCTGTACCACATGATTCCCAAGCTCTACGGCCGTGCGCAGATGCACAGCACCAGCCTGATCAATACGCACTTCTGGCTGGCCACTATCGGTACCGTGCTCTACATCGCCTCGATGTGGGTCAACGGCATCACCCAGGGCCTGATGTGGCGTGCAATCAACGATGACGGCACTCTCACCTACTCCTTCGTCGAAGCGCTGCAAGCCAGCCATCCTGGTTTCATCGTACGTGCCATCGGTGGTGCGTTCTTTGCCAGCGGCATGCTGTTCATGGCCTACAACGTCTGGCGCACCGTGCGTGCCGCGGACCCTGTAGCCGCTGAAGCCGCCGCCAAGATCGCCGTCGTGGGAGCTCACTGATGAAGCATGAAGTAGTCGAGAAGAATATCGGCCTGCTGGCCTTCTTCATGGTCATCGCCGTGAGTATCGGCGGCCTGACCCAGATCGTTCCGCTGTTTTTCCAGGACGTGACCAACAAGCCGGTCGAAGGCATGAAGCCGCGCACCGCCCTTGAACTGGAAGGCCGCGACGTCTACATCGCCAACGGCTGTGTCGGCTGCCACTCGCAGATGATCCGTCCGTTCCGTGCCGAAACCGAACGCTACGGCCACTACTCGGTCGCCGGTGAAAGCGTGTGGGACCACCCATTCCTGTGGGGTTCCAAACGTACCGGTCCGGACCTGGCCCGTGTCGGCGGTCGTTACTCCGATGACTGGCAGCGTGCGCACTTGTACAACCCGCGCAACGTGGTGCCCGAGTCGAAAATGCCGGCGTACCCGTTCCTCGTGGAAAACAAGCTCGACGGCAAAGACACTGCCAAGAAAATGGAAGTCTTGCGCACCTTAGGCGTGCCTTACACCGACGAAGACATCGCCGGTGCCCAGGCAGCTGTAAAGGGCAAGACCGAAATGGACGCGCTGGTGGCCTACCTGCAAGGCCTGGGCACCATCATCAAAAGCAAACGGTGATCTGAATGGATATCGGGATGATTCGAGGCCTGGGCACCGTTGTCGTGATGGTGGCCTTTATCGGCCTGGCGTTGTGGGTGTTCAGCCCCAAGCGCAAGTCAGAGTTTGAAGACGCGACCTTGCTGCCTTTTGCGGATGATCCCGAAGCCATCAAGCACGTCGAGCAAGCTTCTAGGAGTAACAAAGAATGACTACGTTCTGGAGTCTGTACGTCACAGTCCTCAGTCTGGGTACCATTTTTGCCCTGACCTGGCTGCTGCTGTCGACCCGCAAGGGCCAGCGCGCCGAACAAACGGACGAGACGGTTGGCCACTCGTTCGATGGCATCGAGGAATACGACAACCCGCTGCCAAAGTGGTGGTTCATGCTGTTCGTCGGCACCATCATCTTCGCCCTGGGCTACCTGGTGCTGTACCCGGGCCTTGGCAACTGGAAAGGCCTGCTGCCGGGTTATGCCTACCTCGACAACGAGAAGCAAACCCCGTTCGCCAATGGCCAGAGCGGCTGGACCGGCGTGCACGAGTGGGAAAAGGAAATGGCCCGCTCGGACGCCAAGTTCGGGCCGATCTTCGCCAAGTTTGCCGCCATGCCCATTGAAGAAGTGGCCAAGGATCCGCAAGCCCTGAAGATGGGTGGCCGCCTGTTCGCCTCCAACTGCTCGGTGTGCCATGGTTCCGACGCCAAGGGCGCCTATGGCTTCCCCAACCTGACCGACGCCGACTGGCGCTGGGGCGGCGAACCGGAAACCATCAAGGCCACCATCATGGCAGGCCGTCACGCGGTGATGCCGGGCTGGGCTGAAGTGATCGGTGAACAAGGCGTAGCCGACGTCGCCGGTTTCGTGCTGACCAACCTCGATGGCCGCAAGCTGCCGGAAGGCGCCAAGGCCGACGTGGCCAACGGCGAGAAACTGTTCGCCGCCAACTGCGTGGCGTGCCACGGCCCGACCGGCAAAGGCACCCCAGCGATGGGCGCGCCTGACCTGACCCACCCGGGTGCGTTCATCTACGGTTCGAGCTTCGCCCAACTGCAGCAGACCATCCGTTACGGCCGCCAGGGCCAGATGCCTGCACAAGAGCAGTTGCAGGGTAACGACAAGGTGCATTTGCTGGCGGCGTATGTTTACAGCCTGTCACACAAAGAGCAGCAAGAGCAGAAGTAAGCGGCAAGCCGCAAGAAAAAGCCCCTGTCACCCTAGCGGTGACAGGGGCTTTTTTATTGCCGGTGAAACACATCGACCGCTTGTAGCTTGAAGCTTGTAGCGCCTCACTGCGACGTAGTAACGTAACTACATTCACCCACCCTACTGGGAGGCGCCCCATGACAATTACGACCATCTCCAGTCGCGAATTCAACCAAGACACAAGCGGTGCCAAAAAAGCCGCGCGCCAAGGACCGGTTTTTATCACCGACCGAGGCAAGCCTGCCCATGTCCTGCTAAGTATTGAGGACTACCAAAAATTGACAGGCATCAACGCCGATATCGTTGACCTGTTGGTGATGCCCGAAACGGCGGACATCGAGCTTGAAACCGAGCGTGCCGTGATTATCCATCGACCCGTGGACCTCTCTTGATGTATCTGCTCGATACCAATGTCATTTCCGAGTTACGCAAACCCCAGGCCGACAAAAATGTGGTGGCGTGGGCCAAAACCATCGCTGCGCCGCGCATGTACATTTCGGCGATCACCTTGAAGGAGTTGGAGACTGGGGTGCTGCGAATGGAGCGCCGTGACCCCGCACAGGGCAAGGTCTTGCGCACCTGGCTCAAACGCCATGTCATGCCGGCCTTCGATGCCAGAATCCTGCCAATCGACGCTGCCGTGGCATTACGCTGCGCCAGCCTGCATGTACCGGATCGTGCCAACGAAGGTGATGCGCTGATCGCCGCAACCGCTCTGGTTCACGGCCTGACCGTGGTCACCCGCAATGTCGCCGACTTCCAAAGCAGCGGTGTGACACTGATCAACCCATGGGACGAATGACCTTCGGGCCCTGAAAAACCGTCCATACTCAACCTGTCAATTGATTCAAGTCACGTACACCATCAATTGATTTCCCCCAACGCGACCAAAGGTCGCACCCGTTCGTCGGTACTACAGGCGTATCATTACGCCACTGCAAGACCCCTATTTTGACCCCGGCTGGCACGTACTGGCCGAGGCAAATCTCCACTGCCGTGGGATGCAATGATGAGCAACCAGATTCCGGTACATGACGTTACCCCGCCTGCCAAAAAAACCAGCAACACCGTTGATCTCTACGCCTCGCGAGAGAAAATCTACACCCGTGCCTTTACCGGGCTGTTCCGCAATCTGCGGATGCTCGGCGGTGCCGGCCTGTTCCTGTTGTACTTCGGTACGGTGTGGCTGAACTGGGGCGGGCACCAGGCAGTCTGGTGGAACCTGCCAGAGCGCAAATTCTTTATCTTCGGTGCGACATTCTGGCCCCAGGACTTCATCCTGCTGTCAGGCATCCTGATCATCTCGGCCTTCGGCCTGTTCTTTATCACGGTGTACGCCGGGCGTATCTGGTGTGGCTACACCTGCCCGCAAAGTGTGTGGACCTGGATCTACATGTGGTGCGAGAAGGTCACCGAAGGCGACCGCAACCAGCGGATCAAGCTGGACAAGGCGCCGATGAGCGCCAACAAGTTCCTGCGTAAATTCAGCAAGCACACGCTGTGGCTGCTGATCGGCTTTGTTACCGGCATGACCTTTGTCGGCTACTTCTCGCCGATCCGCGAACTGGTGTTCGAGTTCTTCACCGGCCAGGC
The DNA here is from genome assembly GCF_018732265.1 of Pseudomonas sp. TAE6080. Lineage (NCBI taxonomy): Bacteria > Pseudomonadati > Pseudomonadota > Gammaproteobacteria > Pseudomonadales > Pseudomonadaceae > Pseudomonas > Pseudomonas sp. TAE6080. The sequence goes on from NZ_JAHIDY010000008.1 coordinate 158,934, forward strand.
CGATGGCTGGTCGTACTTCTGGGTCGGCTTCTTCACCCTCGCCACCTATGGCAACGCCGGCTGGCTGCGTGAGCAGGTGTGCATCTACATGTGTCCGTATGCGCGCTTCCAGAGCGTGATGTTCGACAAGGACACCCTGATCGTGTCCTACGACCCGCGCCGTGGCGAAGTGCGTGGCCCACGCAAGAAAGGTGTCGACTACAAGGCCCAGGGCCTGGGGGATTGCATCGACTGCACGATGTGCGTGCAGGTCTGCCCCACCGGTATCGACATTCGCGACGGCCTGCAAATCGAGTGTATTGGCTGCGCCGCCTGCATCGACGCCTGCGACACCATCATGGACAAGATGGATTACCCTCGCGGGTTGATCAGCTACACCACCGAACATAACCTGTCGGGGCAAAAGACCCACAAGCTGCGCCCGCGCCTGATCGGCTACGCGCTGGTGCTGCTGGCGATGATCAGCCTGCTGGCCGCGGCGTTCTTCATGCGCTCGCTGGTGGGTTTCGACGTCAGCAAGGACCGCGTGCTGTACCGCGAAAACGCCGAAGGGCGGATCGAGAACGTCTACAGCCTGAAGATCATGAACAAGGACCAGCACGACCACACCTACGTGCTGGACGCCACGGGTCTGCCGGACCTCAAGCTGCAAGGCAAGCGCGAGATCAAGGTCGCCGCCGGGGAAATCTTCACCATGCCGGTGGAACTGTCGAGCGCGCCGGAACAAATGCCGTCGACCACCAACGAGGTGAAATTCATCCTCAAGGATGCTGATGATGACAGCGTCCACGTTGAAGCCAAGAGCCGGTTCATCGGCCCACAAATTCGTTAAAAGAGAGCAGAACAATGCCCGTAGCAACTGCCGCAAGCCCCTGGTACAAGCACCTCTGGCCCTGGATCATCATTGCCATCCTGGCCTGCTCGGTGACGCTGACCTTGTCCATGGTGACCATCGCGGTGAACAACCCGGACAACCTGGTCAACGACAACTACTACGAGGCGGGCAAGGGCATCAACCGCTCCCTGGACCGCGAACTGCTGGCCCAGACCCTGCAAATGCGCGCCACGATGCACCTGGATGAGTTGACCGGCGAAGTCGAGTTGCACCTCACCGGCAACAGCGGGCCGACCACACTGGAACTGAACCTGATTTCGCCGACCCAGCCGGAGAAAGACCGCAAGGTCATGCTCACCCGTAGCGAGAGCGAGCCGGGTCGGTATATCGGCCAGATCACCGACAAGGTCGAAGGCCGGCGCTTCGTCGAGCTGCTGGGGGTGGAAGGCGACAGGACCTGGCGCATGTTTGAAGAGGAAGAAGTCAGCCACGGCACCGACCTGAAGTTGGGTGACGAGCCATTGCAGGGTGCTGAAGACCTGAAGAACTGAAAGCCTGCGCTTCGCGCATCGCCGGCAAGCCGGCTCCCACATTTGGACTACATTCTCCTGTGGGAGCGGCGGTGCGACTTGCCCGCGATGAGGCCCTCCCCGCCCACACAGATCCAAAGCCATGACCACCCCAATCCCCTGCTACCACTGCGCCCTCCCCGTCCCGCCCGGCAGCCGCTTCACCGCGGTGATCCTCGGCGAGCCCCGCGAGCTCTGCTGCCCGGGTTGCCAGGCGGTGGCCGAGGCGATTGTCGCAGGCGGCCTGGAGACTTATTACCAACACCGCAGCGAGGCCTCGGCCAACCCGGAAGCCTTGCCCGTGCAGTTGGTCGACGAACTGGCGCTATACGACCGCGCCGATGTGCAAAAACCTTTCGTGCGCCACGACGGCGACCTGGCCGAAGCCACCCTGTTGATGGAAGGCATCAGCTGCGCCGCCTGTGGCTGGCTGATCGAGAAACATCTGCGTAGCCTGCCGGCCGTGGCCGAGGCGCGGCTGAACCTGTCCAACCATCGCCTGCATGTACGCTGGGCCGACGCGCAATTGCCGTTGAGCCAAATGCTCAGCGAGCTGCGCCAGATCGGTTACGCCGCCCACCCTTATCAGGCCGACCGAGCCGCTGAACAGTTGGCCAGCGAAAACCGCCTGGCCCTGCGCCAACTCGGCGTTGCCGGCCTGTTGTGGTTCCAGGCGATGATGGCGACGATGGCCACCTGGCCGGAATTCAATATCGATCTCAGCCCCGAGCTGCACGTGATCCTGCGCTGGGTCGCGCTGTTTCTGACGACACCAATCGTGTTCTACAGCTGCGCACCGTTTTTCAAGGGCGCCATGCGTGACCTGCGCACCCGCCACCTGACCATGGATGTCTCGGTTTCGCTGGCCATCGGCGGCGCTTACCTGGCGGGGATCTGGACCGCCATCACCGGGGTCGGCGAGCTGTATTTCGATGCCGTGGGCATGTTCGCCCTGTTCCTGCTGGCCGGACGCTACCTGGAGCGCCGGGCCCGCGAGCGCACCGCTGCGGCCACCGCCCAGTTGGTCAACCTGCTGCCGGCCTCGTGCCTGCGCCTGAAAAGCGATGGCCATAGCGAACGCATCCTGCTCACCGAACTGGCCCTGGGCGACCGGGTGCTGGTGCATCCAGGCGCGATCCTGCCGGCAGATGGCGTGATCCTGGACGGCCAGTCGAGCATCGATGAGTCGCTGCTTACCGGCGAATATCTGCCACAACCGCGACAGGCCGGCGATAGCGTCACTGCCGGCACCCTCAACGTCGAAGGCGCGTTGACCGTGGAGGTGCGCGCCCTGGGCCACGACACCCGCCTGTCGGCCATCGTGCGCCTGCTGGAGCGGGCCCAGGCAGAAAAGCCACGCCTGGCCGAAATCGCCGACCGCGCTGCGCAATGGTTCCTCCTGTGCTCATTGATCGCTGCCGCCGTGATCGGCCTGCTGTGGTGGGAACTGGATTCGTCACGGGCATTCTGGATTGTCCTGGCGATGCTGGTGGCGACTTGCCCGTGTGCCCTGTCCCTGGCGACCCCCACCGCGCTGACTGCCGCCACTGGCACCCTGCACAAACTCGGCCTGTTGCTGACCCGCGGCCATGTGCTGGAAGGTTTGAACCAGATCGACACGGTGATTTTCGACAAGACCGGCACCCTGACCGAAGGCCGCCTGGCCCTGCGCGCCATTCGGCCGCTGGGCAGCATGAGCAGCGACCTCGCCCTGGCCTTGGCCGCCGCCCTCGAAAACCGCTCCGAGCACCCGATTGCCCGGGCCTTCGGCCGTGCGCCGATGGCCGCCGATGAGGTCCTGAGCACGCCTGGCCTGGGCTTGGAAGGCCGGGTCGGCGAACGCCTGCTGCGTATCGGCCAGCCGGCCTTTGTCTGCGAACTGAGCGGCTGTGCAATTCCCGACTCGCCGCAAGACGCCGGCCAATGGCTGCTACTGGGCGACACCGGCGGCGCCCTGGCCTGGTTTGTCCTCGATGATCGCCTGCGCAGTGATGCACCGGCGCTGCTGGCCGCGTGCAAGGCGCGGGGCTGGCGTACCTTGCTGCTGTCGGGGGATAGCTCACCGATGGTCGCCAGCGTCGCCGCCGAGCTGGGCATCGACGAAGCCCGTGGCGGCCTGCGCCCGGATGACAAGCTGCAAGTGCTGCAACAGTTGCACAAGGAAGGCCGCAAGGTGTTGATGCTCGGCGACGGGGTCAACGATGTGCCGGTACTGGCCGCCGCCGATATCAGCGTGGCCATGGGCTCGGCCACTGACCTGGCGAAAACCAGCGCCGATGCGGTGCTGCTGTCCAACCGCCTCGATGCCCTGGTCCAAGCCTTCAGCCTGGCACGGCGCACGCGCCGCGTAATCATTGAAAACCTGCTGTGGGCCGGGCTATACAATGGCCTGATGTTGCCGTTCGCCGCCCTTGGCTGGATCACGCCGATCTGGGCGGCGATCGGCATGTCCCTCAGTTCGTTGACTGTGGTGCTCAACGCCCTGCGCCTGACTCGCCTGCCGCGCGCCAGCGCCGCGAGCGCCACCCCTCAGCCCCGTCCGCTGCCGGCTTGAGCCGCACGGGCATGGAGTAGCGATGCCAGCTCTTTACGTAATGATTCCAGCGGCACTGCTGATCGTCGCCATCGCCATCTACATCTTCTTCTGGGCGGTGGACAGCGGCCAGTATGACGACCTCGACGGGCCGGCCCACAGCGTGCTGTTCGATGACCAGGACCCCAAGCACCTGGCCGCCGTCGACGAAGCCAGCAGCCATCCGCAGCCACCGAGCAAGCCTGACGAACCGGCGCCACCCCATGCTTGAGCTAGCGCCGCTGCTGGTTTCCGCACTGATCCTCGGCCTGTTGGGCGGCGGTCATTGCCTGGGCATGTGCGGCGGCCTGATGGGCGCGCTGACCCTGGCGATCCCTGTGGAGCAGCGCAGCCGGCGCTTTCGCCTGCTGCTGGCCTACAACCTGGGGCGTATCCTCAGCTACGCCACCGCCGGCGTGCTGATTGGTCTGGCCGGCTGGGCCGTGGCCAACAGCCCGGCGGCGATGTTCATGCGCATCCTCGCCGGCCTGCTGTTGATCAGCATGGGCCTGTACCTGGCCGGCTGGTGGAGCGGCCTGACCCGCATCGAAAGCCTCGGGCGCGGCCTGTGGCGCCATATCCAGCCGGTTGCCAGCCGGTTGCTGCCAGTGTCGAGCCTGCCCCGCGCCTTGCTGCTGGGCGCGCTCTGGGGCTGGTTGCCGTGCGGGTTGGTCTACAGCACGCTGCTCTGGGCGGCCAGCCAGGGCAACGCACTGGATAGCGGGCTGTTGATGCTGGCTTTCGGCCTCGGCACCTGGCCGGTATTGCTGGCCACCGGGCTCGCTGCCGAACGCATCACCGCGCTCTTGCGCAAGCGCAGTGTGCGCATGGCCGGCGGCCTGCTGGTCATCCTGTTCGGCATCTGGACACTGCCTGGCCCACACCAGCACTGGCTGATGGGCCACTAAAAGGCCATGTGGCATAGCGCCGCTCCCCGTTGATACAAATCAAGATGACCGCCCAGCCATGCCCCTAGACTCGGCCCACTAGCCATTCCGGGGAACGCCCGCATGCTCGACGCCATTCGTTGGGACACTGATCTGATTCATCGCTACGACCTGGCGGGGCCGCGCTATACCTCCTACCCCACCGCCGCGCAGTTCAATAGCCAGGTCGGCACCTTCGACCTGCTGCACGCCCTGCGCGACAGCCGCAAGGCCGTGCGCCCGCTGTCGCTGTATGTGCACGTACCGTTCTGCGCGAATATTTGCTACTACTGCGCCTGCAACAAAGTCATCACCAAGGACCGCGGCCGCGCCCAGGCCTACCTGCAACGCCTGGAACAGGAAATCCAACTGGTGGCCTGCCACCTGGACCCCAACCAGCAAGTTCAGCAACTGCACCTGGGTGGCGGCACACCGACCTTTCTCAGCCACGACGAACTGCGCCAACTGATGGCCCAACTGCGTCGCCACTTCAACTTGCAGGATGACGATTCCGGCGACTACGGCATCGAGATCGACCCCCGGGAGGCCGACTGGGCCACCATGGGCCTGCTGCGCGAACTGGGCTTCAATCGCGTAAGTATCGGCGTGCAGGACCTCGATCCCGAAGTGCAGCGCGCCGTCAATCGCCTGCAAAGCCTGGAAGAGACCCGCGCGGTGATTGATGCGGCGCGCACCCTGCAGTTTCGTTCGATCAATATCGACTTGATCTACGGCCTGCCCAAGCAGACACCAGAGCATTTCGCCCACACCGTGGCCGAGGTCATCAACCTGCAGCCTGATCGCCTGTCAGTGTTCAACTACGCCCATCTGCCGGAACGCTTCCTACCCCAACGGCGGATCAACAGCGACGACCTGCCGGCCCCTGCCGACAAGTTGCAGATGCTGCACAACACCATCGAGCAACTGACCGCAGCCGGCTACAACTATATCGGCATGGACCATTTCGCCCTGCCCGACGATGAACTGGCCATCGCCCAGGAAGAATCGACCCTGCAGCGCAATTTCCAGGGCTACACCACCCACGGCCATTGCGATTTGATCGGGCTGGGAGTCTCGGCCATCAGTCAGATTGGGGATTTGTACTGCCAGAACAGCAGCGACCTGAATCACTACCAGAACGCCTTGGCCGGCGCACAACTGGCCACCAGTCGCGGCCTGCTCTGCACAGCCGATGACCGCCTGCGTCGGGAAGTGATCCAGCAATTGATCTGCAACTTGCGCCTGGACTTCGAGCACATCGAGCAGGCATTCACCGTGGATTTTCGCGGTTACTTCGCCGAAGTCTGGCCGCAACTGCAAGTGATGGCCAACGATGGCCTGATCGCACTCGACGCCGAGGGGATTCGTGTACTGCCCGCCGGGCGCCTGTTGGTGCGCTCGGTGTGCATGGTGTTCGATGCCTATCTGCAACAGCAGAACAGGCAACGATTCTCACGGGTGATCTGAAACGGGTTACTTGGCGATCAACGAGGCCGCCTTCACCGCGTCCTCGGCACTCAAGTTCTTCATCGCTTCGTTCAAGGACGCATAGGCAGCGGTCAACGCAGCTTGCAGGCCGCCCAATGCCGATTGCACGCCGCCCAGTTTCGCCTGGGCCTGGTCGGGGCTCAGGCGCTTGTCGGCCATGATCGCCGTCATCTCAGCCATCTTTTCCGCGATTTGCTGCTTCAACTGACGAATCATTTTCAGCAGCTTCTGCACGTTCTCGTCCAGGCCACTTTCTTCGATATCGTTGTTGGCTGCTTTCTCGGCGTTGGCTGCCTTCAGCGAAGCGCCGGAAAAGGTCACGCTCACGCCTTCGGCAGGCTTGGTTTCACCCAGCGCTGCGGTCTCGCCCGCCTCGCTGACGGTGCTGTTTTTTTTCGGCTCAAGCAGAGTCGGCACCGTAGTGCGGGACGGGAGATTGCCGTCGATGGAAAGCATATCTTGAGCCTCCAAGCTCTTGGTCGATAGCAGTCCATCGGCCGCTGTGCAGAATTCTTTATACCCCTGACGGTTTTTTGTACAGGCTGGCCTGATAGTCCCTCAGTGCGGTACCCTTACGGCTTATGTGTGTTTTCCCACAAGGATTTAAGAAATGTCCGAGCCAGTTAAACTGCGCGCTCATAGCCAGGCTCACTGCAAGGATTGCAGCCTGGCGCCCCTCTGCTTGCCACTTTCGCTGAATCTGGAAGACATGGATGCGCTGGACGAAATCGTTAAACGTGGTCGCCCCCTGAAGAAAGGCGAATTTCTGTTTCGCCAGGGCGACAAGTTCGATTCCGTCTATGCAGTACGCTCGGGCGCCTTGAAGACCTTCAGCCTGAGCGATAGCGGCGAAGAGCAGATCACCGGCTTCCACCTGCCCAGCGAGCTGGTTGGCCTGTCGGGCATGGACACCGAGATTCACCCGGTGTCGGCCCAGGCCCTGGAAACCACGTCGGTGTGCGAGATTCCATTCGAGCGCCTGGATGAGCTGGCCCTGCAATTGCCGCAGTTGCGCCGCCAATTGATGCGCGTGATGAGCCGGGAAATCCGCGACGACCAGCAAATGATGCTGCTGTTGTCGAAGAAAACCGCCGACGAACGGATTGCCACATTCCTGGTCAACTTGTCCGCGCGTTTCCGCGCCCGTGGCTTTTCGGCCAACCAGTTCCGCCTGAGCATGTCGCGCAACGAAATCGGCAATTACCTGGGCCTGGCGGTGGAAACCGTGTCCCGGGTGTTCACCCGCTTCCAGCAAAACGAACTGATCGCCGCCGAGGGCAAGGAAGTCCACATCCTCGACCCGATCCAGCTGTGTGCACTGGCCGGCGGCTCCCTCGACGGCTGATCGCCGTACAAGGGATGCGACACTTGCGGCCAAGCCAACCGGCCGGGCCGCAGGTATACTGGCGAGTCTTTGCCCCCAGGACTCCCGATGATGGCCTTCGACTCATTCGACATCAAATCCCTGATTCGCCCCGTCATCGACTTCCCCAAGCCTGGGGTGATCTTTCGTGATATCACGCCGCTGTTCCAATCGCCCAAGGCCATGCGCCTGGTGGCCGACACCTTTATCCATCGCTACGTCGAAGCCGAGTTCACGCACATCGGCGCGATGGATGCCCGTGGTTTTCTGATCGGCTCGATCATCGCCTACCAACTGAACAAGCCGCTGATCCTGTTCCGCAAGCAAGGCAAGCTGCCGGCTGACGTGCTGTCCGAGGGCTACCAGACCGAATACGGCGAAGCCTTTCTTGAGGTGCACGCCGACAGCCTGTGTGAAGGGGATTCGGTGTTGATGTTCGATGATCTGATTGCCACAGGTGGCACCTTGATTGCTGCGGCCAACCTGGCACGGCGCATGGGTGCGCGGATTTTTGAGGCGGCGGCGATTATTGACCTGCCGGAACTGGGTGGCTCGCAGCGGTTGGAGGATATGGGGGTTCCGACGTTTTGTTTGACGCAGTTTGGGTTGACTGAGCGCTGATTTGCGGTGTCTTGGCGGGCCTCTTCGACTTGCTCGCGATAAGGCCCCTTAGAACACCATCAATCACAACCCCATCTGCTTACTGATGATCTCGTTCATCACCTCCCGAGTGCCGCCACCAATCGACAAGATCCGATTGTCCCGGTACAGCCGCTCCACCAGACTGCCGCGCATATAACCCAGCCCTCCAAGAATCTGCACCGCGTCATACGTCACGCGGTCGGCGGTGTCCGTGGCAAGATTCTTGGCCATGGAAATCTCCTTGATCACACTCTTGCCAGCCGCCATCTTCGCCGCCTGGCGATAAGTGAACTCCCGGGAAACCTCGACCGCCGTGGCCATCTCCGCCAGGCGATGCTTGAGCACCTGGAGCTTGCCGATCGGCTTGCCAAAGGCCTCGCGCTGGGCGGCCCACTTCAAGCTCTCCTCCAAGGCCATCTGCGCGGTCATATTGGCCATCAATGCCAACGCCAGGCGCTCGCTCTGGAAGTTGCCCATGATGCAGGCAAAACCCATGTTTTCGGCGCCAATCAGATTGCCTACCGGCACCTGGCAATCATCGAAGAACAACTCAGCCGTGTCCGACGCCCACCAGCCCATCTTCTTCAGCGGCTGACCAACGGTGAAGCCAGGCGTGTCCTTCTCGATCAACAGCAGACTGATGCCGGCAAACCCCGGCCCACCAGTACGCACGGCGACGGTGTAATAGTCGGCACGCACGCCACTGGTGATAAAGGTTTTGCTGCCACTGACCCGATAACAATCGCCATCACGCACGGCACGGGTTTGCAGGTTGGCGACATCGGAACCGCCACCGGGCTCGGTGACGGCCAGGGCCATGATCTTCTCGCCGGACAAGACTTGTGGCGCCACGCGCTCGCGCACTTCGGGACGCGCCCATTTGACGATGGGCGGCAGGCCGATATCCAGCGAGCCCAGCCCGGCCACCACGCCGCCGGAGCCACAGCGCATCAACTCTTCGCTGGCGGCGACCTTGGCGAACAGATCGCCTTCGTGGCTACCGCCCAGCACTTCGGGGTAGCCGATCCCGAGAATCCCCGCCGCGCCGGCCTTGAGGTACAACTCACGAGGGAAGTGCTCGGCCTCCTCCCATTGCTCGATGCCTGGCAACATCTCGCGCTCGACAAAACGGCGCACGCTGTCGCGGACCAATTGGTGGCTGGGATCGAAGTATTCCTGATAGGCAGACATCGGCAAGCTCCACGGAGAGGTGGAGCGAACTTACCAAGCGCTTGCTTGGTTATCAAGCCAAACAAAATTTTCGACCACACCAAAAATCCCCCTGGACTGCCCCCAAGAAGTTGGACACCAATCCAATTTCTTGGGGTGTTCACATGA
>NZ_JAHIDY010000090.1:0-1518 GCF_018732265.1 Pseudomonas sp. TAE6080
TTGTCACTGATACCCCAGGTACCGATACCGATAACACCACCACCGTGACGTTGACGGCTCCGTCTGAAGTGAGTGAAGGCGGCAAGATCACCTACACCGCCACCCTGAGCAACAAGGCTGGCACCGACGTCACCCTGACTCTGGATAACAAACAAACCATCACCATCAAGGCCGGTGAAACCGTCGGTACCGTGACGGTTGATGCTCCGGGCGATGACGTGTTCATCGACAAGAGCACCCAGACGGTCCAGATCACCGGGACCGATGGCGGCAACTTCGAGAAATTGGAAGTGGCCGGTAACGGCGCAACGACGCAGATCAACGACACTATCGACAAAGTCGATGTAGTCCTGACGGCCACCAAAACCGTGGGTGAAGGCGGCGAGATCGTCTACACCGCGACTCTGGTCGACAAGGATGGCAAGCCGGTGACCAACACCACTGGCCCGCTGACGGTGACCCTGGATAACAACCAGACCATCACCATCGGCGTGAATCAGTCGAGCGGTACTGTTTCGGCTGTGGCACCGGATGATGTGTACAAAGGCGACCAAACCGTTACGACCGGCATCAAGGAAGTGACTGGCGGCGAGCATTTCGAAAATCTGGTTCCAGGTACTGACAAAGTCACCACGATTGTCACTGATACCCCAGGTACCGATACCGATAACACCACCACCGTGACGTTGACGGCTCCGTCTGAAGTGAGTGAAGGCGGCAAGATCACCTACACCGCCACCCTGAGCAACAAGGCTGGCACCGACGTCACCCTGACTCTGGATAACAAACAAACCATCACCATCAAGGCCGGTGAAACTGTCGGCACCGTGACGGTGGACGCTCCAGGCGATGACGTGTTCATCGACAAGAGCACCCAGACCGTCCAGATCACCGGGACCGATGGCGGCAACTTCGAGAAATTGGAAGTGGCCGGTAACGGCGCAACGACGCAGATCAACGACACCATCGACAAAGTCGATGTGGTCCTGACGGCCACCAAAACCGTGGGTGAAGGCGGCGAGATCGTCTACACCGCGACTCTGGTCGACAAGGATGGCAAGCCGGTGACCAACACCACTGGCCCGCTGACGGTGACCCTGGATAACAACCAGACCATCACCATCGGCGTGAATCAGTCGAGCGGTACTATTTCGGCTGTGGCACCGGATGATGTGTACAAAGGCGACCAAACCGTTACGACCGGCATCAAGGAAGTGACTGGCGGCGAGCACTTTGAAAATCTGGTTCCAGGTACTGACAAAGTCACCACGATTGTCACTGATACCCCAGGTACCGATACCGATAACACCACCACCGTGACGTTGACAGCTCCGTCTGAAGTGAGTGAAGGCGGCAAGATCACCTACACCGCCACCCTGAGCAACAAGGCTGGCACCGACGTCACCCTGACTCTGGATAACAAACAAACCATCACCATCAAGGCCGGTGAAACCGTCGGCACTGTGACGGTTGATGCCCCGGGCGATGACGTGTTCATCGACAAGAGCACCCAGACCG
>NZ_JAHIDY010000091.1:0-1435 GCF_018732265.1 Pseudomonas sp. TAE6080
TATACGTTCGATTATGTGACAGTGTGAGCCAGAAAGTTCTCGCCGTCAAAAACTGTCACTTAACCCGTCATTTAGTCTAAGACCTGCAAACGGCCATTCAGGCTCGTAATGTGACAAAAACTCCGGCGGGATGCCCTCCTTGGTGAACGTGGCGCGCAAACGTTCCAGGGATTCGGGGTCGCGTCGCCCGTAGGACGCCAGTGTGAACAGCAAGCGGGCCGTCTCCGGGTTGTGTCGCGCTTCAATGATGGCCTCATCGATGGCCTGGGCTGCTCGTTGCCAGTGGTTGATGGGTTCCGGCTTCGGCACCTTCGCCGGCAGGCCGTTGGTGAAACCAGTGTGCGGCTCCGTCTGAAACAGCGCGGCCTGTTCCCCGCGCGGGATCAGCGCCTTTGACTCGATCAGCGTGATGGCGGTGGCCGCCGCCTCCAGCATCTGCCACTGCACCGCCGGGGCCAGAATCTCGTAGGGACGCCACAGACTCTGCCCGGCGCGCAGCGGATGGCCGCAGCGCTCCCAGACATGGCGGATGCTCGCCGAGCAACTGCCGCAGTGCGAGAGCGGCGTGTTCAGCTCATCAAGCAGGGTGCGCAGCAGCCGGAACCACAAGCCGGCGTGGACACGCCGACGCGGCAGCTCCACAAAACCCGTCGTCAGCGCCTGCCAGGTGCGCCGGTCCATGCAGGCGATTGCGTCATCGGCAGGGCGCGGCGCAGCATCGGCGATTTCCCACTGAAGATACCGGCCGGGCATGCCCCAGTAGGACTCCAGCCAGCAGCCATGCTGCGGGCAGCTCAGCATCAAGGGGAGCTGCCAGACGAGTAGCACAGCTTGATTCGTTGGATCGTTCAGACACTGCGGACACGCCCGGCGAATCGTCTGGCTCGGTAGCCAGGCACGCCAGCGAGTGATGGACCGCACCTTGCGGGTGCGCTTGGGCAGGAGCACCGCGCATTGGAATGTATAGGTTTCCAAGGCTGCTGGTACCGAATCGTCGAGACTGTCGAGCAGCCACGGCACCCAGCCTGCAAGACTCATGCTGCGCAACCGCTCCAGCTCGACGCCACTGCGCTGGCAGAGCGCCGTCAGCAACGACAAGGATGGTGCGGTATCCAGGTCATCAAGTTGGCTGTGACCAAGATCGTGGGCCAGCAGCTCGTGCACGTCCATCTGGTAGCAGGCGGCGACCCGGTTGAGCCATGAGGACAGGGCTTCGCCTTCCTTGGGTGCCGGATGCAGCGGCCAGCGCGGCGCGGACTTCACATCAGTTCCCGCTCGAACTGTCGCCGCCGCTCACTGGGGCCGATGTAGTCGGCCATGCTGAGCGTGCGGTGGTTGATCGCTTCCTCGCCACTCTCCACGGCGGCGACGGCCGCCGCCACCAGCAGATGTGCAAGCTCGCCGATGGTGCCTTCGCTCCGGGTGAGCAGGTAGC
>NZ_JAHIDY010000092.1:0-1413 GCF_018732265.1 Pseudomonas sp. TAE6080
AATCCAATTTCTTGGGGTGTTCACATGAGCAAGTATTCAGATCAATTCAAACTCACCGCCGTCCAGGCCTATCTGGAGGATGGTAAAGGATTCAGAACAGTAGCTCAGCGATTTGCAGTGGACTTCAGCCTGCTGCGGCGCTGGGTCTGCGCGTTCCAGAAGCATGGTCAGTTCAGCCTGCGCAAACCAGGCCAGCGGTACAGTGCGACCTACAAGCGCTCAGTCCTTGAATACATGCACAAGCATCAGCTTTCCTCGCGCCAGACCGCCGCCCATTTTGGCCTCGGTCAGTCCTCGCAGATAGGCATTTGGGCACGGCAGTACTACAGTGGGAGTCCGGCTTTACCTGCTCCCAAGAGAAGAAAACCTACTGCCATGTCGAAAAAGCCTTACCCCATCAAACCTACGACGTCCGATGACACCGATAAAAGCCGCGGCCAGTTGCTGGCTGAGCTTGAGTGGCTGCGTATGGAGAACGCTTACCTAAAAAAGCTGGAAGAACTGAAGGAGCAGGAGCGAAGTCGGCCCAAAAAGCCCTGATCGTGTCGACGCTCAAGGACAGGTTTCCCTTGGGCGCCGTTCTGCAGTTGGCGGACTTGCCTCGCAGCACGTTCTATTACCAGCTCCAGGCGCAGGTCAAACCTGACAAGCATGCTGTCCTAAGACAGCTGATTCAGCGTGTCTATCACGAGGAAAAAGGGCTTTACGGTTACCGGCGTGTTACGGCGGTGATCCGCAACGCCGGCACCTTGGTTAACAAGAAGGTCGTAGAACGCTTGATGGCCGCGCTTGATCTTCGCTCACTCGTACGGCCCAAAAAGTACCGGTCGTACAAGGGCGTCGTCGGCCTCATCGCGCCCAACCTGCTGGAGCGAAACTTCCTCGCGCAGCGCCCGAATCAGAAGTGGGTGACCGATGTGACCGAGTTCAAAGTGGCTCAGGAAAAGGTCTATCTCTCTCCCGTGATGGACTTGTACAACGCCGAAATTGTGGCATACGAAGTGGCCAGCAGGCCGTGCCTTGGGCTGGTCACCAACATGTTGGACAAGGCCTTCAAGCGCCTGGAAAACAAGCCGAAACTGGTGCTTCACTCGGATCAAGGCTGGCATTACCAGCACTCGCAGTACCGCCACAAGCTGGCAGAGCAAGGACTGAAGCAGAGTATGTCACGCAAAGGAAACTGCCTGGACAATGCGGCAATGGAGAGCTTTTTTGGTACGCTTAAGTCCGAGTTCTTCTACCTGAAGCGTTTCGAGAGCGCTGAGGAACTGAAAGCCGGTCTGGACGAGTACATCCACTACTACAACCATGACCGCATCAAGCTAAAGCTCAATGGCATGAGCCCTGTGAAATACAGGACTCATGCTGCTGAGGCTGCTAGCTGAAACTGTCCAACTTTTCGGGGGCAGTCCA
>NZ_JAHIDY010000093.1:0-1247 GCF_018732265.1 Pseudomonas sp. TAE6080
TGAACTGGCCTAATGAATTTGGACACATCAATAGGGCGCTATGATGGCGCCCAAATCTGAGGTGTGCATGAGTATGCGAAAGTCCTATTCCAGCGAGTTCAAGCTCAAAGCCGCAAGCATGGTGCTTGATGAAGACCAGCCTGTTCCCGAGATTTGCGCCAGTTTGGATATCGGCCCTACGGCTTTGCGCCGCTGGGTCGAGCAGGTACGTAAAGAGCGTGCCGGATCAACACTGGCTGGTACAAAGGCGATCACCGCCGAACAGAAGCAAATCCAGGAACTGAAAGCCCTGCTCAGGCAAAAAGACCGGGATATCGAAATTCTAAAAAAGGCCAGTGCTCTCCTGCTTTTGGACTCCAAAGATCATTCCCTCTGATCAATGAGTTGGGCGAGCAGTACGGCGTTTCAGATTGCTGTCGTGTATTTGAAGTCAACCGCAGCAGCTATTACGCCTGGCGTCAGCGTCAGGGGAAAACCAACCTGGAGCGCGAAGCGCTCAAGGTTGTTCTAGTTAAGTATCACAAGGCTTCAAGAGGATCGGCAGGGGCGCGAACCCTTTCTGAAGACCTGCGAGGCGCAGGCCATCAGGTGGGGCGCTACATGGCCCGCCGTTTGATGAAGGAGGCTGGGATTGCCAGCCGACAACGCAGGCCCCATAAGTACAAGTCGTCAGGCGTTGAGTCTTTGGTGGCCGAGCATGAGCTGGAACGTGAGTTTTACGTAGCTGATATCAACAAGGTCTGGTGTGCGGACATCACCTATATCCAGCTCGGCAAGCGTTGGCTCTACTTCTCGGTAGTTTTGGATCTGTTTGCGCGCCGAGTGGTGGGGTGGTCTTATTCACTGGTCGCCGATGCGACGCTGGCAAGTGAGTCACTTCGGATGGCTGTTGAATTGAGAGGGCGACCTAAAGGGGTGCTGTTTCATTCTGACCAGGGATGCCAGTACACCAGTCATAAATTCAGAGCTGAACTGCAGGCACACGAGCTGAAGCAGAGCATGAGTCGAAAAGGCCAATGCTGGGATAACGCCCCGATGGAGCGTTTTTTTGGCAGTTTGAAGTCCGAGTGGGTGCCCGAGGAAGGTTACAACTCGGAGTACGAGGCTCGGGCAGATATCAACCGATATGTGGCGCGCTACAACAGCGTAAGGCGCCACAGCTACAACGGTTACAACTCCCCAGTAGCGGCAGAAAAGCTAGCAGCGTGAGAACCGAAAAGAATGTCCGAAATTACTGGACCAGTTCA
>NZ_JAHIDY010000094.1:0-1200 GCF_018732265.1 Pseudomonas sp. TAE6080
TGTAGAAACTCAGACTTCATCTGACAGTTACCGGATTTGAGGTCGTGACTGTCAGGTCAAATTCAGTTGATCATTTTGACCAGCCAGATTTTCTTTCCATCCTCAAATGTCTCTGCCGGCGTCCGGCCACAGCACATTTTTCCCTGATGAGTCCGTTCATCATTATAGTGGGCCACCCACTGGTCAAGATCGGCCTGCAACTGCTCCATGCTTTGGTAGATCTTTTTCCGGAAAGTAACCTGGTAAAACTCCTGCAAGATCGTCTTATGAAACCGCTCGCAGATACCGTTAGTTTGCGGTGACGCGGCTTTCGTCCGGGTATGCTCGATGTCATTCATTGCCAGGTAGAGCTGGTAATCATGCTGCTCCAGCTTGCCGCAATATTCCGTTCCACGATCCGTCAAAATCCGCAGCACGGGGACGTTTTGCTCTGCAAAGTACGGTAGCACTTTGTCGTTGAGCAGGTCTGCTGCCGTGATTGGCGTCTTCGTTGTATAGAGTTTGGTGAACGCGACCTTGCTGTAGGTATCAACAAAGGTCTGCTGATAAATACGGCCTACGCCTTTCATAGTGCCGACGTAGAACGTGTCCTGGGAGCCAAGATAGCCCGGATGGGCCGTTTCGATTTCGCCGCAGGCGATATCGTCATCACGTTTCTTCTCTAGAGCAACGACCTGGGCTTCGGTCAGAACAGAGCCTGTAGCCGCAACGTGCTTTTCCAAAGCAGTCAGACGCTGCTTGAAGTTCGCCAGCGCGTGCCGCAGCCAGATTGATCGTACACCTGAGGGACTGACGAATGTGCCACGCTTACGCAGTTCATTGCTGACACGGACTTGGCCGTGGGCGGGTTGTTCAATGGCGTAGTCCAGTACGCATTGTTCAACAGCCTCATCGACACGGTTTTTTAGGTTTGGCTTTCTGCGATCTTTTTGTAGCAGGGCTTCGACTCCACCGTTCGCCTTGGCTTCCTGGTAGCGATAGAAGGTGTCTCGCGACACGCCCATGATTTTGCAGGCCTGTGAAACGTTGCCGAGTTCCTCGGCCAGGTTCAACAAGCCCAACTTGTGCTTAACAATCGGTTGATTTACAACGTTCATGCGGGGCTACTCCTCTTGGGTTGGTGATTGCTCGCACAACCATCAAACCCGGTAGCCCCGCTCTTTTTCAAGAGGGGTGTCAGATTAAGTCGAGACTTCTACA
>NZ_JAHIDY010000095.1:0-1190 GCF_018732265.1 Pseudomonas sp. TAE6080
GGATGGTCTGAAGTAGCCATGTATTTCCCCGGCATACCACCTAGCGCAACTTTTAAACTCGCCAAATGATCAAAAAACAATCAATTCGACGAGTATTTCTTACGTTTTCGCCACCCGGACCCCACTCCGGTGGCCATTTCCCGCATTACAGGCGCACCTCTCCTGCATTCGTCAGTAAATGTCGGCGCGCCATCCACAGGTTCGACAGAGCGAACAGTGTCACCAGTTGCGCCGTGTTTTTGGCCAAGCCGCGAAAGCGCACCTTGGTGTAACCGAACTGGCGCTTGATTACCCGGAACGGATGCTCGACCTTGGCGCGCACCTGAGCCTTGGCCTTTTCAATCTTGCGCTTGGCTTTGTACAGCACGCTGCGCTTATCGAGTTTTTTGTAGGTGCTGCGGCGTGCCGCCACCTGCCAGATAACTTCACGTCCTTCATGCTCGGGCCGCTTTTCGACACCGGTGTAGCCTGCATCGGCGCAGACCACGTTTTCGTCGCCATGCAGCAATTTGTCCACCTGGGTGACATCCGCCACATTGGCCGCCGTGCCCACTACGCTGTGCACCAGACCCGATTCGTCATCGGCGCCGATGTGGGCCTTCATGCCAAAATAATACTGGTTTCCCTTCTTGGTCTGGTGCATTTCCGGGTCGCGCTTGCCGTCCTTGTTCTTGGTCGAACTGGGCGCATTGATCAGCGTTGCATCGACGATGGTGCCCTGGCGCAGCGACAGGCCGCGGTCGCCCAGATAGCCATTGATGACAGCGAGGATGCCGGCCGCCAGCTCGTGTTTCTCCAGCAAGCGGCGGAAGTTGAGAATGGTGGTTTCGTCGGGGATGCGCTCCAGGTTCAGCCCGGCAAACTGGCGCAGGATCGTGGTTTCGTACAGCGCTTCCTCCATCGCTGGATCGCTGTAGCCGAACCAGTTCTGCAGCAGATGCACACGCAGCATCGCCATCAACGGGTAGGCCGGACGGCCACCTTCACCTTTCGGATAATGTGGCTCGATCAAAGCAATCAAGCCCTTCCACGGCACCACCCGATCCATCTCGATCAGGAACAACTCCTTGCGGGTTTGCTTGCGCTTGCCAGCGTACTCGGCGTCGGCGAAGGTCATCTGCTTCATCGGGAAACTCGGTGGGTGGGGTCGCGGTATTTTGCCAAATCAGAAAGTCTTTTTCAGAGTTTCC
>NZ_JAHIDY010000096.1:0-1170 GCF_018732265.1 Pseudomonas sp. TAE6080
GGGTGGGGTCGCGGTATTTTGCCAAATCAGAAAGTCTTTTTCAGAGTTTCCCTAGCAGCAAAGCACCGACGATTGGAAGCAGGGACAACCCCTTCAGCAACCGAAAGGTCCTGGTGAGGGTTAGGCCTTGCTTGTCGACTTGATCGATGGTGATCCTGAGCAGCCCCTGAAGTTTCGGGGGATATGTTTTTATCTTGTCCTTGAAATCATCGAAAATGACATTGAAGCTGTGTAGGAGGCGCTCCGTTTGCAGCATTTGGTTGTGAAGGATTGCAAGCAGAACCACAGAAACCGCTGCCAACCCAAGGACAAGGATAAAACCTTCGAATCTTGAGGTTGTTTTCTCCAGCACGACCAAACCCGCTAGCGATATCGGCAGGGCGAGCATCTTGCCGGCGATGTCGCCCAGCACCCCGCTAAGCTTCGTGCCATAGTCGATTTCAGCTTGGGCCACCTCCCGCCGGGCCCGCTCAAACGAGAAGCTATAGACGTAGGTTTGCAGATTAGCGCGGTATGTGGCGAGGACCTCCCGCCACTCCCGCACGATCACCAAGAACAGATTGGGCTCGCTCTCAAACTTCTCGATGACGCTAGCCACCGCCATCCGAATCATTAATTTTCGTTCGGAGAGGTGTGCCTTATTTTCGTTTTTTCGATTGAGTATTTCTTCCAACAAGCTCAGGTGATTGAGCTCATAGTCAAGGACCTTGACGTCAACCTGGGTAGGTAACAGAAAAGTTCTCGGAGGCTTAGCCCCATCGGGAGGCAAGGCAAAGAACAGATTAAAACCATCTTGGCTGCTGTCTTTGTCGACACCGATCGCTAGCAGTGCAAGCAGCTCGATGAGCCGGCAGACGCGCCTGAGCGCCTTAATCGCCGGAGGCTCGATGTCATCGCTATCTGCCCAACAGAGCTCAACAATGTATACGTTGCTCGGGAATTGCCCCTTGCCCAATGAGCCATTGCGAGCGACAAACTCGCCTAGGTTCGCGTAGAACCGGCCAGACTCGTTCGATGGCAAGCGAAACTCAATATCGAGAGAGTCTGCTTCTTCAGAGCAATGCTCGAACTTGCCATAGGCTGCGGGCAGGCCATCGCACATTCGCAACGCACCGATAATGTGTAGAAACTCAGACTTCATCTGACAGTTACCGGATTTGAGGTCGTGAC
>NZ_JAHIDY010000097.1:0-1094 GCF_018732265.1 Pseudomonas sp. TAE6080
GGCGGTTGCAGGAGCTGAGTGCAACACGGTTATTGAATTGAAGCAGGAGCCTCATGTTGCAAGCCCATCAGCTGAGTGAATACCTCGATCGGACACAGCCAGTTAAATCGCTTGCGTGGTCGGATGTTCAGCAAATACGCAAACTTGTCCAACTCCTCTTGGGTGTACCTGGACAGGTCAGTTCCCTTGGGCAAAAACTGGCGGACAAGGCCGTTGGTGTTCTCGTTGGTTCCACGTTGCCATGGGCTGTGTGGGTCAGCAAAGTAAACAGCAATACCCGTCTTCTGAGTGAGTTCGGCGTGCCTGGCCATTTCCTTGCCCTGGTCATACGTCATGCTTTTACGAGCGGCCAGCGGCATGCCATTGAGCGCCGCGCTGAACCCTTCGACTGCCGATGTCGCCGTAGCGTCATTCATTTTCACCAGCATCAAATAGCCGCTGGAGCGCTCAACGAGTGTCCCGACCGCCGAGGCGTTGTTCTTCCCCTTGATCAAGTCGCCCTCCCAGTGCCCTGGCATCAAACGGTCTTCAACCTCCGGCGGGCGCAGGTGAATACTGACCATATCCGGAATCTGGCCGCGACGATCAACGCCCCCAGCGCGCGGTCTACGTGTGCTCTTGCCTTGTCGCAGACACTGCACCAGCTCCTTGCGCAACTCCCCGACGGGCATCGCATAGATCGCTTTGTAGATGGTTTCCCGGCAAACGTAGGCTTCTTCGAAATTGATTTTCATGACACGCAGCTTGCCCGCGATTTGCTCTGGGGAAAAGCGTTCTCGAAGCAAATGAAGCACCAGCTCGAAGCGTTCATTGCCCAGAACCAATTTTCTGGCAGGGCGGCAAACTTTACGGCGCTCGCGAGTGTGAGCCTGTGCAACGTGGGCAACGTATCTCCCATTGAGGGATCGATTGCGACGCAACTCGCGGCTGATCGTAGAGGGGCTTCGGCCAAGCATTCGAGCTATCTCGCGCTGACTAAGACCTTGATATTGCCCGACCTGGATCGTGGCGCGTTCTTCGACGCTGAGTTCTGTATAGGACATGGCGGCACCTTACCGGAGGGTGAGGTGTTGCACTCAGTTTTTGCGGCCGCC
>NZ_JAHIDY010000098.1:0-831 GCF_018732265.1 Pseudomonas sp. TAE6080
TGTCGGCCAGGGCGTACAGGTGCTTGAAGTTGTCACCGTTCTGCATGCCACGACCACCGGAAACGACGATCTTGGCAGCGGTCAGCTCAGGGCGGTCCGACTTGGCCAGTTCTTCGCCAACAAAGCTGGAAGTGCCAGCATTGTGCACAGCCGCAACGGCTTCAACGGCAGCCGAACCACCAACGGCGGCAACCGGGTCGAAACCGGTGGCACGCACGGTGATGACTTTGACGGCAGCTGTCGATTGCACGGTGGCAATGGCGTTACCGGCGTAGATCGGGCGCTTGAAGGTGTCGGCGCTTTCCACCGAAACGATCTCGGAGATCTGGTCAACGTCCAGCTGCGCGGCAACGCGTGGCAGGATGTTTTTGCCGTTGGAGGTGGCGGCAGCCAGGATGTGGCTGTAGCCAGCGCCGCCCGCCTCTAAACCAAGAGCAGCAACCAGAGGCGCAACGTTTTCCGGCAGCTGGTGCGCGTAGGCATCGTTGTCAGCCAGCAGTACTTTGCTCACGCCAGCGACTTTTGCGGCGGCTTCAGCCACGGCGCCAGCGCCTTGACCAGCGACCAGTACGTGGATGTCGCCACCAATTTTGGCGGCAGCAGCAACGGTGTTCAGGGTGGCCGGGGCCAGCACCTTGTTATCGTGTTCGGCGATTACGAGGATAGTCATGATCAGGCTCTCCAATTCAAAGCACCTTCGCTTCGTTTTTCAGTTTCTCGACCAGTTCAGCCACCGACTTGACCTTGATACCTGCGCTGCGTGCAGCTGGCGCTTGGACTTTGACGGTCTTGTTGGTGGAGGCGGTGGAAACGCCCAAAGCATCCGGAGTC
>NZ_JAHIDY010000099.1:0-650 GCF_018732265.1 Pseudomonas sp. TAE6080
CAGCAAAGTATTAATTTACTGCCCTTCCTCCCAACTTAAAGTGCTTTACAATCCGAAGACCTTCTTCACACACGCGGCATGGCTGGATCAGGCTTTCGCCCATTGTCCAATATTCCCCACTGCTGCCTCCCGTAGGAGTCTGGACCGTGTCTCAGTTCCAGTGTGACTGATCATCCTCTCAGACCAGTTACGGATCGTCGCCTTGGTGAGCCATTACCCCACCAACTAGCTAATCCGACCTAGGCTCATCTGATAGCGCAAGGCCCGAAGGTCCCCTGCTTTCTCCCGTAGGACGTATGCGGTATTAGCGTCCGTTTCCGAACGTTATCCCCCACTACCAGGCAGATTCCTAGGCATTACTCACCCGTCCGCCGCTCTCAAGAGAAGCAAGCTTCTCTCTACCGCTCGACTTGCATGTGTTAGGCCTGCCGCCAGCGTTCAATCTGAGCCATGATCAAACTCTTCAGTTCAAACATCTTTGGGTTTTTAAGAAACCCTAAACTTGGCTCAGCAATCGTTGGTTACATCTTTGATTTCTCGCGGAGTAACTTGTGATGCTGATAATCTTGTTGACTATCAGTCTGACTCCACAAGCACCCACACGAATTGCTTGATTCAGTTGTTAAAGAGCGGTTGGTTAAGATCTTTCG
>NZ_JAHIDY010000009.1:0-162383 GCF_018732265.1 Pseudomonas sp. TAE6080
AAAAGCTAGCAGCGTGAGAACCGAAAAGAATGTCCGAAATTACTGGACCAGTTCAATCCGGCTCCTACAGGGGCCCGCCACCCAAACACCGAGTTCAGGCGATGCGTAGCAACTAGTCCTGCATTCAGGCCAGTTCGTTCAATCACAGTGATGTGTTGTTGCTACCGAACCCTTCATAACAATTTTGATGCCTTTTGCCCCCGAGCACGCATTCCAACTGGGCGCATTGGACTCTTTGCCGCCCATCGCGCCTACATCCGGTGCCTTGATCACTGGTGTGGGTGGAAAAAGCCAGTTAAACAGGAGTTCAAGTGGAGCGAAAATTATGAACATTTCCTCATTCATCTCTCCTCCTGGATAGTACTTTCCATTTTTATACCCCCCTGCGTAAATCGGTGCAGACACAAGAACCAGAACGGCCAGCACCATCGTGAGAAATACCCGTGCCCTTTTCATGCAAACCTCCTCAACTGTATAGCGTTGGTTCCTGATGACCTATGGCGTCTCTCAGGGCAACTCAGCCACCACGGCA
The DNA here is from genome assembly GCF_018732265.1 of Pseudomonas sp. TAE6080. Taxonomy (NCBI): domain Bacteria; kingdom Pseudomonadati; phylum Pseudomonadota; class Gammaproteobacteria; order Pseudomonadales; family Pseudomonadaceae; genus Pseudomonas; species Pseudomonas sp. TAE6080. Next base: position 533 of record NZ_JAHIDY010000009.1, read on the forward strand.
ATATCGTTTTGTGACGCGTCAGTAGACACACCTGAAACAAAGGTGCCGCTGTAAGAAATGCTGTTCAACATGCTCTGAAACCCACCGTTGATCGGGGGAATGGGTCGGGTGCCATTAGTAGGATCCCAGGTGCAGGCGACGGGGTACTTATTGCTATTAGTGCAATCCATCGCAACCGTGTCATTTTCTGTAAGGCTGAAAGCCTGGGTACTGACACTGCCCGGTAAAAACGGAATCGGCTGCACGCTGAAGCTGGAGGTCGTCTCCTCCCAAAAGAAATCCGTGGTAAAGCCCGAAGGCGCAGTGCCTCGCGCCAGCACATGCCCGGCATTGTTCACCGCAAGCCCGGAGTTCATTGCATTCAACGGCAATGTCAGCAGTAGCGGAGTGCTAGTGGGTGTAGGCCAGAATGCTGTTTTGCTGCTGTTGGTGGCCGTGTGGGGATAAATGCAAGTTCCCACGGCTTGATTCTGATCGTTCATATCCACCGCCATGCAGTAACTTGCACCGCTTGGCACAGGCAAGTCAGTGGTGGTGTAGCCACTCGTACCACGCTGGGCAACCCTTGCCACGTTCCTGCCGTTGACCGGACAGTTCATCAGAACGCTGGGGTAACCGTTGACCAGCGTATTGTTCACCACCGTTGCGTTACACATGTCGCCCCAGCCGGAGATCCGCTCGGGCGTGGCAACACCCGGCCGATACAACACAACAGTAAATTCGCTCTTGCCGCTGACACTCCATCCCAGCACCGCGCCTTGCTGGTTCTGGGCCCTTGCAAAGGTATTGACATCGGCGGGACGCAGCAGGGGAAACAACAGCGATGCCGGAAGTGGCGCTAGTTTGGTCGGTGCTGTCGCCGGTGCGGCGGCACTCCAGGTCACGGCAAAAGTGAAATTGCTCGCATCGAGACAAAGCCCGACCATCACCCCGCTATTGCCAATCGCCCCGACCGAGCAGGGCTGATTGGCCGCAAGCGGCGGCAACACTTGCTGGGGCCCAGCCGTAGAGGCCGCATACCAGGGTGCATCGTTGGCACTGGGGGTGGCCGAGGTGCAGTTTCCCACGGTCTGGCCGCTGTCATTGACCGAGGCAGCGGCACATTGCTTACCCGCCGCATTGCCCAGATCAACAAAGGTTGCCGCACTCACTGTCGCGCCATAGCCCCACAGCAATGTGCCGCCGAAGATCGCGTATTTAAATAAGTTCTGCATACTCAGCCCGTCCCTGGAAATTTCCGCCTTCGAGTCCAGCGCATAAACCACCTGGCATGCGCTGCATCTGAGAAGGAGTAAAAACCTGGACGAGCGATCAAACAACTGTCAAATCTGACAGCTTACGCACAAGCAAAAAGCGCTCTATAAAGAGCAGTTACCCAGCTTGACCCTGCCCAAACCGATAAATCGACAGGCAATACAGCCCCAACGCCGCCACCGCCAGCAAGCCCCCCGCCGCGCCAATCCAGGCAAAGCCGAAGTGCCCGCCAACCCAGCTGCCCAGCAACGCCCCGCCACCAATGCCGATGTTGTAGATCCCGGAGAACATCGCCATCGCCACATCCGTGGCATCCGGCGCCAGCACCAGGACCTTCGATTGCAAGGCCAAGCCAAAGGCCATGATTGCCATGCCCCAGAACACGCTCAACACCACCAGGTACGAGACATCGCCGCTCAATGGCAACAGCAGCCCCAGGCACAGCGCCAGCACCGAGACGGCCACCAGCAGAAAACGGTAGGGATTGAAACGGTGCAGCAAACTGAACAGCAACGAGCCAATGATCCCCGCCCCGCCAAACACCAGCAGCACCAGGGTCACCGCATTGCCTCCCAGGCCAGCGACGCCTTCGACAAAAGGCTCGATGTAGCTGTAGGCAGTGAATTGGGCAGTGACCACCATTGCGGTCAAGATATACAACGCCACCAGCGCCGGGCGCTTGAACAGCATCGGCAGGCTGCGCAACGAGCCGGAGTTCTGGCTCGGCAACAGCGGCAAGGTGCGCGCCAGCCAGAACACCAGGGCGGCGGCAAAGCCGGCGATCACAATGAATGTGGTGCGCCAGCCCATGGCTTCACCCAGCAGGCGACCCAAGGGAATCCCCAGGACCATCGCCAACGAGGTGCCTGTGGCCAACAAGCCCAGCGCCTGCACCTGCTTGCCCGGCGGCGCCAGGCGCACCGCCAGGGAGGCGGTGATCGACCAGAACAGCGCATGGGACAAGGCGATGCCGATACGGCTGACCATCAACAAGCCAAAGCTGGTGGCCACGCTGGAAAGGATATGGCTGGCGATAAACATGCCGAACAACACGATCAGCAGCTTGCGTCGCTCAACGTTGCGGGTCAGCAACATCACCGGCAGCGACGTCAATGACACCACCCACGCATAAATCGTGAGCATCAGGCCGACCTTGGCGATGGGCATGTCGAAGCTCGCGCCGATGGCGCTGAGCAGGCCGACCGGGACAAATTCCGTGGTGTTGAATACAAAGGCGGCCAACGCCAGGGCGATGACCGGTTGCCAGTTGGCTTGGGGGGGAGCCGCGGAGGTAGTCATATAAAGATGTTGTACTCGATCGATGGCCTGTCAGGCCGTTGGCTTGATCGCCCTGCGCAGCGGGGATCGGGTGAGACAGTGGAGGATCTTACACGCATACAAAAGGGTGAAGAATCTACTTTTCTCTCTGCGTGTGCGGGTACCCCGCCGGCAAGCCTCGACGGCGCAACTATTGAGCATTATCAGAAAGCCGAAAAGGAATAACCCGCAAACTCTTCATCGCCTATTTATCTGTAAGACTGTCACTTTTTACAGTAGCCAAGGCATTATCGACACACCACTATTTATATAGGCTACGTCTCTATGTGACGTGCATAGAAACCGACTTATTCATCGGAGGTGTGTCATGCCAGAGATTACAAATGGTGCAAACCACAAAGATAAAATTGCTCCAGACTCTGAAGTCGAGAAACTATTCACGAACATCGGCATCGGCTTTGGGTGCGAGGTCATCTATATAAATAAAAACGACACCAGCTCTACCACAACCCTCACGGGCATTCTCAAGAGCTATGACATGCCGAATAGAAAACTTGTGGTAACCCGGCAAGGTAAAGATGAAGAGCTAGACATGAATTATCTATCTGAAATTAGCGCATTCCAAGACGCCGATATCGCCCCCGCCAGTCGAAAAGCACGAAAAGATAGATTAACAAGACTGCTGCACTACCTGCTTGGCTACGTGCCCCCGAGCGAACCGTACAGAGCTCCCCCCTCCAACAGACCATCCGAAGAGTTCGCAGATATTGACCCGCATGAGATGAGGGACTTCTTCGCCTATGGCATCGAAACAATCATCAATCAACTAGAAGCAAGCGAAGGCCTTAGCCCGTACAGGGCACCAGAAGTCAGCACTGAAACCCTAGAGCGTTTTTCGCGTTGGGCCGACGGTGTGAAATAACGATCATGAGTCGATGTGCGCCTTCATCCCCGCCATGCTTTCCGGGCGGTTGGCATAGCGCTGGGCCAGTACCGCGCAAACCATCAATTGAATCTGATGAAACAGCATCAACGGCAGGATCAACACGCCTATGGTGCTGCCGGCGAACAACACCTGGGCCATCGGCACCCCGGTGGCCAGGCTTTTCTTCGACCCGCAGAACAGGATGGTGATGCGATCTTCCTGATTAAACCCAAACGCTTTGCCCAATAGCGCGGACGCTACCAGCACCAGCGCCAGCAAGATGCAGCACGCCACCACCAGGCCGCCCAATTCCCAGAGGGGGATCTGGTGCCAGATCCCTTCGGTGACCGCTTCGCTGAAAGCGCCGTAGACCACCAGCAGGATCGAGCCCTGATCGACGAATTTCAGCCAATTTTTATTGCGCCCCACCCACTCGCCGATCCAGCGCCGGGCGATCTGCCCGGCAATGAATGGCAGCAGCAGTTGCACGCTGATCTTGAGAATGGCATCCAGGGTAGAGCCACCATCGCCGTGTACGTTGAGCAGCAGAGTCACCAGCAACGGCGTGAGGAAAATCCCGAACAGGCTGGACGCCGCCGCACTGCAGATCGCCGCCGGGATATTGCCCCGCGCCAGCGAAGTAAAGGCAATCGCCGACTGCACCGTGGCCGGCAACGCACACAAATAGAGCATGCCCATGTACAAGTCTTTGCCGATCATCGGCGCCAACAGCGGCTTGAGCGCCAGGCCCAGCAGCGGAAACAGCACGAAAGTCAGGCTGAACACCAGCAGGTGCAAACGCCAGTGCCCGGCCCCGGCGACGATGGCCTGGCGCGACAGTTTGGCGCCATGCAGGAAGAACAACAGCGCGATCGCCAGGTTGGTCACCCAGCCAAAGGCCACAGCGGTCTGGCCGCTGGCTGGCAGCAAGGAAGCAAGGAGCACCGTGGCAATCAAGGTCAGGGTGAAATTGTCGGGTAAAAACCGGGGGCGGGTCATGGGCTGTTCTTCCGGGGGTTGCCAGGGCGTTGTGCCGACTCTAACGTAACGATCTATTACCGACTAACGCCAATGAGCCAGTAAATGCCGCCTAAAGGACATGCAAAGGCCGTTCGCCGCACCATCCCCGGGCTCTCCAGCCTGCCGCGCCCGGTGTATGGCCGCACCGAATCCCTGCCCAACCGCGCCCTGACCCGCCGCCATAGCCATCCGTGGGTGCAGTTGTCCTATGCAATCAGCGGGGTGCTGGAGATCCAGACCAGCGCCGGGCGCTTTATCGCTCCGCCGCAACGGGCGGTGTGGATCCCGGCGGGGATGGCGCACCGCGTGTTCAGTTCGCCCCATACCGAAATGCGCAGCTTGTACCTGGACTGTAGCGTGACGACCTGGGCGGCCGAGCGCTGCCAGGTATTGGCGGTGAGCGACCTGTTGCGCGAACTGATCCGGCGTTTCAGCGAATTGCCGGTGGAATATGCCGAGGATGGCCCGGACGGCCGCCTGGCGCAGGTGCTGCTGGACCAATTGGCCGCCGCACCGCAGGTCGACTTGATGCTGCCGCTGCCTGTGGACAGCCGGTTGCGGCAGATCTATCGCAGCTTGAGCCTGCACCCGGAACAGGCGACCACCTTGGGGCAGTGGAGCCAAAAGCTGGGCATCAGCGAGAAAACCTTGAGCCGGTTGTTCTTGAGCGATACCGGCCTGACATTTCGCGCCTGGCGCCAGCGGTTGCGATTGCTCGGCGCCCTGCCCGACCTGGAACGCGGGGAACGGGTGACGGATGTGGCGCTGGGGTGTGGGTATGAGTCGGTTTCGGCGTTCATCGCAGCGTTCCGGCAGCAGTTTGATGCGACGCCAGGGGAGTTTTTTCGCTGATCTCTGGCCCGCACCACACCTTCAGCGCAACACCGAAGAACTCGCCCTCACCTGCAACTGCGGCGCCAGCATGATCGATTCGACAGCCTCACCCTGGATGCGCTTGAGCAATAGCTCAACCGCATGTCGGCCCATCTCGGCCAACGGCAGGCGCACGCTGGTCAGTGGCACCATCAATTCATTGGCCAGCGGTATGTCGTTGAAACCCACCACGGCAATGTCCTTGCCCGGCATCAAGCCCTTGTCACGTGCGGCCCCCATCAAACCGATGGCCAGGAAGTCATTGACCGCAAAAAACGCCTGGGGCCGTGGGCTCAGGCCCAACAGATACTCGCCCTGGCGGTGCCCGGTCAGGCTGTCGAAAGGACCATTGAGCGTCCACTCCGGGCGTAGCGTGATGCCTTGCTCGCGGTAATAGCGGGTAAACCCGCGTGTGCGATCAGCTCCGGTCGAGGCATGTCGTTCACCCGCCAGAATGGCCACCTCGCGACAGCCCAACTGGTACAAGTGCTCGGCCGCCAGCCAGCCGCCCAGTTCATCGTCACTGCACGCAGCCAGATGCCCGGCAATCTGGCGACTGACCAGCACGTAAGGAATGTGTTTGCGCGTCAGAAGGTCGAGCAGCGGCTGGCTTTCGCCCACATGTGAATCACCGACGATCAGCCCCGCCACCGAGCGGCGCAAGGCGTGTTCGGCACGTGCCATCTGGCGTGTTTGCTGGTCGTCGGTATTGGAGACGAAGGTCAGGTAGCCGGCCTGTTCGGCGGCACTGTCAATGCTGTCATAAATAGTCGCCATCACCAGATCGGTGAGCCTTGGCATGAGCACACAGATTTCCTGGCTTTTGCGCAACTTCAGGCTCGATGCCTGGGTGTTCGGCCGATAGTCCAGCTCTGTGGCCAATGCACGAATACGCGCCACCACGTCGGCCGACGCCGCACGCTCTACCCCCGCCGGGTCGCCATTGAGGACCCGGGACACGGTGGAAACATGCACGCCAAGTGCGGTCGCCATGGACTTCAAGGTGGCTGGGCGAGATGGGCTCGACATGGTTGAGAGGCTTCCAGCAGTCGGTTATTTAGCGCGCAGAGTCTACCCGAACAGGCGTGTCGCAACCGCAGATAAATCTTTGCCCAAACGTTTGACTAAAATTTTCTGCCGCCTTACATTTCGCTAACCCAAACGTTTGGGTAACACAATAAAAATACGCCGGACGCGGCCGACTTTTTGACTTCTGCCATCATTTTGAAGAGTCAGATCCCTATGAATAGCCCCGCTATCCCGTCTTTCCGCTATCAGATTTTCTTCTTGATCATGCTGATGGCCTTGCTCAACTACATTGACCGCGGCGCGATTGCCTATGCGTCGGCGAGCATTCTTCCCGAGTATGGTTTCGACAAAGCCGACTGGGGCAATGTGCTGGGTTACTTCGGTTACGGCTACATTCTTGGGGCACTGGTCGGTGGCATCCTGGCCGACCGCTTTGGTGCCAAGCGCATCTGGCTGATCGCCGGCGCCACGTGGTCGATCTTCGAAATTGCCACGGCCTTTGCCGGCGATTTCGGGCTGGCGTTCCTGGGCGGCTCGGCCATGGCCGGTTTTGCCACGATCCGCGTGATGTTCGGGTTTGCCGAAGGTCCGGCGTACTCGGTGATCAACAAGAGCGTGGCCAACTGGGCCACACCCAAGGAGCGCGGTTTCGTCGTCTCGGTCGGGCTTTTGAGCACCCCATTGGGCGCGCTGCTGACCGCGCCCGTGGCGGTGGGCCTGCAAACCCTGACCGGTAGCTGGCGCAGCATGTTTGTGGTGCTGGGTGTGGTCAGTCTGATGCTGCTGGTCTTTTTCATGACCCGCTTCACCAACACCCCGGATGAAAACCCGCGCGTGTCCAAGGCTGAACTCGACTTCCTGCGCAAAGAGCGCGCCGAAGCCGCCAATGCATCAACGCCCACCACCAGCGTGGCGCCGATCTGGCACTTCTTCAAGAATAAGGACCTGCTGCTCAACGCCGTCGGTTACTTCTCGTTTGTATACGTGACCTTCCTGCTGCTGACCTGGACCCCCAAATACCTGCAGGACGAGTTCCACTACAACCTGTCGTCGCTGTGGTACATGGGCATGATCCCGTGGACCGGCGCCTGCTTCACCGTGCTGTTGGGCGGCAAGATTTCGGACCTGCTGCTGCGCCGCACCGGCAACCTGAAAGTCGCCCGCAGTTGGCTGGCGGCGACCTGTCTGCTGCTGACAACCCTGTGCTTCATCATGGTTTCCCAGGCCCAGACCGTCTGGGGTGTGATTGCCCTGATGACGCTGGCCAACGCGCTCAACGCACTGCCCAACTCCGTCTACTGGGCCGTGGTGATCGACACTGCGCCGTCCAATCGGGTTGGCGCCTACAGCGGCATGACGCATTTCATCGCCAACACCGCTTCGTTCATCGCCCCAATGCTCACTGGCTACCTGACCGTTCGTTACGGCTACTCATCGATGTTCGTGGCCGCTGCCGTGGCCACCGCGCTGGGCATGAGCGCCATGCTGATGGTGCGCCCAGGTGGTCGTCAGCAAGCCCCGTCCTCTATACCCGCCGTTGTTTGATGGAGTTGCTTATATGAGCCTGGTGAAGCCTACCCACGCTGGATACTTTTTTGGCCTGTCGATCGTCACGCTGGCCGAGCGCCTGCGTGCCGGCAGCGTGACCAGTGTCGAGCTGACGCAAGCCGCCCTGGACAGCACCGAACGCTTGAACCCGCTTTTAAATGCGTTCGTCAGCGTCGATGCACCCGTCGCACTGGCCCAGGCGCGCAAGGCCGATGCGCTGTTGGCCCAAGGCCAGGACCTGGGCCCGCTGCACGGCATACCGGTAGCGGTCAAAGACAACATCGACACGGTTGACTACGTCACCACCTACGGCTCAGCGCATTTCGACGGCTTCCAGCCGGACCACGATGCGCTGTGCGTGCAACGCGTACGCGAGGCCGGGGCAGTGATTATCGGCAAGACCTTGACCCACGAGTTCGCCTACGGCCCGACCGGCGACCGCTCGCTGCAAGGGGCTGCACGCAACCCGTGGGATACCCGTTGCATCACTGGCGGCTCCAGCGCCGGCAGTGCCGCAGCGGTGGCCAGCGGCATGGTGCCGCTGGCGCTGGGTACGGACACCGGCGGCTCGATCCGGATTCCATCGGCATTGTGCGGCACGGTCGGCTTCAAGCCCTCGTTTGCCTGCGTACCGGTAGAAGGCGTGTTCCCGCTGTCCTCCAGCCTCGACCACGTAGGCCCCATCGCCAACCACGTTGAAGATGCGCGCCTGCTGTTCGAGGTGTTGGCAGGCCGCGCTTGTGCGCCGGCTGCCAATGCGCAACCACTGCGGGTGGGCTGGATCACCCATGGCAGCTTCGGCCCGGTCGACGCCGAGGTGAATCGACAGGTCTATCAGGCGGCGCAGCAGCTGTTCGGCGACGCGCTGCAGGAGACTGACGAACTGCAAACAATGGCGGCCGGCATGAAGGACACCTTGCAGACACTGCAACGTGCCGAAGCCTTTGAGGTGCATGCCGAGCGCATGCGCGATGCGCCGCACACGTTTGACCCTGAGGTACGCGAGCGCCTTGAGGTGTCGCGCGAAGTCAAAGGCTGGCAATACATTCGCGCACAGGCCAGCCAGGCGCAGTACAAAGCGGCGATGGCACGTTTGTTCGAACGTTATGACTTGCTGGTCTCACCCAGCGTGCCGATTACCGCCACCGAGGTTAATGCGCGCGAAGTCCGGGTGGGTGAACAGACCATTGATGTGCGCGCCGCCGTGCTCAGCCATACCAGTGCCTGGAACCTCATCGGACTGCCCTCGATCAGCCTGCCGGTGGGGCACGTGAGGGGCATGCCGGTGGGATTGCAGGTGATTGGCGCGGCGGGTGAGGACGATCGCTTGTTGCAGGTGATGAGCCAGCTGATTGTGCCGATTACAGGTGGTGACTGAACTACCGCTTTCGCGGGCAAGCCCGCTCCCACAGGGGGGCTCGGTGTGGCGGGGAATTTTGCTTACGCTGCAGAACGAAGGTGGGAGCTGGCTTGCCTGCGATAGCGGTGTATCAGCCTACAGAATGGGTGGCTGAACCACCGCTATCGCGGACAAGCCCGCTCCCATCCATCACTCACGCGACGAAGCCAGAATCGCCTGCAACAGCACATCCGCCCCGGCCGTCGACCAATGCGGGTGGATCTCTTCCGCCTCGTTATGGCTCAAGCCATCCACACAGGGCACAAAGATCATCGCCGTCGGCGCGACCTTGTTCAGGTAGCAGGCATCATGCCCGGCGCCGGAAATCATCCGCCGATGGCTATAACCCAAGGCCTCGGCCGAGGCCCGCACCACTTCCACGCAGTCACTGTCGAAGGCAATCGGCGCGTACTGGAAGATCTGCTTGACGCTGGCCTGCAAGCCAATCCCTTCAGCAATCCGGGCCACCGCCTCATGCAGTTGCTGGTCCTGCACACCCAGCACCGCTTCATCGGGGTGGCGGAACTCGACACTGAAGAACACCCGCCCCGGCACCACATTGCGCGAGTTGGGAAAGATATTAGCCATGCCCACCGTCGCACGCCCTTCGGCGCCTTGGGCCAGGCCGATCTGGTTGACCGCTTCCACCACCCGGGCAAAGCCCAGCAGTGCATCCAGGCGGTGGTCCATGGGCGTGGTGCCGGCATGGGCACTGCGCCCGCTCAGTTCGACTTCATACCAGCGCTGGCCCTGGGCGCCGGTAACGACGCCGATGGTCAGGTCCTGGGCTTCGAGGATCGGGCCCTGTTCGATATGCAGTTCATACGCCGCATGCACCGCCTGGCCACCCACCGGGTGCGGACCGGCGTAGCCGATCTGCTGCAACGCCTGGCCGATGGTCACGCCGGCCTTGTCTTCGCGGGACAAGCCGTATTCCAGGTCAAACACCCCGGCATACACCCCCGAGGAAATCATCGCCGGAGCAAAACGCGAGCCTTCTTCGTTGGTCCAGTTGACCACCTCGATCGGCCGGTCGGTCTCGATGCCCAGGTCGTTCAAGGTGCGCAGCACTTCCAGGCCGGCAAGCACACCGTAGATGCCATCGAACTTGCCGCCCGCTGGCTGCGAGTCGCCATGGGAGCCGGTCAGCACCGGGGCCAGGTGGTCATGGCGGCCAGCGCGGCGGGCGAAGATATTGCCCATGGCGTCCACACGAATGCTACAGCCGGCCGCCGTGCACCAGGCCACAAACAGGTCACGCCCGCGTCGGTCTTCGTCGGTCAGGGCCAGGCGCGACACGCCACCCTTGGGCGTGCCACCGATCTGCGCCATTTCCATCAGCGAGTCCCACAAGCGCTCGCCGTTGACCCGCGCCAGAGCGCTCACGAGCGCGGCTCCTGGGGCTTGGCGTGGTAGCGGAAGTCACAGCTTGGCGCGCCGCCCATGATGGTCTGGGTGCGCGTCAATTCAATATTCGGGTTGTAGCCGACGATAAACAGCTCGTCGCGGTTGCACGACAACAGGTGGCCGATCTCGCCCAGGCCCATTTCGTGGTACATCTCGGCATAGCGGCAGCGCTTGACGTCATAGTCGTAATGCTCAGCGTCACTGGCAATGATCTCGACTTTCAGCGCATCGTCCTTTTCCCACAGCACTTGCAGCTCAACGAAGCTCTTGAGGTCGGCGCCCTGCTCTTCCTGGGCGGCAAAGTGCTTGCCCGCCTGAATCGCGGCGTTGCCCACCGCTTCGCCAATCACCGCTGCGGCAAAGGCCTTGCCCTGCTCGCGCACGAGGATTTCGTAGATCGGCTTGATGATCTCGGCTTCGATGCGCCGGCGGGCCAGGATGCCCAGTTCACCTTCCAGTTTGCTCATGGTGTGCCTCATTCAAATGGCTGCGAAGATCCAATGTGGGAGCTCCCTTAATAAGAAGCTCCTACATTGAAATTCAGCGCGTTACTTTTTACCGCCAGCCACGCTCACCGGTTGCCATTGATTGGCCTTGACCTGGTAAACGGTGAACGACGGGTTCTGCAGATTGCCCTGGGCATCGAATGCGATGGTCCCGGTCACGCCCGGATAGCTGATGGAGCGCAGTACTGGCAGGTACTTCTGCGGATCGGTAGAGTTGGCCTGCTCAATCGCGGCGATCAGCACGCCCACACCGTCATAGGCGAAAGGTGCGTGCAGCTCGATGTTGCTCTTGAAGCGCGCCTTGTAGGCCTCTTCAAATGCTTTGCCGCCTGGCATCTGCGCCACGGCCAAGCCCGGTTCCAGGGCAATCACGCCCTCGCCTTCGTTCTGTGCCAGTTGCAGGAAGGTCTGGCTGACAAACCCGCCAGCACCCATCAAGGGTGCCTTGATCCCCAATTGCTTGATGCGCCGGGCCAGCGGTGCAGCCTGGGAGTCGACACCGCCAAAGAAGATCAGGTCCGGGTTTTGCCCGCGGATGTTGGTCAGCACCGCACTGAAGTCGATGGTCTTGTCGTCCACGTACTCACGCGCAACCACCTTGGCGCCACCGGCCTCGATGGATTTGACGAACTGGTCCGCCAGGCCCTGGCCGAATGCGGTGCGGTCGTCGATCACGGCGATGCGCTGCGCCTTGAGGGTCTTGAGCGCGTAGTCACCGGCTACCTGGCCGCCGTCATCGTCGTGGCCCATGATCCGGAAACTGGTGTCGAAACCTTGCTGGGTATAGGCGTGACCGGTGGCCACCGGTGCGACCTGGGCAATCCCGGCGTCATGGTAAACCCGCGCCGCAGGAATGCTGGTGCCGGTGTTCCAGTGGCCGACCACGCCGACCACGCCTTCGTCCACCAGGCGCTGGGCCACGGTGACGGCGGTGCGTGGATCGGACTGGTCATCCTCGGAAACCAGTTTGTAGGTCACGGCCTCGCCATTGATTTTCGGGTGCTTGGCGTTGGCCTGGTCAATGGCCAGTTGCGCGCCGTTTTCCAGGTCCTTGCCGATCCGCGCCGACGGGCCGGTCAAGGGTCCGGCCAGGCCGATGAGTACCGTCTGGTCGGCCTGGGCCACGCCGCTCAGGGCCAGGCTCAACAACAGTACGCGTTTGAAGGGGGCAGTCTTGTTCATGCTTTTTTCCTGTTTCTCATCAGGCCCTCATGGCCTGTGGGGTGGGCGAAACACGCCGGGCGTCCGGTGGCGTTTGTATTTAGGTTATTCACCGAGGTAAGCACTGCGCACCTCGGGGTGGTCGAGCAATTGGTCGCTGGCACCGCTGAGGCTGATGCGCCCGGTATCCATCACATAGGCGCGGTCAGTCACTTGCAGCGCAAGGCGCGCATTCTGCTCCACCAGCAGCAGGGTCATGCCCTGGCGGCACACATCATCGATCACCTGGAACAGTTTTTCGACCATGATCGGCGCCAGGCCCATGGACGGTTCATCGAGCACCAGCAGCCGTGGCTTGGACAGCAACGCACGGGCCAGGGCGAGCATCTGCTGCTCGCCACCGGAGAGCAGGCCGGCCGACTGCTGCAAGCGTTCTTCCAGGCGCGGAAAGTGTTCGAACAACTGGCGGATTTCCAGGTTGACCTGCTGTGGGTCGCGACGCAGGAACGCGCCGGCCTGGAGGTTTTCCAGCACGCTCATGCGCGCAAAAATGCCACGCCCTTCCGGCACCATGGCGATGCCCAGGGTCAGGCGCTCATGGGGCGCCAGGTTGAGGATCGAGCGACCGGCAAAGCGGATCTGCCCCGCAGCGGCCGGCAGCAACCCGGTCAGGGCCTTGAGGCTGGAGCTTTTGCCCGCGCCATTGGCGCCGATCAACGTGACCCGCTCGCCTTCATCAATATGCAGATCCAGGGACTTGACCGCCTCGATGGCGCCGTAGCGCACCTTCAGGCCGGCAATCTGCAACAACGCTTCAGACATGGGCGCCGGCTCCCAGGTAGGCCTGGATCACTTGCGGGTGGCGGCGCACTTCGGCAGGCGCGCCCACGGCGATCACGCGTCCGTAGTCCAGCACGCTGATGCGGTCACACACGCCCATCACCAGCTTCACGTCGTGTTCGATCAGCAACAGGGTATGACCGTCATCGCGGATTTTTTCCAGCAGGCTGCGCAGTTGCACTTTCTCGCTGGCATTCATCCCCGCAGCCGGTTCGTCAAGGGCCAGCAGGCGCGGCTCGGTGGCCAGGGCGCGGGCAATTTCCAGGCGCCGCTGGTGGCCGTAGGACAGGCTGTCGGCGCGGTAGTTGGCAAACCCGGCCAGGCCGACATAGGCCAGCAGGCGGTGGGCATGGGCGCGGGTCTGTGCTTCTTCCTCGCGCCCGCGCGAATGCCCGCTCAAGGCTGCCCACACGCCGTTATGGGTGCGCACATGGCGCCCGACCATGACGTTTTCCAGGGCGCTCATGGCGTTGAACAGGCGGATATTCTGGAACGTGCGGGCGATGCCGGCGCGGGCCACCTGGTGCACCGCCGTGGGCTGGTACTCCTGGCCGTCGAGTTGAAAGCGCCCGGAGTCCGGGGTGTACAGCCCCGTCATCACATTAAAGAAGGTGGTCTTGCCGGCGCCATTGGGCCCGATCAGGCCGTAGATCTCCCCGGCCTCGATGCTCAAGCTCACGTCATCGAGCGCGGCCACTCCGCCAAACTGTTTATTGACCTTCTCGATCTGCAATAACGGATGGTTCAAGGTGCACCTCCTGTGCGGCTCGGCCAAAGGCCGGCGGGTCGATACAGCATCGCCAGAATCAGCGCCAGGCCGTAGAACAGCTGGCGGATAATTTCCGGGTCCACCAGCACCTGGCCAAACAGCGCCTGCTGCAAGGGGCCCATGCTGGCGCGCAACGCTTCGGGTAGGGCGGCGAGCAACACGCAGCCCAGAATCACCCCGGGGATATGCCCCATGCCACCGAGCACCACCATGGCCAGCACGGCGATGGACTCGTTGAGGGTGAAGGATTCCGGTGAAACAAAGCCCTGGAACGAGGCAAACAGCGCCCCGCTGATACCGCCGAACGCTGCGCCAATGGCAAATGCCAGCAGTTTCAGGCGCAAGGTATTGAGGCCCATGGCCTGGGCCGCCTCTTCGTCCTCGCGGATCGCCATCCACGCGCGGCCGATGCGCGAGCGCTCAAGGCGGATGCAGGCAAACAGGATCAGCACTACCAGTGCCGCGAACAGGTAGTAATAGAGGTAGACCGAGGGCAGGCGCAGGCCGAACAACTCCTGGGTGCGCCCCAGGTTGACGCCCAGCAAGGTCACTGGGTCGACCTGGGCGATGCCTTTGGGCCCGTTGGTGAGATTCACCGGGCGGTCCAGGTTGCGCAGCAGGATGCGGATGATCTCGCCAAAACCCAGGGTGACGATGGCCAGGTAGTCGCCGCGCAGGCGCAGGGTCGGCGCCCCAAGGATCACCCCGAACCCGGCCGCCAGCAGCGCTGCCAGCGGCAGAATCAACCAGATCGAGGTGTGCATGCCCTCCGGCAGCAACGCCAGCAAGGCCGGGAACTGTTGCAACAGATGAGGCGACGAGAGCAAGGCCGCCAGGTAGGCACCCACTGCGTAGAAGGCGATAAAGCCCATGTCCAGCAGGCCGGCATAACCCACCACGATGTTCAGGCCCAGGGCCAACATGATGTACAGCAGGGCAAAGTCCAGGGTGCGCACCCAGGTATTGCCGCCGGCATGCCCGACAATCCACGGGGCCAAAACCAGGGCCAGGGCGAACAGCAACAGGCCCAGGCTGGCGCGTTTGCTCGAAGGGCTCACAGCGGTTGCCAGGCTCATGCGCGGGTCGCCAGTCGTTCGCCCAACAACCCCTGGGGCCGGAACACCAACACCGCGATCAACACGATAAAGGCGAACACGTCCTGATAGTTGCTGCCGAACACGCCGTTGGTGGCGGCACCGAGGTAGCCGGTGCCCAGGGCTTCGATCAGCCCCAGCAACAGGCCGCCGAGCATGGCGCCCTTGAGGTTGCCGATGCCGCCCAGCACCGCCGCGGTAAACGCCTTGATGCCGGGCAGGAAGCCCATATAGAAATGCGCGCTGCCATAGTTGCTGGCCATCATGATGCCCGCCAGCGCGGCCAGGGCGCCACCGATGGCGAAGGTCATGACGATGATGCGGTTGGGGTTGATGCCCATCAGGCTCGCCACTTGCGGGTTCTCGGCCACGGCGCGCATGGCCCGGCCGAAACGCGTGCGCTCCACCAGCAGCAACAGCCCGACCATCAGGCTCAACGCCACGCCAATGGTGGTCAGCGCAGTGGCATTGGTCACGGCGGCATGGGTGGCATCGCCAGCCAGCACTTCGATGGGGGCAAGGGGCAGCAACTGCGGGAACATCTGCGGGTTACGGGTCCAGACCAGCATGGCCACGGTCTGCAACAACAGCGACACGCCGATACCACTGATCAACGGCGCCAGGCGCGGCGCGTTACGCAAGCGCCGATAAGCGACGCGCTCGATCACCACCGCCAGCACCGCGCAGAAGGCCATGGCGATCATTGCCGCGACCAGCAGCAACAGCACCGGCGGCATATCCGGGAAGGCCGCCTGCAGCACACGGATCACCGACAGGCCCACCAGCGCACCGATCATCAACACATCGCCGTGGGCAAAGTTGATGATCCGCAAAATGCCGTAGACCATGGTGTAACCCAAGGCCACTAGCGCGTAGAGACTGCCCGACAGCAAGCCGTTAAGCAGTTGCTGGATAAACGCATCCATGAGAACCATCAACTCCATACACAAAAACGTCGGTGCCAGGGCGCGCCGACTAAAAGCCCGAGCGCGGAACACTAGTTATTTATTCTGTTTTTATCAAATATCTGAAAGGAATATGTTTATACCAAATAAAAAACGCCCTATTTACGGCGTTTATTCCATACAAAAGCCGCTTTATTTATCTTTTTACTTGGTATTTAATTCAACACATGAATAATTTAGAACAATTAGCCAACGATCCACCGTTGCGTGCCGTGCGCACCTTCGAGGCCTTTGCCCGCCATGGCGGGGTGAATGCCGCCGCCCGCGAACTGGGGGTGTCGCCCTCGGCCGTCAGCCATCAGTTGCACTTGCTGGAAAGCTTCCTGCAACAACCGCTGACCCTGCGCCAGGGCCGCAACCTGGGGCTGACCGAAGAAGGCCGCGAGTACTACCGGGCGATTCGCTCGGCCTTCGCGGTACTGCGCAGCGCCACCGAACATGTGCGGGAAAAAAGCGCGACGCGCCAGGTCACCATCAGCCTGATTCCGATGTTCGCGACCAACCTGTTCATCCCGTGCCTGCCACAATTTCTCAGTGCCAACCCGGCGCTGGACATCAACATCACCTACGCCAACCACCGCAGCTACCCCAGCGATGCCGCCGACCTGTCGATCCGCTTCGGCACCGGGCACTGGCCGGGCTATCACAGCGAGCCACTGATCAGCGGCGCAGTCACGCCGTTTTGCAGCCGCCAATTCCTGCAGCGCCACGGCCCTATCGCCACACCGCAGGCGCTCAGCGAACTGCCGCTGCTGCACGACGAAGAACGCGGCACCTGGGGGCAATGGTTCGATGTCGCCGAGGCCAGTCACAGCAACACGCACAATGGTCTGTTATTGGAGGACGGCCAGTTGACCCTGACCGCCACCCTCACCGGCCTGGGCTGCTCGCTGCTGCGTGCGCCGTTGGTGGCGCCCTTGGTGGCCAGCGGTGAGCTGGTGCAATTGTTTGATGTGCCGGTCGATGACGGTCGCCAGTATTACCTGTGCCGCCGGGCCAACAGTGAGCTGTCGAGCGAGGGCAATAACCTGTATGAGTGGATCAAGGGCCACCTGGGCCACACCCCCTGACAGTGAGCGGGCAAGTCTTGGCGACTGCCCACGCTGTCGGCTGGTATGATGCCGCGCTTTGAAAAACCAGCCGTAGACCTGCGAGGAAATGCACCGTGAGTAACGACGCAAAAATGACCGGCGACCTGTTCGAAGTGGACAAGCGCCTGTCGCTCAAGCCCGTGGTGGACTTCAATAGCTACCTGCTGGCCGCCTTTGGTGACGGCCCTTGCACCTGCGTGCGCTGCATTGCCAGCGCAGGTGACGAGAAAGGCTACGAGTATCAGCACACCTTCAACTTCCAGGGCCACACCGCCCACCGCCGCTTTGCGTTGACCGCAGGCAGCGATGTGTTGCAGATGCTGAAAAAAGCCTGGCTGTCATACACCAAGGCCGAGCTGCCTGGCAGTGGTGACTTGGCGCTGGAGACGGTGAAGGAATTTGTCGAGCCGCAGTTGCACAAGCGTTTGCTGCCGCTGTTGCTGGCCAGCGGGTTGGTCAAGGATGTCGAGGGTGGGTTGCAGCTTCAGGCTGTGGCGGCCTGATAGGCAACCGCATCATTACAGCAAATGCATAACCCTGTAGGAGCGAGCTTGCTCGCGAAGGACGTCAACGATAACGCGTGCTTACTGAATGAATGCGGCGCCTGTAAGTTCTTCGCGAGCAAGCTCGCTCCTACAAAAAGGCTTGACTGACTGGCATTAGGGCAAGCCCGCTCCCACAGGGATGGCTCTGCTGCTTGCACCTCAACCAAACCACTCCCGCCGTTCCTCGAACGTGTTGACCACCATCGCCACTATCATCTCCACCTCCTGCGGATGCGCCGCCCCGGCATTGACCGCCATCCATACCTGGCGCTGCATGTCCTGGGCAAACAACCCTGGCAGTGCCATCAAACCCCGGTCAAAGCAACTCATGTAGCGCGGCAATAACCCGATGCAGGCGCTGCAGCGGATCATCTCCAGCATCAGCGGATACGCCTGCACCTGCACCACACCCGCCAATCGCTGCTCCACCACTTGGTTCCACGGCGCCAAGGCCTCGACCAACCCATCGGGCTGCCATTGCACCAACATGTAGTCCGCCAAGTCATCCACACTGTCCGGCCGCGCGGCCAGGCGTGAGTAGCGCTTGGCGATATGTGGCACGTAATCCAGGCAAGCCAGCGCCTGCGGTGGATGGGTCGCAAAACCCGGCCCGGGCTGCGGCGAGTCGACACCCGCCAGCCACAGCACCACGTCGGCCTCCACCGCCTGTAATGCCTGCGGGCTGTCGATGGAGACAATCTCCAGGCGCACACTGGCGTTGCGACGCAGCAGGGAGATCAGGTCGCGCCCGAGGATGTCGTGCAGGATGGTTTCAGCCACCGCCAGGCGAATCAAGGGTTGCTCCTGCACAGGCAAGCGCCGTTCGTTGGCCAGGGTCACCAGGCGCGCCTGCAATTGCAGGCCATCACGGCTCAGGGCCAGGACGTTGCCCTGGTAGCTGAACAGTGAACGGCGCATCTGCTCTTCCAATAGCGCCAGGCGTTTGCGCAGCAGCGTGGCCTTGATGTTCAGGCTGCGCGCCGCCTGCATGAAGCAACCGCAACGGGCGCTGATCAGGAAGTAGCGCGCCACCTCCGGGTCGATGCCGGCGGCCAGGGCCAGCCAGGCTTCCCGGGGTTCGCCGGGCGCGCGGTAGGGCATCATGCCCTGGGGTGCAGCGGGCTCTAGATAGTCCATGGGGAACTCCCTGTCTTAATGGGTCTGTGCATCCATGCGGGCAGCCGTTTTTATTCCAGCACCTTGTTCAATTGCGCACCGTCGATGCTCAAGGTGGCAGTGTTGAGCATGCCTTCCAGGTAAGCCTTGGCGATCTGCTCCTGGCGCTGGGCTCGCAGGGCCTCGGTCAGGCGTGGACGCAGTTCATCGAGGCTGGCAGTGCGCGCCGGTTGTTGCTCGGTCAACTTAAGCACATGGAACCCCGCTGCGCTTTGCACAGCCTGCGATACAGCGCCCGGCTTGAGTTGCGCCACCACGCTACGCACCTCCGGCACCAGTTGCTGCAAGGGTTGCAGCCCCGAATCAGCGCCACGCCCGGCGCTGCCCGGTTCTTGGGAATACTGGCTGGCCAACCCGGCAAACTCCGCCGGTGCGGCCTGGGCCCGACGGCTCAGTTCCTGGGCCTGACGCCGTACGGCCTCGGTACTTTGCGGGTCATCCACCGCGAGGAAGATCTGGCTGACCCGGTACAACGGCGGCGTCATCCACTGCGCCTTGCCGCTGTCATAGGCCTGCTGCAACTCGGCGGCGCTGGGGTAATCGGCCGGTACCTGGCTGACCGACAACAGGTAGTCGCGAAACACAATCTGCTCGGTGGCAGCGCGAGTCTGTTGTTCCACTTGCGGACGCTGGCGCCAGCCCTGGGCATCGGCCTGTTCGAGCACTGCTTTTTGCGCCAGGCGCGAGCGGATCCAGGTTTCCAGGGCGCCACGATTGGCGCGCAATTGCTCGCGCGACTCGGCCGGCAAGGTGGCCAGCAACGCTTGCAGTTCCGACACGGCCACCTGCTGATTGCCCAGGCGCGCCACCGCCGGGCCGTCCGCGGCGATCACCGGGGCTGGCTGCTGGGCCGCGACCGGGTCGCTGCCCGAGCGCAGGCCCAACCCGACCGCCACCACCAACAGGGCCAGCGCACCCACCACCAGGGTTGGTTTTTTCACAGCGCCAGCACCTCTTCGCGGGTCTCAACACCAGGTACAGCCTGGGCCTGCAATTGCGCGGCGGTCTGGCTGTATTCACGCAGGTAAACGATAAACTCCTGCAACAGCCGGTCCCACAATTCCAATTGGCTGCGCAGATACAGAGCACCGACGCCCGCCACCACCACGTCCATTTCCATCAGCAGGAATTCACCCTGCACCGACAACCGGGCAAAGCGTCGCGAGGTGTTCCACGCCTGGGTCAAGCCTTCGGGCAGCTCACCCTGGACCCGCAGCGCGCAGCTGTAGGTGAAGTCCACGTAGGCGCCCTGCTCTGGCGCCGGATTACCGAAACGCACGGCAAAACCGATGCCCTGGCTGGCGCTGAGCAACTGCACGATGCCGTTCTGTTCGCTCTGGTTGACCCGGTAGCCGGCCTCTTGCAGCAACTCGGTGAGGCTCTGGGTGGTCACGCTGCTCATCAATTGGCTCATGTTCGTCTCTTCCTTGGTTGATCAGTGATTGAGCGCCGCCTGGGGCGCATCAAAGCGGCTGTTGTACAAGCCGTCGCCAAACCCCTGGGCCAGTTCCTCGAACTTGACCCGCGCGCCGCTGGCGAACGGTTGGCGGATGCTCATGACCTCGGCCACGTCGATTTTTTCGTAGGCCGCGAGCAACTCCTGGGCCACGCCATACATCTGTTGATTCTTGGCTGAACATTGCTGCACTTGTGTGTCACGTTCGCTTAATTGCGCCTGTAGGCGTGCGCGCTCGGTTTCTTTGCCACGGGCCAGCACCAGCAGTTCCTCGTAGGCTTTCTTGAACTTGCCGGTCTGCTCGGCACTCGCCGCCACTTGCGCCTGGGCCTGGCTGTGCAGGCTCTGCTGCTGGCCGGCCAGTTGCTCGGCGACGCCGCGCGCCTTGTCCAAATCGGCGCTCAATTGTTTGATCTGCACCTGGGCCTGCTTGGCCTGGTTTTCTGCGGCAATCCGTGCGGCAGCGGCCTGGGCCTGCTCGCTTTGCAGCGCCTGCAATTGCGCGGTGGTGCTGCGCAGCTGAGTACGCAGGCGCTCCTCCATGCCTTCGGCCGAGGCGCCAGTGGCGACCAGGGCCAGGACCAGCCCGCAAATTCGCATGTTCATGGGTTTCTCCCGACGCGTCAGAAGCGCGTATTCAGTTCCAGTTGCATCACGTCGACTTCAAACGGCGCGCCATACACTTCGGAAGCGCTCAACCAACGGGCGCTGGCGTAGATGTTCTTGTCGATGCCGTAGTTGCCGCCAATGAAATAGCCCTTGGCGTTGGTGCCACCGAGATGGAACGACGAGTCGTTGAAACCGTCCGGCAAGGCATCTGGCTGGATGTACTTGTAGCCAGCCAACAGGTTCCAGTCACCGGCCTTTTTCATCTCCAGCGCGCTGCCGAGGGTGAACTGCACCATCAGCGCATTGCCGCCACTTTCAAACTGGCCCTTGCTGTTGATGTTGTTGACGATCTCGCCTTCGCTGCGCTTGAGCATTTCGCCCTTGTCGTAGGCCAGGTTGTGAATGAAGTTGGCCTGGCTGCGCAGCTTGAAGTCCTGCGGCAGCTCGCTGTCCCACACCAGGTTCAGGTCCAGGACATCGAACTTGGAGGCCAGGCCCACGTACTGTGGCTGCGGGGTCAGGCCCGGAGTCGCCGGGTTGGCGTTGATATTGCGCAGCAGGAACACGCTGTTGCCCTTTTGCATAAAGGCCACGCGCGAACCGTCGGTGTCGCAGCCCGGCGCACCGGCCCACGGCGAGCAAGGGCTGGAGCGCTGGCCTTCGATGTCGTCGAAGCGGTAGTAGGCCAACGCGCCCTTGAGGCTGTTGCTGCGGTTGATCTTCCAGTTGGCGCCGATCTGCCCGCCGAACAGCCATTTGGTGTCGCTGTCTTCTTTGTCGAAACCGTTGCTGCTGGCCGTGTCGGAGGTGTACTCCACCGGGAACGCGCCGATCGTGCCGAACAGGCCCCACTCGTTGTTGAGGCTGTGGTTGAAGATCGCCGCCACACCGTCGAAGTTGAGGTCGTTGGAGTACATCATGTCGGTGGAATAGAACGGGTTGGCGATCCGCCCACCGGTCAGGGTCAGGTCCTGGGTGGCCTTCCAGGTCAGGTAGCCCTGGTCGAGCCAGATGTCTTTCTTGCCAAAGCCACCGCCCAGGGTCTGGGTGGTGGACACCGGGTTGTTGTCGGAGCCGGTGCCGATGCGGATACCGGCAGTCCACTCGGGCGAAATGATTGCCTTCATGCCCAGGCGCGCGCGCAGGCGGAACAGGTTCTCGCGGTCCTCGCGGGTGTTGAGCAACGGCGGCAGGCGGGTATTGGTGTCTTTATTGACGTCGTAGGGGCCGTTCTCGTTGAGCTTGGCGTAGTCGACGATTTCGTTGCTGTTATTGCCCGAGAAAAACCGCGATTCATCGCGCAGGCGAATGTCACCGTCAAAGCTGATGCGCGATACCCAATCCGGAAAGGTGTTGGGCTGCGCCCAATTCTCTTGCTTGGCGGTGGCCATGACTTCGGCCTTGACCTGGTCGCGGATCTGATCACGCACGGCGGCTGGCACATACTGCACCCGCACATCCCCTGGCGCCGCCGCAGGCCCGGCAGCCACTGCCGTCTGGCGCGCCTGCACCGCCTCTTTCTCGGCCTGGGCGATCAGCCCATCGGCCTGTTCCTGCTTGAGCACGCCTTGCTGCACCAGCAGGCGGATCAGGTTGATCGTGGCGTTTTCCGAGGGCGCGACCGGGGCGGCCGTTGCCTGGCCAACCAGGGTCGCGATGACCATGCCGACCGCCAGGGTCAATCGATTCACGTGGGAAATCATCTGCACACAACTCCTGTAGAAAACTGCAAAAAAGGTTCACTCACTCCGGGCGTCGGCCCTTGAGGGACAGGCGCACCGGCAAGGTCAGGGAGGCCGGTGTGCGTTCTTTCAAACGAGGCGTGGCCCGCAGCGCCGCCAGCACCTGGGCATCGGTGTCGGCATCGCCGCTGGACTGGGCCAGCTCCACCCGCGTCACCTCGCCATCGCCGCTCAACCACAAGTCGGCCTGCACCGCATAGGCCTTCTTGCGCAACTGCGGGTCTTCACGCAGCAGGCGCTGGAACACCCCGGCCAGGTACTGCTTGAACGTACCCGTGCCCAGGCCGCCCGCGCCCGACCCAGCCATGCCGCCACCCTTGCCGGCACCGACGTTGAAACCGTCGTTACCGGCCTGGGCATCGCCGTCGATCTGCATCGGGTTGGCCAAGTCGTCGGCGGGGCTGGGCGGTGCCTGCTCTTCGGGCTTGACCTCCTCCGGCGCGGGGGTTGGCTCGGGTTCGGGGATTGTTTCCTCGACCTGGGGCTCGGGCTCCTTGGGCGGTTCCGGCGGCGGTGGCGGTGGTGGCGGCAACGGGATAATCATCGGCACCTTCGGCGCTTCGCGGCGCACGCCACTCATGTCATTGGCCCACTGCCACAAAAACCACGCGGCCACGGCGCCCACCAGCAGGCCCGCGCCCCACTTCAGCAGGCGCAGCGGCGACTTTTTCACGGGCGTGGGCGGGATTGGCACGTGTGCGGTCATGACGGTTTTCCGGTGACCAGGCCAACCTGGGACAGCTCCAGGCGGCGCAACAGATCGAGCACCTCAATGACCTTCTGGTACTGCACCGTGGCGTCGCCGCGCACAATCACCGGGAACTCGGGGTTCAGGGCCTTCTCGATGCGCAGGCGCTCTTCCAGTTCACCCAGGGTCACCGGGTAAGCGTCGAGGAACACCTGGCCGCCGTCGTTGACCGAGATCGCCTTGGTCTTGGCCTCGGACAACGACACCGAGGCACTGGCCTTGGGCAAGTGGATCTGGATCCCTGAGACCTGGGCCGTGGCCGTGAGGATAAACATCACCAGCACCACCATCAGCACGTCCACCAGGGGCGTGATGTTGATGCTGTCGACGGCGGCGTCTTCTTCATCATCGTGGGAGGCATTCACAGAAGCCATGCGGGTTCTCCTCAGGCCGGTACGTGGGCGGGCTGGACGCGACGATGCGCGGCCTCGCTGGACTGGCTCTCGCCGTGCATCTCCGCCAGGCGAGTGATGAACTCATCGACGAATACGCGCATGTCGGCGCTGACTTCCTTGTTGCGCGTGATCAGGCGGTTGTAGCCAAACAGCGCAGGGATCGCGACGAACAGGCCCATGGCCGTGGCCAGCAAGGCGGCGGCCATGCCCGGGGCGATCGCATTGATGTTGACGTCACCGGCCATGGCCGTGCCGAGGAACACCACCATGATCCCCAGGACCGTGCCGAGCAGGCCGATGTACGGGCCGCCGGCGATAGCGTTGGACAAGGTCGAGAGCTTGGCGCTGAGTTGCTGGTTTTCCCGGGTGCGCACACCGTCCATGGAGCAGCGGATGGCTTCGATGGTGGCCGCCGACACCGAGCTGGTGTCGGCGCCCTGGGCGCGGCGGGTGCGGATTTCCTGGACTGCGACGCGGTACAGGCGCCAGAGCGACGAGTGGGTCAGGCGCTCGGCCAGGAGCTGGTCGTCGTAGTACATTTCCAGGCGGGTGCCGATCTGCGCGAACTGCTCGCGGAAAACCTCATTGGCACTGCTGACGCGACTGACCATGCGGTTCTTGCGGATCATGATGACCCACGACTGGAACATCATCGCCACCAGCACCAGGATGATCACCCAGGCATCGATCGGCACGGCCTTGAGCAAAAAGCCCAGGCTGCCAAAACCGAAGCCGGACTGTTCTTCGTCCACGCCATAGGCCAGCAGTTTCGACTCGGAACCCTGGGCACTGGCATCGGCCAGCAACACCCCCGCCGCACGCGCCACCTTGGACAGGCGCAGTTCATCCATCGCCCCGGTAAATGGCAGCAAGCCGCTGGTGGATTGCGGCAGGTCGGCGCCGATGGCCAGTTGTGAGTTGAACGCCGGCATCGCCTGCGCCAGGCTCGCGGTTTCACGGCCGTTGACGTACAGCGTCACGCTATTGCCAGCGGCGGTGAACGCCAGGTGTTGCCATTGGCCGGGGTTCAGCGGCTGGGTCGACACCGCGCGCTGGCCGTCGATCTCGATAAACGGCGTGCCCTGGTTCAAACCCAGCAGCAGGTTGGCGGTGCCTTCACGTCGGGCCAGCACCACTTGTTCACCGCCAGCCTGGTCCAGGCGCAGCCAGGCGCTGAAGGTAAAGGCACCGTTGGCGGTGTGCTGCAATGATGGGCTGGCCGGCAACAGCAAGGGCTGGCCGCTGAACTGCAAGGCCCGCCCGATCACGCCGTCGATGCTCGCACCGGTGGCGTTCAGTGCGGTGTTGCCATAAGCCGTGGTGTCACGGGCCGGGGTGCCGTTGGCGCCATCGAAATGGTAAAGCGCGGTGTAGCTCGGATCGAACGTCAGTTGGCCGTTGCCGGTCGCCGGGGCTTTCTCGTTGCCGTAGTACATCCACAGGTCCTGGCGCTGGCCGCCTTCGACCTTGGGCATGTCGACCCAGATCAGCGCCATGCCCATCAGCGGGTCAAAGCTTTCGATCTGGTGGTTGAACACGGTCTTGTCGTCGGCGCTGACAAAGCGCAGGTCGGCGCCGTCTTCCTTGACCCCGTCGAAGGTGAAGTTGCCGGTGTGCAGGCGTACCAGCAAAGCAGTGCGGCCCAGCGCCTGATTGATCGCGGCGCCTTGGGGGGTGGTGTCCACCGAAATCTGCTTGCGGTAATGCCAGTCGTCCTGCCACCAGGCATGGGCGGTGGCCGGGAGCGCGAAGCCCAGGCAGATCAACAGGCTCAGAAATAGGCGTTGCATGTGAAGGGTTCTCCGGGAAAAAGGGGTCAGAAAGTCGCCTGCACACTGAAGTGCAGTCGCGAGTCCTGTTTCTGGGTGTTTGGTCCATCGAGCAGCGGGTAGCCCCAATCCAGGCTGCCGGACAACCACTTGCTCAAACTGGCGCGGGTGCCGAGGCCGACGCTGGCCAGGCTGTATTCGTCTTCCTGCTCGGGCAACGGGTCGTGCAGGCGCAGGCGCGCACCTTCGGCAAAGGCGTAGAAACGCCATTCCTGCACATAGCTGCCGAGGAACTTGGCCAGGGACGGCGTGCGCAGTTCCTGGGAGAGCAAGTAGCCCTCATCCCCGGTACGCTCGGCGGCCAGGTAGCCACGGATCGAGGTGGCACCGCCGGCGGAGTACTGCTCATTGGACACCAGCGGCCCGGAGGCCAGTTGGAAGGCGGTCTTGGTCGCCGACTGCCAGTCGCCGGTGAAGGTGTAGGTGTAATTCAGGTCGCCCTTGAGCACGGCAAAACTGGGGCTGGCCTGGTCGCGCTTGTACTGGAACTCTTCGGCGTCGCTGCCGTAGCCAAAAAACGCACGGGTGCCGACCACCAGGTTCAGGCCCAGGCCCAGCTGCGCCTGCTCGGTGTAGCGGTAGCCGTTGTAGCCGAAGGTCAATGGCGCGTACTTCAGCGGGATCTGGTCGCGACTGCCGCCAAACTGCATCTGCTCGTCGAAGTCCTTGAAGTCCACCCCCACCGACAACGAATTGGCCCAACTGCCCGTGGCCGGCAGGTTGTAGATCGCCGAGACGCCGTAGGAGTGGCCCTTGCCCAACACGTTGCTGCCGCCAATCGTGGCGATATTGCTGTCGGACTGGTAACCGGAGAACTGCAAGGTCCAGCGCTCGTTGAGCGGTGCGCTGTAGGAACCCGACCAGACCTTGGCGTTTTCACTGTCCTGGGGCGCCGTGAAAAAGGTCAGGGACACGCTGTGCCCCAGTTGCCAGAGGTTGTCGTAACCCAGGGTCGCGACGCTGCGCAGTTTCTCGGTGTCGGCGCTGTAGTCGTTGTTCAGGCCGAGGCTGGCGTGCCAGGGATTCTGGTCTTCGACCTGCAGGTCCACATCCATGGTGCCGGGGCGCTGGCCCTCGCGCACCAACGGCGTGACCTGGCGCCCTGCCCCGCGATTCAAGCCCGCCAGTTGAGTCTGTACCGTGGCGAAATCCGGCACTGCACCCTCCTTCAGTGCTGGCACCTCTTCGCGGATTTCCACCGGCGAATAGTGCTTGGCCCCCACCACTCGCACACGGCCGACCTTGGTCTCGCTGACTTGCAGGTAGACGATGCCGTCATCGACCTTCTGCTCGGGCAATTCGACAAACACCGACTGATAACCACGCGCCTGGTAGATTTTCTGCAACGCGTCGCGGGCACCCTCGATGTCGACCAGGGTCTTTTGCGGGCCGAGGAACGGGTACACCGCCTCCTCGATGGCCCGGGCATCAAGCACGGTATTGCCGCGCACGAAGTACTCATTGACGTCCACCCGGCGCACCGCGGCCTCTTCCTCGGCCCACACCGGCGGCGCCAGCGCCCCCAGCGTCAGGCAACACAGTGCCAACGTTGATTTGAACAGATGCGTCACACCGCCCCCTGGATTACTGAAGTTATTGGCCTTCACTGTTGTTGGCACAGCGTTTGGCCTGCTCAATTGCTGGATGTCGAGGTATTGGCATGCCGTGCCAGCCAGGTGTGCAGCAGCGCGAAGTTCAAGGAGAACTCCGGCATGTGCAGCAAGGCGCCACAGAACACTTCACCGATGATTTTCTGGATCAACTGCACCGCCCGTGGATTGCCCAGGAGCGTGGCGATATCGCGTTGCAGGATGTGGATGCCCCAGACCCGCTGGGTCAGGTCCAGGCCGACGAACCAGCGAAACAGCAGGTTGTAGTTGAGCTGCTCATGCAGTTGCTGTTCGCTGGGTACCGAATAGAGCAGTTGCAGCAGCAGGATCTGCAACACCGTGCGCGGGGCGATGAGCATGCCGGGCTCGGCATTCAGGGCCTGGAGCAAGTCGCGGTGCTGGTCGAGCACCTCGTCGATCTGCGGGCGCAGCAACACCAGGGAGTGACCGGCGGGTATGTAGCTGGACACTTCTTTCAAGGCGCCCTGCCAGTCCTCCTGGGACACGATCCAGACCCAGGGCGCACCATAGCGATAGACCGAAACCGGCTTCTTGCGCGCGGCTTCGACAATCTTTGACAGGCGCTGGTCAAGCTCCTGCATGCCTACTTTCGAGTAGCGTTCCATAGTTCCCATCCGCCCCACTCCTGGCCTGTTTCGCGTGCTTGAGCGCGTTACATAGGCAAGACGGGGGGACGGGGGAGCTACCGAACTTTTGTCACAAAAGCTTCACTCTTTGACGCCCCCCTGTGTAGGAGCCGGCTTGCCGGCGAAGGTCGTCAACGATAATGCGGGGGGCCTGACGGGACGTGGTGATCTTGCGTTTTTCGCGAGCAAGCTCGCTCCTACAGATGCTGCACGCCCTGCAAGGGCAGCTCATAAGACTTCTTCACCGTGCGCACCACCAGCGTCGACGAGTACGTGCGAATCGGAATATCGTGGTAAGTATCGAGAAACCGATAGATGTATTCGGTGTACTCCGTGGCATCGCGAAACTTGGCCACCATCACAAAATCAAACTCCCCGGTCATCAGATAACAGTCCTGGATCTCCGGGTGACTGGCCAGGATGTGCTGCATCTTGCGATCAATGTCGTTGCTGTCCTTGTCGAGCTTGATCAAAAAGAACGCGGTGACCTGGATCCCCAGCTTTTTTTCATCCAGCACCGCGACTTTCGCCTTGATGATTCCTGCACTCTCCAACCGCCGGATGCGCCGGTAACAACTGGTCGAGGACAGCCCCACGCTGTCGCTGAGCAGGTCCAGGCTCTGGGTGCAATCCTTCTGCAATTTGCCGAGAATTTTCAAATCCATGGCGTCTGTCATTATTTCCACTTCTTCCTTGAGAAAACTGCAATGAATCCGCCGTAACGGCCGGCCAATTTGCACAAATCACTGCACAGTGGCCCGTTACTATCAAATCCAGCTTAGCAGCCCCGGCAGATCCAGCATGGGGGCCGCATGAGAGGGATCCTATGATAGTCGCCAAACCGACATGGACCGCTGATATCCAAGGGCTTTTCACCGCGCCTTACTGGATACCATCCGCAGATCGCGCCATCGTCGCAGGCTCGTGGGTGCGCTGCATGAACGCCTACGACGTGTTCCTCGAAGACCCCGATTCGGTCAAGACCTGGTCAGAAACCATCTACCAGCACCTGGCGTCGCGCAATATGCCGCTGACCCTGGATGATCGGCAGTTCTGGCCCATCGATGCCCTGGAAACCTTCCGCCTGTGGGTCAACCAGGGCTGGCGCCTGAACAGCTTTTCGCCGTTCGACATCGCCGAGCGCATCCCGCCTCCAGACCTGCCGCACCCGGTCAAGCGCGTGCGCCAGGACATCCGCGCGTTGAGCCAGGCACAACTGGACCTGTACCGCGCGCGGCTTGACGACGTGATGCAGATAGGCAACCCGGACAGCGGCTCGCCCTGGCAGCGCTATGCCTATATCCACACCAACTGGTGCCTGCATTACCAGGAGGCCTTTGCCCTGTGGCATCGCGCCTACCTGCTGTACCTGGAAGCATTGATCGACTGCCCGATCCCGTACTGGGACTGGATGGCCGAGGACGCCAGTGTCGATGGCAGCCCCCAGGCCGGCCTGCCCCAGGCCTTTCTCGATGAAACCTATGTACACCCGCACAGCGGTGAAGTGCGGCGCAACCCGTTGCGGTATGCGGCGGCCAAGGACGGTCGCTCGAAAGTCTGTGCCTCGGGCAACGTCGAGGGCGTGGACTGCCGGTTCGTGCAACGCAACCCGCTGTTCTATACCCAGGGTGACCAGCAGCGCCTCAAACGCACCCAACTGTATGGGATGAGCCGGATTTTCCAGCAGCAGGTGGTCGACGCCCTGACGTTCAAGACCTTCAGCCAGCCCCAGGGCGTGCCGGGGTATCCCTGGGCCAATATCACCGTGTTTGATCCACCGCAAAAAGACGAGTTGTACCCCAACCGCACGCTGAACTTCGATGGCCTCTACGAGCAACCCCACGACAACTATCACGGCTGGATCGGTGGCGATATGGCCGACAACGCCTACACCGCGTTTGACCCGGTGTTCTGCTCCTACCACGCCAATATCGACCGTGTGCTGGAACTCTGGATCCGCGCCAACCCGGCGGCGCAGTACACCACCCAGTGCCTGCTCCAGCCGTTTGCCGGCAGCCAGGCCGAGACGGTGACCTTCACCAGTGCCGATGCCTGGCGCTATACCACCCTGGGCGATATGGCCCAGGACAGCCGGCATATCGGCTATGACTACGGCACGCCAGTGGCGCCGCCGTTTGGCGCACGCCGCGCCAGCGCGAAAGCCTGCTGCCCGCACAGTGCCGCGCCTGTCCAGGAGCAGGTGCAGGCCAGCGGCCCGTGGGTGGTGTTCGACCATGTGCGCTGCACCCACGACACCTACCTGATCGACGTCTTCCTCAACCAGCCCGACGCCACGCCACAGCAAGTCAACGCCGATAACCCGCACTACGTCGGGCGTTTCAGTCGTATTGGCATGGGGCTGGTGGATGACAAGGGTCGCTGCATCACCCACGGCGTGTGCCGTGCGCTGAATGCCGCGCGCAGTGCCACGGCATTGCACCTTGGCCCCACGCACGCCGTGCAGTTGAGCCTGCTGGTCACCCATCTCGATAGTGGCCGGGTATTGGCGCCGCAAGAGTACGCGCCGCTGCCTGGCTTTATCGCCCAACTGGTGTGGGACGACCCGCGCCAGACCGTTGCCGACCCTCCCCCGAGTGCCGGTTGCTGTGCAGCTACCCCCACACCCCATGGAGATCTGACATGAGCACGCCCTTCAAGCAATTCACCTCCCCCGCTGGGCAAGCGCCAAAGGACTACAACAAGCTGGGCCTGGAAAACCAGTTGCCGCAATTTGAAACCGACTGGAACAACGACGTCACCGGCTGGACCGAGGCCGCGATCATCGGTAACCCATGGTCGGGCCTGTATGACGCGCCCCGCTCGGGCTACTACAACCCGCTGGTCGAGGGTTATGGCCCCGACACCCCGCCTGCGATCACCTGGCAGCCCTTCCCCAACCGACTGTGGACCTTTTTCTACAGCAACGGCACGGCGGTGATCCCGCAACTGGGCGGCAAGGCCATGACCCTGCAACAAGTCATGGAACTGACCGATAACGGCCAGATCACCATCAACGACACCCTGTACAGCCTGTACGACCCGGACAAGAAGGGCACCCTGCTGCAACTGCCGGTAACCCGCTGCCCGAGCATCGACTGGCAGGGTAAATACAAAGACTTCTCGCCCTCGGGGCCACGGGGCTGGCTGGACGAATACTGCGAATGGTCAATTGTGCGCGATGCCAATGGCGACATGCGCAAGATCACCTTCACCAGCGAAAACCCGGCGTACTTCCTGGCGATGTGGCGCATTGATCCGAATGCCGTGCTGGGGCTGTATCGCGACTACATCGACCCGGCCGTACAACTGGAAGACCTGTACCTGCGCTATAGCGCCGACTGCCCGACCGGCAAGGCCGGCGACCCGGTGATCGACCCCACCACGGGCCAGCCCGCCTACGACACCGTCAACAAGTGGAACGCCGGCACCGCCTGCACCCCCGGCCAGTTCGGCGGCGCGATGCACCTGACTTCCGGCCCCAACACCCTCAGCGCCGAGGTGTACCTGGCGGCAGCGGCCACGATCATGCGCCCCCTGAGCAGCAGCCAGAGCCCGCAATCGTTGATCTGCTGCGCGCAATACGGGCAGAACTATCGCAACTCCGACCCGCATATCGGCTTTGCGGCCAACGGCGTGGCCGTCGAAAACCGGATTTCGCTGACCAACCCCATCGCCCTGTACCTGCAACAGCCCACCAACTTCTCGGCGTGGAAAGGCCCGCAGGGCCAGGATGTCAGCCAGTACTGGCGCATTACCCGAGGCACCGCCAAATCAGCGGTCAACGGCTCTGACCAAATTCTGCAGGCGGTGTTTGAAGTGCCGGCCAGCGCAGGATTTTCGATCAATGACATCACCATCAACGGCCAGGCTGTCGACTACGTGTGGGTGATTGCCCAGCAGTTGTTGGTGGGCCTGAGTGTGACCGCCACGCCGATCAGCAGCACGCCGCCGTCGTCGCCTTGTGTGCAGGACCGGGTCAATGGCTTGCAACCCTGGCCGGTGCAATTGCTGCCGCTGGACCTGTTCTACGGCCAGTCGCCCACCGACCTGCCGGCCTGGCTCGCCCAAGGCACCAGCAACCAGTTTGCCCTGGTGGTACAAGGCGCCGACCTCAAGACCACCGCCGCCACCGCGCGGATCCAGTTCAGCAACCCCGGGGTCACGGCGCAGGTCACGAAATTTCTGCCCGATGCCTCGGCGATTCCCGGGCAGACCAACTCCGGTGGGACCCAGGGTTACATCATGACCATCACCGTCGCGCCAAACGCTGCGCCTGGGCTGGTGACGGTACGCGCGCTCAACCCGGGCGAGGCGGATAACGTCAGCGCGGCGGACCATCCGTGGGAGTCCGGGCTGGCGTTGGTGCCGTCCACTTAAGGGCAAACACCGCCCCCTGTAGGAGCTGGCTTGCCAGCGCCTACAGGACCGTTATCAGCTTCACCTTCATGCAAGGAGCGCGATCATGCACAAGTTCCGCTTGAGCAAACTGCTGCTGGTCAGCACGCTGCTGTCCCTGTTTTTCCTGCCCTCGGCCCAGGCATCGGATGCCGACACCTGCGTCCAGCAGCAGTTGGTGTTCGATCCCAACAGCGGCGGTTTTCTGCCCGTCAACAATTTCAACACCACCGGCCAGAGCTTTATGGACTGCTTTGGCTGGCAGCTGTTTATTGCCCTGAACTGGCCAGTGGATCCCGGATGGCCAGCCAATGCGGCCCTCGCGGGCGAGCCGAACCGCAAGATCACCATGGCGCAATTTGGCGTGCCCCAGGCCGCAGGGCAACCCATGGCCACCGCACCGGTGTGGGCCAGTTACAAAGACGCCAACGATATCTTCCTGCCCGGCGCCCGACCGCCCACAGGCTGGGGCGTACAGACACTGGTGCCGTCCAATTGCAGCAGCGAGGGCAGCCTCAAAGCCTTGTCGGTAGGGGCGCGCAAGTTCATGAACGCCACCTCGGAAAGCGCAATCAATGCCCGGCATCGCTTTCACTTGTCCAGCGGCACCCTGGCCACCCTTCCTGACCCGATCATGGAAGCGGCCGGCGGCTGGCTGACCGATCAGACCGGCAACCTGGTGTATTTCGAACGCAAGGTGGGCAAGGCCGAATTCAACTACATCGTCAACAACCAGTTGTATGACGCCGCCCAGCAACTGGCCGTGGCGCAGAACGTCGACGGCCAGCACCCGGCCGGCTTGTCGCTGCCCGCTGGCGAGGAGCTGCGCTCGATGCCCAAGACCCCGCTGCCCCAGGACCAACTCGGAGCACTGGAGCTCAAGGCCGCCTGGCGGATTCTCACCGGCCAGCCCCAGCTCTACGGACGCTACCTGACCACCGTCGCCTGGCTCAAGGACCCCGCGACCCTGCAATGCAACCAGCAGGTAGTGGGCCTGGTGGGCCTGCATATCATCAACAAGACCCAAAGCTCACCGAACTTCATCTGGACCACCTTCGAACAGGTCGACAATGTGCCCGAACCCGGCCAAGTGCCCGCACAACAGCCGCCGGTTGAAGGTTTCACCTTCAACAACCCCGACTGCACAGGTGGCCCGGACGTGTGCACGCCCAATGTGGCGCGCATCCAATGCCAGCAGCACAACCCGGATCGCCAATGCACCGAACCCTACCCACGGGACCAGCCGGTACAGACCACCCGGGTCAACCCCGTGCCCTCAGAAATGCAGGCGCTCAACGCCGCAGTCCAGGCCAGCTTCGCCCAGCAGACCCAGGGCCAGTCAGTGTTCCAGTACTACAAGTTGATCAACGTGTTGTGGATCACCTCACCGACGCCGCCGAACATACCGGAGCCGGGGCCCAAAGCGACGGTACCGCTGTCGTACGGCGCCTTCATCAGCCAGGACAACGTGCCGGTGGCCAACACCACCATGGAAACTTACGTGCAGGGCAAGGAATGCAACGTGTGCCATCAGAACGCGACGATCGCCGGCAGTACCACCCTGGCCTCGGACTTCTCGTTCCTGTTCAACAATGCCGACTCGGCTACACAAAAAGGCCTGATCAAACGTGTACAGGCTTTCGAAACCCTCAAGGACGTCCAACCATGAAACGCTCACTTGCCACCCTGTTGCTCGCCCTGCTGACAGTCCTCAGCCCCCACGCCCTCGCCCACTCGGCCCACGAACTGCACGCCGTGAGCAACGGCGCCGATGCCGATGTACCGGGCAACCACGGCATGTTCATGGTCGGTTCGCAGACCTTGTTCCTGGTGCATATGCCGATGTTCACCACGGAAAAACACATGTACCAGATCGTCCTGCAGGCCAGCCTGCCGGCTGACGTGATGACCAAGTACCAGGCACTACGCGCGGCCAATCCGAGCAAGCCGTATAACCTGATCAACGTCGATAACGACACCTTCACCTTGCCCCAACTCAAGTCCGGTGAAGTGACCTCGTTCAAGGCGACGATCTATGACGGTTACTCCAATGACGGCGGCGGTACACCAGGGCCGGTGCTGTTTGACAACGTGCCGGTGACAGTTCAATCGGTGGTGATCTACCGGCCGTTCAACCTGGGCATCGACCGGCCCAAACAGCTGGTGTACACCTTGTTTGGCCGGGGCAAGGAGGCGCACCTGACCCACTACATCGCCCAGGATCCGGACTTCCAGGAGATCATTACCCTGCCTGGGCCGCCAGCGCCGTTTTCGGCGGCGCAATTGGTGTCTACGGTGGATTTGAACTTCACCACCGTGCAGTCGTTGCCGATTGTCTGCCAGTCGCCGCTCAAGCCTGGGGTCTATCCGACCTTGCTCGAAGGCCGGGCGGATGCGCCAGTGGCGTTGGACCTGGGGCCGGCGGCGCAACGGGTCTGGTATTCGACGGGGAATTTGTTGAACAAGACGGATCCTTGTCAGCGTTAGGCGAGGCGCCTGATCGTCGAAGCGTACGCGTACCCCTGTGGGAGCGGGCTTGCTCGCGAATGCGGTGGACCAGCTAACGCTTGCGGTGACTGATACACCGCATTCGCGAGCAAGCCCGCTCCCACAGGTAAGCAGCTTCGCACTTTGCTTTTGCTCTTGCTTTTGATCTTAGGCGCCCCGTTAAACCACGATGGCCGCAGGCAGGTATTGCGCAGTCGGCACCCCGGCAGGATGCCGGGGTAGCCGCGACACCGGATATGCACACTCTCCCTACAAACTAATCTGCCCCCGCTCCTCATCCGTCAACCGCGCCTTGGCCTGTTCACTCAAAGGCCCCGCCCCCAACACCTGCACCGGGCTGTGCGGGTCATACGCCGGCGCCCTGCGTGCCTCTTCCTGCCCCCGCTGCACCGGCTCCGCGCCGAACCCCAGCACTTCCACCGTCACAATCGACGCCCTGCCCTGGCGCGCCGCTGCCTGTTGATTGCGGGCCGCGTCTTCGGCCGCCTGGGACGCTGCCGCCCCCGCCGCACTGGCCGAGCTCATCGCCCCGGTGTTGACCGCCGCCGACACCGGTACCCCCGACGATTTGCCCTGGGTCTGGATATTCGCCGCGTTGACCACCCGCAGCGCGGCAATGTTGATATTGCCCGACACACGGATCCCCGCCTCACCCGCATCAATGGTGCCCAATGGCGCAATCAGGTCGATATCCCCCGCCGGCACTTCCGGGATCGGGTTGAGGGTGGCGATGCCCGCCCCGGTGCTCGGCACCGACGGCGACAGGCTGACATTGCCCCAGTTGTCGTACACCCGCCGTGGCGGGGTGTAGACCACGGTGGTCTTGGACCCCCGCCCGGCGTTGATATCGCCCGCAGCGGACCAGCCCATGATCGAGCCGCCAAAGGTGGTCATGATCCGGCTCTGGCCCAACAGGATGCTGTCCAGGGAATACAGCTGGATATCGCCCGCGCCCTGGGTGATGACCCCGGCCGTCGACGGTGGCGCCGCGCCCTCGATACCGAAGGTCTGGCCACCGCCCGGCGTGAGCATCTGGATCGAACCACCGAAGTTGGTGTGCACTCCGGCGCCGCCAAACAGTGTGATATCGCCCTTGTAGGCAATGGTATTACCGGCCACGTCCTTGTCCGGGAACAACCCGGCAATCGCCGCCCGGCCGCGCACATAGCTGCCCTCGCGCACGCCACCGGCCTGGTTGTACTCGCGGCCGGCAGCCTTGAGTTCAGCGAAGTACACCTCACGGGCAAACACCCGCTGCTGCTCCGCTGGCAGCGCCGCGTAATAGGCCCTGGCCTGTTGGCTGTCACCGACAAAGCCGAAACGCCCGGCCAGCCAGTCCAGCAGTTCACGCTCGTAGGTCTTGGCAACCTTGCCGCCCAGCAGCGTCAAGGGTTCGCCCGCTTGCAACTGGTTCTCAGGGTTCAGGTAAGCCTCGACAAAACGTCGGTAGTCCGGGCCGTTGGGGCCGGCTCCGGCTTGCATGACGATACTCGTACCGGGACGGCTATCACCCGCTGCCACAGCGCCAAGGCTGTTGACGCTGACCTTGTCCTCCATGAGGATGTTGCGCCCTGCCATCAACTCCAGCGTACCGGGCCCCGCCGCATTGAAACTGCTATAGAGAATGTCGCGCCCGGCACTGACGATGGAGACATCAGTCAGGCCGTTATGCACAAACAGGTTGGCGTCGAAAGCATATTCACCGGTCGCCGATTCACCACCGCTGGCGCCACCCAGACGCGTGCCGCTACTGACGATGTCACGCCCGGCCAGCATCCATACCGGACCTGCGCCTTCATAA
This sequence comes from Pseudomonas sp. TAE6080, assembly GCF_018732265.1. Lineage (NCBI taxonomy): Bacteria > Pseudomonadati > Pseudomonadota > Gammaproteobacteria > Pseudomonadales > Pseudomonadaceae > Pseudomonas > Pseudomonas sp. TAE6080. Next base: position 37,153 of record NZ_JAHIDY010000009.1, read on the forward strand.
AACGTTTGCCCCACACGCGGGTCACCGGCACTGGTGATGGTCAGGGCACGCCCACTGTTGACGCCCAGCAGGTCGCCGCTCAGCGCATAAAAGCGCGCAGGGTCCAGGGTATCGCCCCACAACGTGCTGGCCGTGTTGGCACCGAAGGTGAACAGTGGGGAAAGCCCCAGGCGCGCAATATTGCTATCACCGCTAAGGTTGCCACTGCCCGCGATCGGCAGGGAGTTGGCAAAGCCCAGGAACGCCGGGTTGAGGATCGTTGCCAGGCTGTCCGGCGCGGCGCTGGAGCGACTGACGGTCAGGTCGCCGCCATAGATCGAATCCCCAGCCAGCAACTGCAATTGGCCGTTGGCCGATGGCGCCAGCACCAGCGCCGCAAGCGCTGGCATCGAGCCGGGGTTCGCAGTCGCCGCCCGCCCGTAATACAGGCTGCCGCTGGCGGCCACCGCACGTAATGTGGCGGGATAGACTGCCGCCATGTCTGTTTCCAGGGTCTGGGTCAGCGGTGTCAGGTTGCCGCCGGCAGAGAACAGGTCCACTGCCGTGTTGCGGGTCCACAGGCTGAACCAGCTTTGCCCGACGCCGTTGACCCCATTGTTAACGTAGGCCAGGGCATTTGTCTGGGCGACGCGCCCTGGATCGGCCACATCCTGCAACACCAGGTCCCCACGGGTGGCCAGGTTGAAGGTCGCATCACCGGGCAACAGGCTCAAGCCACCGGCCGCCGAGGCCGATGTGGCGCGCAGTGGGTCATAGGCGCGGACTTCACTGGGGCTCTGGTCGATAGCCCGGCTGCCATACCGCAAGGTCAGGCTGCCCAGGGCACCGCCGGTCAACTGCACATTCCCGCGCAGGTTCACCAGCGCGCCATTGAGGTGATCCATAGCGATCTGACTGCCTGGATTCACCGCGCCGCCAACCCGCAGGTTCAAGTCGCCACCGCCGGTCAATTGCAGGCTGCCATCAGCCGCTACGCGCCCGCTGCTGCCCACCGCCAACACCACCCCTTGGCTGCGCAAGTTCACCGCCTGAGGTACATAACCGGCAGCCAACGGCCGGATGATCCCGGCATCGCCGCCCACCTCGACATTCAGGTTGCCCCCGCCCAATGTGCCGAAGCCGGTGAAGCCCAGCATCTGGTCGGCGCCTCCCGCCTGGGCCAGGTTGGTGGCGTAGGAGCCAAAGTTGATCCACCAGGCAGTGGCTTGCGCCTCAGGGCCACTCAAGCCATTGCCCTGGCGCCACAACCAGTTGCCGACATTCGCCGAGTCTTGCCCACGATCGCTCCTGACCGGGCGGCCCGAGACACTGAGTGACGGGCTTGTGATGTTACCGGTCAGGTTCCCGCCCACTTTCAACAACAGGTTGCCACCCGCCTGCGGGTACCAGGCGCGGTACACACTGTCGGCGCCGCCGTTGACCAGTTTTTCGTTGCCGCCCACGCTATTGCCCAGCACCTTGCCATTTTCGCCCAGTGCCCGCGGCAGGTTGTAGGGGTCGTTGGCCGAGGTGCCCGTGGAAGAACTGCCAGCGGTGTAGACCCCGTACAGCGATTCCATGCTCAGGTTGCCAGCCGCCAGCAGGTCCAGGTCGGCGGCGCCAGTGCGGATCACACTGAAACGGCTGCTGCCCCCTGCCACCAGGCTGTAGGCATCACCGCCGGACTCACAGGAACCGGGGTAGTCAGTACATGTTCCAAGGTTGCCGGCGCTCACGGGTTTGCCGACCATGCTGGTGTCGCCGTAATTGTCGATGGAGCCCTGCTCGGTCCACACCAGCACACCCTCGGCGAACATACCGAAATGGCTGTCGGCCAGGCGCAGGTTGCCGGTCGACGGATACGGCTGCAGCAGCCGACTGTCAGCCGCCTGGGTGTCGGCCCCGGCCACCAGGCGGATCGACCACGCCTGGGAGCCTTCCGTCAGCATCGGCGCAACGCCCCAGTTCTTGCCCTGGCGCCCCGCCTCCTCGACGCGCAACTTCACCGACTTCACACCGCCCGACAACTTGACGTCAGTACCTGCCGGCAGCAGTGCGCCACGGGGCAGCGCCTTGCTGCCATTGAGGGTCACGAATGCCGTACTGCCCAGGCGCCCGGGCAATGGCACGCCCTTGGGCCAGATAAACGCCCGCACGCTGGTGTTGCTGGTCAGCAGGGTGCCGGCCCCCAGTACAGTGCCGCTCGCCAGGGTCTGGCTCTGGCTCAGCAGCGTCCCCGCAGCAAACAGCTCCTTGCCGGAGGCATCCAGTATCGCTGCCGCCAGCACCGTACCCGCAGGCAGTACCAGAGGCTGGCTGAGGGTCACCGGCACCGGCAGCCGTGTACCGTTCGCCAGGCTCAGGGCCTTGATCGACACATCGAAGTTGAGCACCGCACCCGCCGGAAACTTCGTGCCGTCAGCCAGGGTCACGCCCGTACCCGGCACCACTTGGGTGCCACCGGTGTAATCGATACCGGGGCGCAATACCCAGCCGTTGTCATCGTCGGTCGGCGGTGGCGGCGCAAAGCCGTCGGTGATGCTGCCGTAGATATTCAGGTCGCCGCCGGCGCGCAGGGTCAGGCGACCCACTTCGCCGGAGCCGTAGATATCCGCGTTTTTCTGGGTATGCGGGTTGAGGCTGGCGTAACGATAACCGGAGAGGTCAAGATCGCCCTGCACCACCAGATCGCCCTGGGGCGTCTTGCTGACAATCTCCACGCCCGGGCGCAGATGGAAAGCGTCGGCATAGGTGGCGTTGTTCAAGCCTGCCAGTTTGTTTTGCAGCAGGTCGTTGTTCTTCAGGGCAGCGTTGATGAACAACACACTCAGGGCATGTTTGGCGTCGAGGTACTTCTGGTCAATCGCCTGGTACGGGCGCCCGCTGGCCGTGGCATCGGTCTTGGTCGCAGCGTCGTCGTAGCTGATCATGCCGTTGAGCGCAATCGAGCGCGCACCCTGGATATCCAGGCGGCCACGGGCATCGATGGCAATGTCATTGCTGCCCAAGCGCGGCGCATTGAGTTCCAGGGTGCCACGGCTGCGACCATCATTGCCCGCCGCCTCGGTAGCGTGGCGCAGGTCAATGCGTACACCATCGGCGAGGGTCAACTGGCCCTGGCCCGAACCGAGCACCACCGTGGCGCGGTTCGGCGCATCGATGATCTGGCCATGGCTGTCCACTCGCAGTTGGCTGCCATGGGCATCGAGCACGGCGCTGCCGTCCAGGGCCAGGCCTTTTTTGGCCAGCAGGTTGATGCTGCCCACCCGCTCGCCACTGGCATCCACCCGCCCGGTAACGCGCAGGCTGCCATTGTCCAGCGAGACACTGACGCTGTTGGCCTTGATGTCATTGCCAATGCTCAGGTCGCCCTGCTTGAGCTGGAAGCTGCGCGCGCCAAATACCTGGCCCTGGTTGAGCCGCTGGTTGAGAGCAGCAAACTGCTCGTCCAGGGTACCGCGAGTGCCCAGGCGCTGGGCCTGGACCTCAACCGCACCGGCCAGGTACGGCACCAGCGTGCCGCCGGCATCGTAGTCACCGCTGCTGCCCGCCAGGAGCTTGCCCGCCAGGTCAACCACACCGCCGGCTTCACCCACCGCCACCGCCCGCAGCTTGCCCGCCTGGTTGTGCTGCGCCGACAGGTCGATGGTCGAGCCTGCGGCCTGCAGCACATTGCCCTCGCGGCTTTGCAACGAGACCTCGCCACCCGCGCCGTATTTAGTCAGATCGTTGAAGACGATGGCGCGCCCGGCCACATCAATCAGTGCGTCATCGCTCAAGACCACGTCGCCACGCGCATCGAGGGTGACCTTGCCGCTGGGCAACACCACCGCACTGGCCAGGCGGATGCTGTCGCCCTGCAACGCCAGCTCACCGCCCTGGCCTTCGACCTTGCCACGCACACCCTTTGATGCCGCGATATCCAGTACGCCACCGGCGGTGATGCGGTTGACCGATCCCGCCTCACCGGTCAGCAACGGCGCCAGGATGTTCAAGTTGCCACCCGTGTAGGCAAACCCTTTGATGGGGTCGTAAGCGCCCTGGCGCTGATAGACCGACAGGCTGCCCTTGTGGTTGGCGGTGATGCGCTCGCTGGCCTTGAGGTTGACGTCGGCAAATCCCAACGCGAGGCGGTCGAAGCGCTGGGTGGTGCTCGGTTGGGCAAAATCGCCATAACCCAATTCGATGCGCTCGGCGCTGATATCCAGGCGCCCGCTACCACTGCCGGCCCCGCCCGCGATTGCCGCGCCGGCAGGTGTTTGAGCACCGAGCCAGATCAGGTTGGCGGTGTGAATGCTCGCCACATCACTGGCGCTGCCGGCCCCGTAGATCGCCGGGGTGGCGAGCATCAGGTTGCTCAGCAACGATTTGCCGGTCACTGCGTCATACGTATCGAGGGTGCTGGAGCCATAGAAGTTGAAACTGTCACGGGCCGAGAGTTGCAGGGTTTCCAGGGCCGGCGCGCCGAATTGCGTGTCGCCACGCAACAAGCGATTCAACACATCCTGGGTCAGGGTCATGCCGGCCGGCAGGCGATTGCCGGCCGCCGCCTCGGCCAACGCTTGCGGGCTGCCGACGTTGATGCTGGCCAGCCCCAGGTTGAGATGACGGGTGCCGTAGCGCACCTCATCCCCCATCTGCAACGTCTTGTCGGTCAGGGCGACGATACTGCCGTCTGAATACAGGGCAGTCTGGCCATTGCAGGGCGCGCTGTTGCACACCCCCAGATTGATGCCGCCACTGGAAGCACCGCCCGCCTGCACGGCGTTGACCACGTTGAGCAAGCCGTTGGAGACCGCCAGCATATTCGCGACCTGGTAGACAAAACCGTCGCGTGCGTCATAACTGGCCTTGCCCCGACCAATCGTATTGATCGAGGCGCCCTGCTCCATGACGATCTCGCCGGTGGTACTCACCAGGAACACTTCCGGTGCGGCCAGGTTCGCCCCTTCACGCAAGGTGATAGAGCCGCTGTTGGCGCCGACCACATTGATGTAGTTGCCGCTCTGGCCATACGAAACCTGGGTCATCCCGCCAATCATCAGGCGTGCCGCGCCCAGGGCGTTGAGGCTGTCCGCCCTCACGGTGACGCCCCCGAACCCATCAGTGGCCGCCTTGCCTGGCGCCACCACTTCCATCCCACCGGTCCCCATGTTCATCACCGCAACCGTGCCGGCATAACCGTCAGTTGCCGCCTCGAAGCGGCCGATACCGGCGAAGGAAAAGGCGTCTGCCCCGCCACCGGGGTTCAACGCCAGTTTCAAGGTCTTGGCATCCACCGGCAGCAACGCCCGTGGCACGCCGAGCTTGGCGGCATCGGCCACGGCGAACTGGGCATAACCGGTTTCGTTGTACTGGGAGTAACGGCGCAGGGTGTCGGCCGAAGTCAGGATCAGCTGGCTGGCCACACGGTTGCTGATCCCGGTATTGACGATGGACAGGCGCCCGGCAGCCGCCCATGAGCCATTGCGCAGTGCCTGTGGCACGTCTTCGGTCCCGCGCCCCGCCAGGCCGTTGATTTCCACACGGAACGCCCCCGGCATCAAGGCATAGGTGGAGGGCATCAGGGTATAGGTCCCCGCAGCCAGTCCCGGTACGCCAACGTCCAGGGTGATTTGCTGGCCGATCAACGGGTCTACCGCACCGCCCTCCGGTGCCACCGGGGCATAACCCGGCTGCACCCCAGGCACGATGGCGTAGACCGGGTTGCTGCCCAGGCCCGGCAGGACAAAGCCGCCGTTGGTGCCGATCTGCATCAGCGGGTTGTAGCGCGCATCGGTGGAACCGCCGCGTCCGGAAATAAACCCGGCGCCGAGCAATTCGCCGCCACCGGACAGGTCCAGCGTGGCCTCTGGCAGCACCGCCACCGATTGACCGCCAAGGATCACCCCCACATTGAGGTCGCCATTGAGGTTCGCAATCGCCCCCTGGCCAAGGAACGACACGGTCTTACCGTTGTACTGGTAGACCTGGCCATCCACCGTGCCACCGTAGGGCAACACCAGGCCCTTGCCGCTCACCGAAGTCAGGCTACCGGGCAGCAGCTCGACTTTTTGGGTGCCCAGGATGCCGACTTCGATCAGCCCCAGGGGGGCGCGCACGACCCCGCCCTGCTGGATGGTCGGGCCGCCCAGTTGCAGGCGACCGAAGGCCGAGTAAGGGACAGCGCCTGCTTCGTTGCCAGTACTGGCGATGGTCAGGGTACGCGTCGGGTCGTAGCCGGCAACCCCGTCCACGTAGCCAGCCAGCACCCGTGCCCCGACTTCGGTCGCCGGGTACAACTGCGCTGCCCGCAGGGTCATGTCGCCCCGGGTCATGACCTGGGTACTGATGCCCAGGGCGATTGCATCCGCGCTGGCCCCGGCGAGGAAACGCAGGTCACCCTGGCTGCTCAGTTGCACATCATCGAAACCACGCCGTTCGACACTCACCTGGCTATTGTCGGCCTGAGTCAGGCTGCTCTTGTTGCCGAACAACACATTGCCGCGTACCTCCAGCAGATTGGCGCTGGCGTTGAACACCGCCTCGGTGGCGCGTTGCGACATGGCGCTGGTCAACACCGGATGCAGGTATTGATCCTTGGCTTCCAAGGGCGCAAGGATGCCCGCCAACAGCAGGTGAGGTGCCGACAGATTGACCCGGGCATCTGGCGCAGCATTCTCACTCAGGCCGAGGGCGCCGCTGTACAGGCGCAGGCTCTGGCCCATCTGCAGCGATAGATCACCGTCAACACTCAGCAGGCCATTGCTCAGCAATGCCAGGTTGTCAAAGCCACCGGCGCTGACCTGATCCACGCCCAGGCGAGCATGTCCATATTCCAACTCGACAGCCGCAGCCTGGGCAGTGCCCGCCAGGGTGCTGTCCTGTCGGGTCTGGCTGAGTACCAGCTCCCGTGGCTTGAGCACCCGGTCGGAGACCGCATTCTTGATGTAATAAGGGCTTTCCAGGGCCAGGGCCAGGCTCCCGCCCGATGCACCGGCACCGCCGGCCTGGGCCACAAGGCTGCCGTCCAGGTACAGGCCATTGTTGGAGGCAATATTGATGCTGCCGCCATTGCTGGCCACCTGCACCCGGCCCCGACCCGGCAGATCCAGGCCCGCCTGGGCACCGGAAGCATCCAGGCGCGCGCCATCGCGTACCACCACAAACACATCACTGGCCTTGGCAATGCCGGTGGCGAGGTCAAGTTCGCCGCCGAGGCTGATCGTGCCGCCATTGCGCACCAGGCCATAACTGCGGCCACGACTGTCCACGGCACTCGCCGCCCGCGCGGCCACATCGATCAGCGCCTGCTCGCCAACCCAGATCGAACGCCCGTGACCCGCGGCATTCACCGCCTCGGAACTGGCCACGTTCAGGCCACTCAGGCTGACGCTGCCGCCCCAGGCGTTGAGCGTGCCATTGAGCGTCAGTTGGCCGACACTGCGCAGGTTGATCGCCTGGCCCGGGTCGACCGTGATGACCGCCCCCTGGCCCACGCTCAGCGACGTAGTTGCCAATTGCGCAGCGGTGGACTCCTGATGCCCGGCCGTCAGGCTCAAGCTGGCGCCTCGACGCTGGCTCAGCACGCTGTTGAGCGCATCCTGCTGATACAACGGGGGTGTCCAAAGCTCCATCAGGCTGGCCGGATCACTGCCGCTCGGCACCGTCTGCACCTGCTCGCCAACACGGTAGACCGGCATGTCGACCGCGACCTGAGTGCCGTCAGCGACGATCAACCCTTCATTGCCAGTGATGTCATACGCCGAGAACCCTTTGTTGAAAAAGTCTCCCGCCAGTTGCAGGGTGCCCGCGTCTGGAGTGCTTGCCTCACCGATCAGCACCTTGTGCGATTGCAACGCCAGGGTGCCACCACCACTGACACCGTAACCACGAATCTCACCGCCCAACACCAGCGCCCCCAGCGCGTCCAACGTCACGCTGCCGCCCTTGCCCCCGCTGACCTTGCCATCCTGGCCGGCAGTCGCGCCCGAAGACACCTGCACCAGGCTCCCCGCCCCCAGGCTCACATCGCCGGTGCTGCGCAGCGACACCTTGCCGCCATTGGCGTAAGCCACGCCACCGATGATGGACGGCTGCAGTGCCAGGTTGCTCCAACGCCCGGAGGCATCCAGCACCGCCCCGGAGGCCACAGCGACTTGCCCGCTCCCCGCCAGAATCACATCTTCAACGCCATTCTGCCGATTGAGGTTGACCTGGCTCAGTACGTTGCCGGCATTGATGCTGCCGCCATGGGCCGTCAGGTTGGCGTTGACCGCCACCTGCGGCGCGTACAGGGTGATATCGCCACCGTCCGCCACCGACAACGCGCCATTGACCGTGATCTGCTGTTTGGCACCCACCTTGATCGCGCCCAACTGGAAGCCGTTGAGCTGCTCGCTGTCGAGCACCAGCCTGCCCTGGCGCCCGGCCGGCAGCGCGGCGCTCAGGTCCAGGCTGTCGGCGATGGCTGGCGCGCCACTCTCGATCACTACCTGCTCCATGCCCGGCGTCAGGGCGTAACGCAGGGTACCCGTGCTTTTGTTGAAGATCGGCGTGTACTGGCCAATGATCAGTTGCGCACGCTGGGCCTGAGCCTTTTGCGACTGCTGATAACCGTCAAGGTTGATGTTCGGTGCCTGGGTCTGGCGATCGCCCTGGAACACATCACTGAGCAGTTGGCCTTCAAGCACCGCACTGCTCGTACCCACCACCAGCTTGCCGGCATCGCGGCCCACGGTGTAACCCGCCTCGAAGCGACGCTGTGGGGCGATCAACGGGTTGTAATACAGATCGGTCCGGCCCCAGCGCTCACTGGTGTCTTCAAAGCCTTTGTAAAGCCCGCTGTAGAGAATATCGCCCGGTGCTTTCGACAGCTCGTACAAGCGCCCGTCCGGCCCCTTGAGCCAGGTTTGCTGGACATAACCGGCCTGGACATCCACGGTGCCGCCCGACAGATTGATCTGCGCGCCCTGCTGGGTCACGACGTCACGGCCAGTAAACGTCACGGTACCGCCCTGGGCCATCCACTCACCCACCGCGTGCCCTTGCGTGCCCAGATAGCCACCGACTTCCAGCAGGCCGCCGGCGGTGTACCAGCGGTCCGTCGCGTAGCCGTTGGTACCCGCTGGCACAAACACCAATTCACGCAGGTCGACCCACACATCGTTGTTGATCAACTGCCCGCCATCGCGGTTGACCGGCGCATCGCGTTGCTCGTTGCCCTGCACGTTGATCTTGATGTTGTTGGCTTGCATCGCCACCTTGACGCCGATGGCGCCGGACACGTCGATCATCGCACCGTCGCGCACCAGGCTGCGCTGGCCGGCGCTGACCGCGACCTGGCCACCGGTGGCAAGGGTAATCGAGCCCTTCTGGAAGTCCACGGTGGCGCCGCTGACAATCTCGATGCGCGACTGATCGGTACGGTCGGCCACACTGCCCAGGTTATTGAACTGCCCGCTGATCAAGGGGTTCGCCAGCCCGTCAAGATTGACCAGGCCATTTTCGCGCTGGCTGTTGAGCGCGGTGGAGCCGCTGCTGTCGAGCAGGATCGCGGTGGTGCTGCCTTCGCCAAGACTGACGCTGCCCGTGGTGTCACTGGACGAATTGAGCAGGTGAATGGTGCCACGCGTGTCCACCGACGTGCTGGCCAGGGCGACGCCGTTTTGCTGCACGGCGTGGCCGGTCAGGGTGATGTCGCCGGTTGCGGCCATGATCAGGCCGCTGTTGGTCACGCTGCCCGCGCTGCTGCCGGCCTTGAGGCTGCTGGCGACTTCATTGCCGCGTGTGGTGGAACGTGCATTGCCGGTGGTGCCCACGCCTTTGCGGATATAAAAACTGTCGCCGGCGGCCAGGGTCGTCTGGCCCTTGGCGGTGATGAGGGTCCCGGCGTTTTCCACTTCCGAGCCCAACAACAAGGCATAGCCACCGGCATCGGTGGACGTGGCCGCATCATGGGTCTGGATCAGCGCACCGCGCTGCACCTGGACCTTGCCCGCCGCATCGGTGAACGTTGGCTGGGTGCCGTTGGCGTCGACGTAGAGCCCGCGCTGGGTGAATTGCTCATCGCTGATATTCGCTGCGGCCGCCACCAGGTTGCGCACATTGACCTGGCTGCTGCCGCTGAACACCACGCCATTGCGGTTGATGATCATCACAGTGCCAGCGCCCTTGATCTGGCCCTGGATTTCACTGGGGCGCGCGTTGGGGTCATTGACGCGGTTGAGCAAGGCCCAGTTGGACTGCTGCTGGAAGTCGACAGTGGTGTAGCGCCCGACGTTAAAGGTCTCCCAATTGAGGATGGCCTTGTCGGCGGTCTGCTCGATGCTCACCGTGGTCTGGCCACCGGCTTGGCTTTGGGTCGGGCCCTTGGCGTTGATCCATCCCTGGGTGAGGCTGTTGTCTACCTGCAAGCCGCCTTTGCCCAGGCCATCGGGAATCGTCGAGACCTGCCCCAACGCTGCCTGGCGCCCCGCCGCCTGCGCGGCCTGCTGGGCGGCAATCGCCGCAACGCTGTTGTTGAGCGTGCTCAGTGAGCGCTGCATCTGCTGGTTGACCCGCGCCTGCTGGGACAACGGCGGCGGCATCCCCGGCACCTGCGCCCCCGGACGCGCCGCCGTGGCCGCCTGGGACGCGCCCTTGGCCGCAAACCAGCCGGAGCTGAACGCCGTGGCCCCCTGGGCACTGCCCGCCACCAGCAACAAGGCAATGGCATGGGCCAACGGCTTGAGGCGCAAGACTGTCTGGCCGTGCGGGCCGCGGGCATTCAGGTTAACCGGTGGTTTGCAGCGGACCATCTGGAATCATCCTTGTGTGTTGAGATGCACATCACGTATGGGAGTTAGGCGGTTGGCGAGGGACGGGACTGAACTTCTGTCATGCAAAATTCATCTAGCGCCCACCGCCCTCGGCAACGGCTACTGGGGCCGGTGTTGGCGGGTAGGCAAATAAAAAATCAGCAACGGCACAGGCCGTTGCTGATCAGGTGTTGCAGGTCGATGAACGCTGGGGTTACAGCGGACGACCGATACCGTTGCAGACGTCGGTCTTGCCGATGCTCAGGGAGTTGCCGGCGGTCAGGAAGCTGCTGCGGATCGCGCTTTTCCAGGAGTCTGGCAGCGGTACGAAACGGTTGGCACGGATCGCATCATCGTTGTTGACGGTCTCGCCGTAGTGCTGGGCAAAGAAGTCACGCACCTGGTTGGACTGGTCGCCGTTGATATAGCACTGGCTGAAGATCAGGTTGGTGAAGCCCAGGATCGGGTAGCCCGACGTTGGGTAAGGCACCACACCGGCTACGCCGCTTTTACCGAATACAGGTACCCACTTGTCCGGGTTGGAGCGATCAGCCACGGCAGGTACCGACACGTCATCAATTGCAGCGGAAACGTTATCCGGCGCTGGCGATACACCTGCAGTGTTGCTGGCCACGTCCTTGCCAACGCGAGCGACCTTGGTAGCGTCGTCCAGGCCTTCCAGGGTAGTGGCGGCGTAGTCAGGGCTCATGTAGGTGATACGGCCTTCAGCGACCGTCGTATCGTTCAAGGCATTCATCACACCTTGGCTGCCCGCAGCAGAAACGGCACCGGCCGGCAGGCCACCGCTGTAGCTGTTGGCAAAGGTGGTGGTAACGGCGAAGCTGCCGGTTTCAGCGCACTGGGCGTTGAGGAAGCGCGTGAACAGTTCGGTGGTGCCGCTGCTTTCGCTGCGGTAAACCACGGTGATTGCACCGCTACGGCCAGCGCCCGTGATCTGGCTCCAGTCAGTGAGACGACCCGAGAACACACCACACAGTTCGTTGACGCTCAGGTCAACGGCGTTGGCACCGCTCTTGCGAAAAGGAATGGCAACCGAAGTGGCTACCGAAGGCACCTGGATCAGCTTGCCCCAGCCTGGTTGCTTGGCCGATGCGTAGGTCGACAACTCAGTGGCATTGAGCTTGGAATCGCTGCCCGCCCAGTGCACGTTCTTGGTGGTCACGCCAGGTACGAGCTTGTCGTACTTGTTTTCCAGGAATGCCGCTTTGCCGTTGCCGCTGCCGACACCGATGTACGCGGCGAAACCGGCAGTCAGGACGCCGGGGGTCTGGTACAGCGGCTGTGGCAGGGTTGCACCGCCACCGTTGATATCAGCGAATGCTGCCTGGGCCGAGCACAGGGCCGCGAGGGTCATGGATGCCGCGAGAACGTTGCGCTTAAACATGAAGAAGCTCCTTTCGTCGTGTTCATACGTTGAGGTAGATGGCTCTTGCATGACGCCATGGCACTCGGTTCACACGCCTTGATCCAGAGGGCTTGCCGGGCGAGGCCATGGACACGAAGTTCGCAGTTTCCGATGACAGATGTAGGAAAAAACCTCGGGAGGAACAGCTTGATTTTTAAAAAGATTCTCGGGTGTTTTGGCAATGATTCTGGCTTTTAACGGGGTGGGGAACAGACAGGTTTCACCGGGTGCGGTGCCGGCTGTGCGCCTCGATTGGAAAGATGACGCAATGACGAACCCGAGGTTGGATAGAACTGACTGCGAACACCGCTCCCACATTTGGATTTGTGTGTATCAAGTGACCAGTTGGTTGATCTCGATGATCGGCAACAGCACCGCCATCACGATCACCAGCACCACCGCGCCCATCACCACGATCATCAACGGCTCCAGCAAGGCCGTCATGCCCATGGCCCGCCGTTCGATATCCCGTGACAGGGTTTGCGCCGCGCGCTCCAGCATGGGCGGCAGGGAACCGGTTTTTTCACCGCTGGCGATCAGGTGGATCAACACCGGGGGGAAGACCTTTTCCAGCGCCAGTGCCGGCGCCAGGTTGACCCCCTCGCGCACCTTGGCCGTGGCATCACTGACGCTCTGGCTCAGGCGGTCGTTGGACAGGGTCTGGCGCGCAGCTTCCAGGGCACGCAGCAACGGCACCCCGGCGCCACCGAGGATCGCCAGGGTCGAGGCAAAGCGCGCAGTGTTGAGCCCCAGCACAAACCGCCCGATCAGCGGCAGGCGCAATACCCGGCTGTGCCAGTTCAAGCGCGCCACGGGATTGCGCAGGTACAGGCGCCAACACCAGAAACCACCCACCAGGGCGGCAAAACACAGCGCGCCCCAGGCGCGGATAAAGTCACTGGCATTGAGCATCGCCAGGGTCAGCCCCGGCAGGTCCTGGCGCGCTTGGGAAAAGGCACTGACCACCTGCGGCACCACATAGCTCAACAAGAAGATGACGATGCCAATCGACACCAGGCCCACCACGCCCGGATAGATAAACGCGGTAAGAATCTTGCCGCGCAGGTTGTTGCGTTCCTCGATGTAGTCGGCCAGGCGCTCCATGACCTGGGCCAGGTCGCCAGACTCCTCCCCTGCCGCAATCAACGCCCGGTAGATCGACGGAAAATCCCGTGGCCGTGCGGCCAATGCATCGGCCAGGCGCATGCCACTGCGCACATCGGCGCGCACCGCACTGAGGGTCTGGGCGATGTGTTTTTTTTCCGCCTGCTCGACCGTGGCACTCAGCGCCGCCTCCAGTGGCAAGCTGGCACCGAGCAGGCTGGCGAGTTGGCGGGTGGCCCAGGCCAGGTCGTTGTCCGACAGCTTGGCACTGAACAGGCTGCTGCCGCCCACTGCGTTGGCGCTGCCTTCGACCTGCACCAGCAACGCCGTCAGGCCCCGGCTGCGCAGGCTGGCAAAGGCCGCGCCCTGGCTCTCGGCCTCCAGGTGTCCGGCTTCCAGCTTGCCGCTGGCATCACAGGCTTCATAGCGATAGCGATTCATCAGGCGTCCCGTGTTACGCGCAGGATTTCTTGCGGCGCAGTGGCGCCGCTACGGACCCAGCGCTCGCCGTCTTCACGCATGCTGAACATCCCGGCCTCGCGGGCGGCGATGCGTATTTCCTGCTCGCCGGCGCCCTGGTGGATCAGCCCACGCACCGCATCATCGACGCAGAACAGTTCATGGATACCGGTACGGCCGCTGTAGCCGACCTGGTTGCACTGGTCACACCCCACCGGGCGCCAGGTGCCGGGCGCCGCCGGGTCCAGCTGCTTGCAGTGCGGGCACAGGCGCCGCACCAGGCGCTGGGCCAAGACGCCGAGCAGCGACGAGGCCAGCAGGAACGGCTCCACCCCCATGTCGATCAGGCGATTGACCGCCGACACCGCATCGTTGGTGTGCAGCGTGGCCAGCACCAGGTGGCCGGTGAGCGAGGCCTGCACGGCGATCTGCGCGGTCTCCAGGTCACGGATTTCACCAATCATGATGATGTCCGGGTCCTGGCGCAGAATCGCGCGCAGGGCCAGGGCGAAGGTCATGTCGATCTTGGCGTTGACCTGGATCTGACTGATCCCCGGCAGGTCGTATTCCACCGGGTCTTCCACGGTGAGGATATTGCTGGTACTGGCGTCCAGCCGCGCCAGGGCTGCGTAGAGGCTGGTGGTCTTGCCGCTGCCGGTGGGCCCGGTGACCAGCACGATGCCATGGGGCTGGCGGATCAGGCCATCGAGGCGCGCCAACAGTTGCGGGTCCATGCCGAGCGTTTCCAGTTGCAGGCGCCCGGCCTGTTTATCCAGCAGGCGCATCACCACCCGCTCGCCATGGCCGGTAGGCACCGTCGACACGCGGATATCAATCGGCCGCCCGGCGACCCGCAGGGCGATACGACCGTCCTGGGGCAGGCGTTTTTCGGCGATGTCGAGCTGAGCCATGATCTTGATCCGCGACACCAGCGCGCCATGCAGGGCTTTGCGCGGCGACACCACATCGCGCAGGGTGCCGTCGACGCGGTAGCGCACCACCGAGTGGGTTTCGAAGGGCTCGATATGAATGTCACTGGCTTCGTCGCGGGCGGCCTGGGTCAGCAAGGCGTTGATCATGCGAATCACCGGAGCGCCGTCCTGGGTGTCGAGCAGGTCGGTGATTTCGGGGATGTCTTGCATCAGGCGGTCGAGGTCGACTTCGTTTTCGGCCGCGCCGACCACCGCTGCAGCACTGCCGGTGTCGGCGTAGGCGCTGGCCAGCAGGCCGTCGAGTTCATCGTCGCGTACATGCTCGATGGGGGCCTGGCCGAATTGGCGATGGACTTCGCTGATCGACCAGCCGGGAGTCGAGGGGCAGATGGTCAGGCGCGGGCCGTTGGGGGTGGGGTGCAGGAGAATGCGTTGGGATTTGGCCCAGGCGTAGGGGAGCAGGCTCATGGTGTTTGAGCCCTTTGATTGGGGACATATCCGTTATTTTTGTGATGCCAACTGGTGGTTTCGCTCTTACAGCAAGTCACCTTGGAAAAGCCCCAAAGTAACCAAAAGGCTCTTGCCCCACCACTCGCTGCCTCGCCCAGGCTCGGAACGGGGCGCTCAAGATCAAAAGTACCAGCAACCCCCTGTGGGAGCTGTCGAGCCCTAGCGAGGCTGCGATAGCGGTGGGTCAGGCGACATGGATGTTGATCATGCCGCCGCCATCGCAGCCTCGCTAGGGCTCGACAGCTCCCACATTTTGAATGGGGTGTCTCTGGACTGGCTGCATTGACTGGGGGGGCGTTTGCCAAAAGTGACCCGCTGTAAGAGCGAAACCCTAAGTAGCCGTTACCACAGGAATGGATATGTACCCCCACAACACAATTGCCGCCACTGCAGGCAAGCCAGCCCCTACAGGTGATACAACTCACGGCTGTGTACTCCCACGAACCGGCACCGCCCCCGGAATCGCCTTCTCCACCGCCGGCAACTGCGGCGCCTGCACATCCGGCAGCGCCCAACTGTGCTGCGGCTGCAACCCACCCTGGGCACGGCGCATAAAGTCATAGCGATTAAGCGTAATACTGCGCCCCGCGCCACTGTCGCGAATGATGTAGGGCCGCAAGAACACCATCAGGTTGGTCTTGTTCACACTGCGCGACTCATTGCGAAACAGCGCGCCCAGCCCCGGGATGTCCGATAGCCACGGCACCGCGTCGTTGCTCTGGGTATAGCCATCCTGCAACAACCCGCCCAGCACCATGATCTGTCCATCATCGAGCAAGATGCTGGTATCGATCGCCCGCTTGTTGGTCACCGTCCCCGCCTCCACCGACGCGCGGGCGTCGACGCTGCTGACTTCCTGGTAGATATCCAGCTTCACCGTGCCGCCCTCGGAGATCTGTGGCCGCACGTTCAGCTTGAGGCCCACTTCTTCACGCTGCACGGTCTGGAACGGGTTGTTGCTGGTGCCACCGCCACCGGTCACGTAGCTGCCGGTGACGAAGGGAATGGTCTGGCCGACGAAGATACTCGCCGCTTCGTTGTCCAGGGTCAGCAGGTTGGGCGTGGACAACACATTGGTCCCGCCCTTGCTCTTCAACGCCCGCGCCAGGACCTTGAGGTCCAGCACCCGGCCGATCCCCGGAATATCCACCGTGCCGTCCACCAGGCCGATGTTCAGGCCCTTGGGCAACACGTCGATACTGGTCTTGCTGGTGGGGGTGCCGTTGATTCCGCTGCCGCCCAGGTTGACCCCGCCAAAACCACCCTTGCCGCCCAGGTTGCCGGCCTGCCACTGCACGCCGAATTCGCTGGCATCGTCTTCGTTGACTTCGACGATCAGGCTTTCGATCACCACCTGGGCGCGGCGCTGGTCGAGCATGTCGATCACTTCACGCAGGTTGCGGTACAGCGGATCGGGTGCGGAAATCAGCAGGGTGTTGGTGGTCGCATCGGCCTGGATCGTCACGCCGCCGGCACTGAAAGCGGTGTTCTGCTCGCTGGTGGTATTGCTCGCACCAGCGCTGTCCTTTGCATAACCACTGGGCTGGACACCACTACCGGTCGGCGTGCCACTGCTGTTCTGGGGGCTGCCCTGACTGGTAGTGCCTGCCCCGCCCATTGCACTCAACTGGGTGCGGGCCTCGTCACTCACGCCACTTTCGCTTTCACCGGTGAGCATGCCGCGCAGGGATTGCGCCAGCTTGCCGGCCTGGGCGTTGCGCAGGTACACCACGTGCATATTGCTGGGGTTGCTCTGGGCATTGTCGAGTTTGTAGATCAGGTTGCGCGCCAGTTCCGTACGCTCGGGGCTGCCGGCGCGGATGATGATCGAGTTGGAGCGTGGGTCGCCGACCACGGTGATCTTCTGGGTCTGGTCGTTGCCCTGGGTTTCCAGCAACTCGGCGACCATCGCCGCGATATCGACGGCAATGCCGTTTTGCACCGGCACCACGTCGGTGTCGATGGCGCTCGGGGTGTCGATGCCGTCGATGATCTGCGCCACCCGCGCGAGATTTTCCGCATAGTCGGTGATGACGATGCTGTTGTTGCCGGGGTAGGCATTGATCGGATTGTTTGGCGAGACAATGGGCCGCAATACCGGGATCAGGTTCACCGCGTTTTCGTATTGCAGGCGGAAGGTGCGGGTCTGCATGCCATTGCCACTGGGGCTGGCGGCATTGTAGATCGGCCCGCCCAGCAGCTTGGCATCGGCTTCCGGGACCACCTGGGCCACACCGCCGACGTCCACCACGCTGAAGCCCTGCATGCGCAGCGCCGCCAGCAGCATGTCATAGGCCTGATGCGCCGGGACCTGGCCTTCGCTGACCAGGGTCAGGTTGCCCTTGACCCGTGGATCCACCAGGAACTGCTGGCCGGTGGCGCGGGACAAGGCGCGCACCACCGCCTGGATTTCGGCTTCGACAAAGTTCAATTGCACCGGCTGGTCGCCCAGCGGGTTGCGCTCTTTGGCCGGGGCGGCGGCATGGCCACGGGCGCGTTGGGTCACCGGGTGCTGGACCCGTGGCTGTGGGGTGATTTCACGCTGGCGCTCGGGTATCGGCACACCGTTGCGCCGGGTATCGGCCAGGGGCTGGCCGAGTTCGCTGTCCACCAGCAATGGCGCGGGTGTCGGCGACTGGGTGTTGCTGCAGGCACTGAGCGCCAGCAACAGCAACGGCGCTACCTGGCGAAACGGCGCCGAAAGGGCGAATGACCACTTCATGAAGCTTCCTTAGCGCCAGGCGCCTGATCCATGCGAACGGTCCCGGACAATCTGCCGGCCGGGTTTTCAGCGGTGTCGCCAACACGCTGCAAGCGCGCTTGGGACACCTCCAGGGAAAGTGCGCGTGGGCTCGCCAGCAACCATCCGACCACGGCATCCGCTGGCGCGTCGGTAAAGGTCAGGCGCCAGCCGTTGGAGTCCACGACCTGCAATTGATAGCGGCCTTCAAGTCCGGCAGCGTCGAGGGCCTGGCGCAAGGCACCTTCGCGGTCTTGCCCGGCGCGCGCGCCGGCACTGGCGCCCTGCAACAGCGCCTGCAAGGTGGCAGCCTGGGTACGCAGCTTGGGGGTTTCGGCTTGCCAGTAGTCGATCTGCTGCAAGGGCGGTTCAATCAACAGCAACCACACCAGCAGGCCCGCCAACACTGCCCCGCCGCCGCCCAGCAGGCGTTTTTCGCGCAGCGCCAGGGCGTTCCAGAACGCCTGGAACTGACCACGCAGGCGTTGATAGCTGAGCTTACTCATTGGCGTCTTCCGGGCTGTCGAGCGGCCCAAGGGTCCAGCCGTGATCATCACGGGTGGCGGTGAAACCGGCCTGGGCCAGCGCCGCCTGCCAATCACCTGCGGCCGTCGGGTTGCGACTGTCGGGCAACAATTGCAGGTGCAAACGGCCTTGTTCAAAAGCCAGGGCCTGGACGCTGCCGACCATAAACGGCAGGTGGCTGCCCGCCAATTGCACCAGGCTGCTGAAACGCTGGCCGGGGTCGGCGCCGGCGCCTTGCGCGGCGGCCAATTGCTGGCGGGCCTGTTGCAGCGGATTGAGGATTACCGGCAATTGCGGGAAGGCCTGCTTGACCTGGGCGATCATCTGCGCCTTGAGCTGTTGCCCTTCGCCCACCTGGCGCGCGGCGTACAGGTTCAGGCCCAGGGTCCAGACCGCCACGGCCAATGCGCTGAGCCCCAGTGCCCGCCCCCAACCACCGTTGCGGGTACGTTTGAGACGCCCGTGCAAACCCCAGCCGGGCACCACACCCTGCCAGCGCTGGGGCGTGTGCTCATCGATCTGATGCAGTTGCGCACCACCGTTCAATAGCGCCTCCAGGGCTCGCGCGCCCAGGGGATGCAAGGCGCTCTGGTGCAGGCTCTGGCGCAGCAGCAGATGCCCCTCGACACACGCTACGCTCAAGCCTCCCGCAGGCGGTACGGGCAAGGCATAGGGCGCCGGGTACAGGCCACGCAGGCTGATATGCACCTGGGCCAGGACTCGGTTCAGTTGTTCCAGGCCCGCCTTTGGCAGCCACCCCACTTGCACTTGCCCGTTGCTCTCCCGGGGGCCATGGACCACCTGCACCTGTGCCATCGGGCCGAGGATCAGCGCCTGGGCTGCACAGGTCACAGCTGCCGTCACCTTGGCCGCCGTCAATGGCGGCAGTTCCAGGCTGGTCAGCAAACTGTCCCCAGGGTGCAGGAAGCACTCGGCCGCCAGGGTCTTGCGCGGTGGTGCCAACTGCCCAAGGCTGGCCTGCCCTTGCCGGCTGACCTGCCCGGTGCGGTCCAGCCAGGCATAGTGCACCAGGCTCTCGGCGCTCAGTTGGTCCAGCGGCGGCAAGGCAATCCGCAAGCGCGTCATGCGCCCACCCGCCACCAGATCACCTGGGGTTGCCGGTCTTCGGGGCGATACAACAGCGCTTGCGCGGCAACCCGGCGCTGCTCGCGACGCGCGCGGCCGTGCCAGCGGAACCACTCGCTGGTGATCCCCACCTGCACCGAATCCACCACCAGGTGGGGCATGCGCAGGCGGTTGACGAAATCGCCCCGGTTGATAAACCAGCGCCCGCTGTCCCGCTCGGCCACCAGCCCCTGGGCCTGGGGCAGGCTGAGCCCCGGCACCACCGCACTGAGCACTTCGGCGCTGGCAGTGTTGCCATTGACCCAGGTATTGCCGGGCAGCACGCTGACATACGCCGCCAGGCGTTGCAGCACACGCGGTTCAAGGCCGTCGATACCGGCGAGGTCATCCAGGCTGCGCAGCATTGGGGCCTTGGCCGGCAGCAGGGTCTGGGCGGCCTCGGGTGAAGTGCTGCGCAGGCTGCTCACCTCACTTTCGCCCGCACGCTGCGCATACGAAGCAAGCACCCGTTGGCTGATGCGCTGGCTGATGCCAGGGTCGATGCCAAGCAACTGGCACAGGCGCTGGAAGCTCTGCAATTGCGCCGCATCGGGCTGCTGCTGGCTGACCAGGTTGCGCAGGTTGAACTTGCCCTGTTCGTCATCCAGGCGCCCCTCGACCGCCCCGGCAAAGGGGCGCGCCCAGGGCTGATCGAGGCGGGTCAGCACGTCTTTGCGCCGCGCATCCCACAACTGTTGTCGACTGGCTTGCAGCGCACCCTGCAACAGCCAACTGCCCTGGACCCGCAGTTGATCGGCCTCCAGGCTGCGGGTAAACACGCTTTGACGGGTGAGCATGGCCCCGGCGAGCACCGCCACCACGGCGGCAATCAGCAACGCGCTGATAATCGCCATGCCATGCTGCTTCGCCGCACTGGGCAAATGCCTGTTCATGGCGCGCCTTACAACTGCCAGGAGCCGATATCGGCATTCACGCCGTCGCCATCCGGTTGGCCGTCGGCCCCGAGGGAAAACACATCGACTTCACCATTGGCGCCAGGGTTGAGGTAGTGATATGGGCGACCCCACGGGTCGTTGGGCAAACGTTCGAGGTAGGCGCGCCAGTTGCTGTTCTTCGCATCGGCCGGGCGCTCGACCAGGACCTTGAGACCCTGGGTCATGTTCGGATAGGTGCCGTGGTCCAGGCGGTAGAGTTTGAGCGCCTGCATCAAGCCACCGATATCTTGCCTGGCGGCTGTGGCCCGCGCCTGATCCGGGCGGTCGAGCACCTTGGGCACCACCATGGCAGCGAGAATCCCGAGAATGACCACCACCACCATGATCTCGATCAGGGTGAAGCCACGCTGGCCCCAAGGGCCTCGCGGGGTGGATGTGACGTGCGCGCTATCCATCTCGACATTCCTTGGCTTGAGTGCTTTTCGTCGCGCAGTGTTGCAAGCCAACATGTCAGGCGTATTGAAAATCCTCGGGAGCTTTGGTCGCCAATCGGTCAAGTGCAGCGGCTAGTCTGCGGGCCTGTTTCCCGGCATTGAGCACGTCATGCGTGGTCGTCACAAGAACCATGGTTTCACCCTGATCGAGGTGCTGGTGGCCCTGGCGATTATTGCCGTGGCCATGGCGGCGGCTGTGCGGGTGGCGGGGTTGATGACCCAGGGCAATGGCCTGTTGCGCGACAAATCCATCGCCATTCTGGCGGCCCAGAGTCGCCTGGCCCAACTGCGCCTGGAGGGGCGCGCAAGCCCCGGACGCAAGACGTTCGAGTGTGATCAGGGGCGCTTGAAGCTGCGCTGTGAACAGGTGGTGGCGGGCGATGGCTCCCTATTGAAGGTCAGCGTGCAGGTGCTGGATGCCACACGCGAGGCGCCGCCCCTGGCACGCCTGGAAACCCTGGTGGACCGCGCGCCTGCGTTGCAACAGGTCAAGGTCGAGTGAGCCTGGGCAAGGCTGGCGCCTCGGGCAGCTTATCGAGATTGACCCGGACCTTTTCGGCGCCCCGCTCGATCACCACCCCATCGCCCTCGATGGCCGCCAGGCGTACGCCGGGGCTGAGGCGCTCACCGGCGAGAAAACTGCGTGGCGGTCCTTCGTTGAGGCTGAGGATTGCCACTGCACCCTGGGCACCAGCCAGCACCCCGGACACCTTGACCTGCAGCGCCGCCGGCACATCGGCAAACCATTGCAGCGCCGGGCTGTCACTGCGCGCCGCCAACGCCTGGGGTGCAATCGGCGGGGTATGGGACTGCGCAGACGTCAGCAGCAGCGGCGTCCATGTAGCAACCCCGGCCAGCGTCGCCAGCAAGGCCAGGGCCTGGACGCCGTGGGCGGCAGATAAGCGATCGATGAATGCCATGGGCGGGACCTCCTGTTTGTCCGTCCCGACAGCCTACAGGGCAATTCTCACGGTTTTATTTCAGTGGTTGATCCGGTTGAGGGCACACGCATGACGGATCGCAGGCAACGCGGTTTCACCTTGATCGAGTTGATGGTGGTGCTGGTGATCATTGGCATCGCCAGCGCTGCCATCAGCCTGAGCATCAAGCCGGACCCCTTGCACCTGTTGCGCAAGGACGCCGAGCGCCTGGCTCAGGTGTTGCAAATCGCCCAGGCCGAAGCCCGCGCCGATGGCCGCGCAATCACTTGGCGCGCGGATGCCAACGGCTACCGCTTGAGCCGCAGCCGCGACGATGCCCCAGGGCTGGAGGACTTCAAGGACGATCCACAACTGCGCCCACGGACCTGGGACACCACGCCGCTGCAGGTGCGCATCGAACCCCGGCAAACCCTGGTGCTGAATGCCGAATGGATCAACCCGCCGCTGCAGGTGCTGTTGTCGGACGGGCAGCACAGCCTCAGCCTGCAACGTGATGCAACCGGCGCCCTGCGCGTGGTGAGCCCGCCATGAACCGTAACCAGCAAGGCTTTACCCTGATCGAGGTGATGGTGGCGATCATGCTGATGGCGGTGGTCAGCCTGATTGCCTGGCGCGGCCTGGACAGCGTGACCCGCGCCGACGCCCACTTGCAGGCGAGTACCGAACAGACCCAGGCGCTGCTGCGTGCCCTGAACCAGTTGCAACTGGACGTCAGCCTGCGCGCCGGGGTGGAACTGGCGCCGCCACCCACCGCCGACCAGCCCCCCGCCGCAGACGCTTTGCCGGCGGTGACCGTGCGCAGTTCCGATAGCCAGGGGTTTCGCCTGGAGCTGATCCGCAGCGCACCAACCCCCGGCGATGGTCTGCAACGGGTGCGGTGGTGGCTCAAGGGCGACACCTTGTACCGCGCCGCAGCACCGGCGCGGGATCGCTATCCGCTGCCGGCCCCCAAGGAGGCCGTGGCGGTGTTGAGCCAGGTCAGCGACCTGCAAGTACGGGTCTGGGATAACGACAAGGGCTGGCGGCAGTTGAGCGGCAATCGCCGAAACAATCCGGCGGGGCTGGAAATCACCCTGGTGCGGCAGACACCGCAGGGGGTGGAGCGCTATCGGCAGGTGTTGGGACCGCTGGACTGAACGGTGTGCGATGGCCTGCTGTAGGAGCGAGCTTGCTCGCGAAGAACCCGAGAGCGCCGCGTTCATCCAGGGTGCGCACGTTATCGTTGACGTGCTTCGCGAGCAAGCTCGCTCCTACAGTGGGAACGGCATTAGCTGAGCAACACCACCCCACCCGGCAGCTGCGTGCATTTGGCCCCATAGGCATCGCGAATCAGCAATGCCACGCCTGCCAGTTGCTCCAGGCTGAAGCGCGCCTGCACCCGGCGTTTGCCCAGTTCGCGATTGAGCAAGACCAACATCCCCGGCCGGTAACGGTTGATCTCGTCGATCACCGTGTCCAGCGTGGCGTTATTGAACACCAGTACCTGCTCGCGCCAGGCGATCACGGCCTCGGTGTCCACCGTCAGTACTTGCCCCAGCCCTGCCGCGTCGTAGGTCAACTGGCGCCCGCTGTCCAGGCGCACGCTGCGCCCACCCACGGCAACCGCCAGCGAGCCTTCAATGCAGGTCACGCATACACTGTGATCGGTGTTGCGCACATTGAATCGCGCCTGGCTCGCACTCAGCCACCCTGCCCCCGCCTGTACCGTCAGCGGCTGCGCCGCCAGCACCTCGACCTCGCCTTCAAGCAATTCAATGCCCTGCTCACGCCGGCTGATACGGGTCTGGGTGTTGAGCTCCAGGCTGATGCCCTCGCTCAGTTCAACCCGCCGCTGCTCACCCACTTGCGTGCGGTAGTCGGCACTCAACCCGGCAAAACCACCGGGCACCGTGACGCGTACCATCACCAAGGCAGCCGAGGCGGCCAGCGCCCCGCCGAGGAACGCACGCCGGCCAAAATGCCGGGGTGCCTGGGCCTGTGCCAGCGCCGGGGTCAATTGTTGCCACAACAACTTGGCGTGTTCGAAAGCCTGGGCGTGCTCCGGGCTCTGGGCGCACCACTGGCGCAAGGCCTTGGCATCGGCCACGGTCGCCTGGCCCGAGGTCAGGAGGACCAGCCAATCGCGCGCTTCGTCGTGCAATCGGCTGTCGGGCGTGCCCCGGGCAGTGGGAAAGCTAAAAATTTTCAAGCGCGCAGGTACTCACGGATTGTCAGGGACTCAACACTAAGACGGTTTTCCGGCGCCGGGACCGAACCGCTGGATGACTTTTCTTTCCAGGCGCTGGGCGCAATGCCCCAGGGCGGCCTTGATTTCCTTCTCGACCATGCGCGTGGAGATGCCGAAACGCTGGGAGATTTCCAGGTGCGGCGCTTCCTCCAGGCGGGCCGCGATGAGGATCTTGCGGCGCCGGGCGGGCAGTTCGTAGAGGGCTTTGAGCAAGGACTGGATTTCTTTCTGGCCGCCCACCACCCGCGAGGGATCCTGGGCTTCGTCGCTGATGTTGAGCAACTCCTGGACCTCACTGCCGGTCAGCAGGCGGGCATCGGCCTGGCGCCGGTCGGCGGCGATGTTCAGGGCCATGCGATACAGATAGGCATTGGGTTGTTGCAGGTTGGCCGGCATGTCCATGCGGTCGACCCGCAGGTAGGTTTCATGCAGGACGTCATTGGCCAGGTCCTCCGAACCCAGGCGCTTGCGCAAACGCACCTTGAAGTCTTCGTAGGAGGCCAGGAACAACCTGACCATTGGCGTGTGCCCGGTATCCTTCATGCCCCGGAAACTCCTTCCCGTGCTGTGCATTCCATGCGTTTTCCTGTGGTGTCGGGCATTAAGAGCAGGGTCAACGGCAACCGCATCGAACTGGGTGCCGGGCGTTCTATCCGGGTGCTGCCCAGGCTGCGGACCAGCGCTTCATCACGCTGCGCATCACCGGTGGAACTGACCAGGCGGCTATGTTCAATCCACCCGTCGCGGTTGACCCAGACCTGTACCAGCGCACGAAAAGTGCCGGGGCGGGTCAAGGGCAAACGGCACAGGCTGGCTTCGACGGCCTGCTGCAAGGCCGTGGCATAACTGCGGTTGAGCCGTGCAGCATTGCGCGGCGACACCCCTCGACCGGCCAGCGGCTGGCTGACTTCAGGCAACTGCAGCGTAAATGCATCACTGCGTGCGTAACGCGCCATCAGGCCACTCCCGGTCAGTAACAGGCCCAAGGCCTGTTGGGCGCTGTAGTGCCCATGCACGCCAATCGAACGCCGCCCGTGGGTCAACTCACGGTCCACCAACACCGCCATCCCGGTGGCACGGCTGAAGGCTTCCAGGGCTGGCACCAGGCTTTGCGCAGGCAGATCCAGGCGCAACACCTTCGGCTCCCCAGCCAGGGCTGCGGGCAGTGGCAACCACATCCAGGCCAACAGCAAGGCCAGGCAGCAGTGTGTGCGCCTCCAAGCCCACCGTTCGACCCCTGCTCTGCCTTGCTGCACGGCTGACGTGTCCTGGGAAAAGCGTCATCCTGAGGCCAATTTATGAACCTGATGTTACGGTGATGGCAAAAAAAACATCACGGTTTCACCCGTTTCATCGGGCTAGACTGGCAAGCACTTACGGCCCACTTCCTCGGGCCAGCCAGGAGGCCCTGATGAAGCGGTTGGTGATGCTGTTGCTGTGTGCGGGCCTGGTGTCGGTCGTGCAGGCCGAGGACACGCCGGGCGGTTGTGTCGAAGCCAGGGTGGATGGGTACAAGGCGCCTGACTATGGGTGCTTGAGCCAGCAGATGGGCGGCAAGGCCGCGCAGAAAAACCGCGAGGCCCGGGAAAAACCGGTCCATCAGCGGCCGCCGAACCAGATTGGCTTGTCGACACCTGCAGCGACCAGCGTGCGGATGGGCAATACGTTTGGGACCGGGGTGAAGGCGCAGCGGCCCTGAGGCCGCCACGCCCTCCACTTATAACAACGACAACGGATAACTGATAATCAACCGGTTCTCATCAAACTCCAGCGTGCTGTAATCGCGACGCAACGTCGAGTTACGCCAGCGCACGTTGAGGTTCTTCGCCACCCCGCTTTGCACCACATACGCCAACTCCGACTCCCGCCCCCATTCCCGGCCATCAGTGACCGCCCCCACATGGGCATTGCTGCCGCGAATATAACGTGTCATCAACGTCAGCCCCGGCACGCCCAGGGCCGCGAAGTCATAGTCATAACGCAGTTGCCAGGAACGCTCGCGCGCTGCGTCGTAGCTGGCGTTGTAGCTGTCGTTGGCCAGGCTGGTGCCGGCAGTGCCATTGACCCGCATCCAGCCGTTCTTCCCGGACATCCGCTGCCCGCCCAGGTACAGGGTATGGGCACCTGTTTTTGCCGAAAGCATCGCCGACAGCGCACGGTTTTCCAGGTCGCCGGCCAGGGCCTTGGCGTTTTCTTCGCCAGAGAAATAACCCAGGTTGGCCCCCAATACCCAACTGCCCAGGGGCTGGCTGTGGATCAGGTTGAAGTAGCGCTGCTGATAGATATCGGCCAGTTCCGAGTACCACACGCCCACTTGGGTTCGCTTGTCGTTGAACTGGTACTCGGCGCCGCCGAAGTTGAAACGGTCCGAGGTCACATCCGCGCGCCCGGCCATGAACATGTCTTCCATGCTCGCGTCATTGCGCGGGCTGTTGGCGCGGAACTGACCGCCGTACAGCGTCAAGCCGTTGAGCTCGCGGGAGGTCAATTGCGCGCCGCGAAAGGTCTGGGTCAGCGAACGGCCATCGTCGGAGCGCAACACCGGCAGGGCCGGTGCCCACTCCCCGACCTTGAGCTCGGTGTTGGAAAGCTTCGCCTTCAATGCCACGCCCAATCGCCCGAAATCATCCGCCGGGCGACCGTCGTCGTGCACCGGCAACAACTGGGTGTTGGCGGTGCCCTTGCCGCCATCAAGTTTCACCGCATACAGGCCCAGTACATCCAGGCCAAAACCCACGGTGCCCTGGGTAAAGCCGGAGCGTGCATCGAGGATAAAGCTCTGCGTCCACTCCTCGGCCCTGGCCTGGGAGTAACGATCATCGACAAAGTTGCGATTGATATAGAAGTTGCGCAGGTTCAACGAGGCCTTGGCGTCGTCGACAAAACCTTCGGCATAACTGTTGGCGGTGAACGCCAGGCAGCCCAGCAGCACAGGGTTGGAACGGGAAAGGATGTTCATTGTTGTTATTCCTTTGCTTTTTGACAGGCAACAGTCTCCCGTCGCAGATAAACCGCTATCTGCCGGGAAAATGTCGTGGTGGTTCTAGCTAAGACGTGGCTGGGTTACCTAGCCCGCCAGCGCGATGATCGCCGGCACACTGAGCACCGCCGTGTAATACCCCATGAATTGCACGCCGGTGTTGAAACCCAGAAAGCGCGCCAGGAAACCACCCAGCAACCCAACCGTGACGATCACCAGCAGCCCAAGCAGACCGCCCTCCCAGATACCGATCACCAGCACCAGGCCGATAAACGTTGCGATCACCGCTTCGTGGCTGATCTTGCGCACCACAAAGGCGGCGGCGCCATGGGCAAAGTTCATGGTGAACGGGTAGGCCACCAGGATTGCCACGATCACGGCGAGCATGCCGTAGCCGAGGAAGTCCCAGGTGCTGAGCAGGTTGTGCAGGTTGTTGACCTGGCCGCTGGCGTTGTCCACCCAGAAGCGTGGCGGTGCGTTGAACAATGGCGCGGCCGGGCCGGCAGCCACCGGGCTCAGGGGCAGACCGAAGGCCATCAGCGGGATCAGGGTTTCGGCGATGTAGGTGGACTCGGTAACCCCGTTTCGCGCGGTGATCACCGTGGTCAGGCGGTCGTACGCCTGCTTGATCCGCGCGCCGATCACTTCGCCCATGATCACCGTCATCGCCACCGGGCTGAACACGAACGTCGCGCTCGACACGCTGGCGGCCATGGCCGTGACTTTCACCTGGCGCCGATTGATGACTTTGAACGGGTTGGGGAAATAGCCGCTCCAGCCCTTGACGTCCGGCGCCAGGGAGAACACCCGGTATTCGTTGCGGCGCATGTGCTCGCGCTCACTTGGGGCCAACAGCGAAAACAGCGACGCAATCAGCGGCGCCACGGCGATGCCGAGGAAATAGCTGACTGACAGTTTCACCCCGTAGTGGCCGGTCAAGGCCTGCAACGCGACGATCACCACCACAAACGGCACCAGGGTCAGCACCGAGGCCCAGCGCCCGGCGGAGAAATAGGCAATGGCCAGGGCCGCACACAGGAACACCCACGGCGCGAACTGCTTGATCACCCCGCCAAACGGCGCCAGCAACACCGCGAACAGGACCGACAACGGCACCGCAATCAACGCCGCCACCGCGCCGCCGGTGATCATTTTACGCAGGGCGATATGTGGCACGCCGAGTTTGCGCAGGTAGTTGGCGTCGCCAAGCAAGGCGGTGGCCACCGTATCACCGGGAATGCCCAGCAGAGCCGTGGGCACCGCGTGAGTCATGTGCTTGGCCACCGCGCCCGCGAGGAAGAACGTCAACACCCCGGCAGGTGGTGCGCCGAGCAACACCACCAGCATGGTCAACGGCGCCAGGGTGGCGGTTTCGTCGGTGCCCGAGACCAGGCCGATGGCGGAAAACACCACCGCCCCCAGCAGCCCCAAGGCGAACGCCATCATGATTTCATGCATCAGCATTTCCATCACGGTCGCCCTCCGTTCAGGTGCGCCTGTTCTTCACGAGCCTGGCCCTCACGGAACAAGTCGTACAGCTCCAGTTCGCGCAACTCGGCGATCACTTCGTCAGACAAGTCCTCCAACCGACCAAGGCTGCCGTACTCCTTGAGCAGATCGGCCACCACTTGTGCGCGAAACGCCGGGTCCGCCGCGTGCTCCTGCACGTCACGCTTGGGCGGGAACAACTTGGCGCTGATCACGCCTGCACCCAGGCAGCCGAGCACGCCCACCAGCATGGCGTAGGTCTTGGCCATCTGCGCCGACTCGACGATGGGTTGCAGCAGGTAATGTGCGCCGAAATACGCACCGAGGCTGACCACTGCACCGATGCCGATGGACAGCACCAGGTCGCGGCCATCGATGGTGTCGCCCCAGACCTCATAGAGGTTTTGCTTTTTTGGCGGTGAAAGAGGTTGCTGCATGGTGCCCTCCGCGCCCTTGCGGGCTTGTTGTTTTTATTAAGGCTTTTTATGAGAAGCATTGACGCGCTTTTATGGCTTTCGCCACTCGCGAGCCGCCGACGCGCTGCAACTGGCTGTCGATAAACACGCCGACCTCGATCAATCGCTCAAGGTCGACACCGGTTGCCAAACCCTGGTGTTCCAGCAGGTAGACCAACTCTTCGGTCGCCACATTACCGGTGGCTCCCGGTGAATAAGGGCAGCCACCCAGGCCGGAGACGGAGCTATCGAACACCCTGACCCCGGCCTCCAATGCAGCCTGGACGTTGGCCACGGCCATGCCATAGGTGTCATGGAAATGCCCGGCCAGGGCGCTGACTGGCACCTCTGCAGCACAGGCGGCGATCAGCCGGGAAGTGGCTTGCGCAGTACCGACGCCGATGGTGTCGCCCAGGCTGATTTCATAACAGCCCATCTCATACAGTGCCGTCGTCACCCGTGCCACTTCGCCGGGTGCAACCTCGCCACTGAACGGGCAACCCAACGCGCAGGACACATAACCACGCACCGCCACGCCTACCTCGCGCGCCTTGGCCAACACCGGGCCAAAGCGCTCAAGGCTCTCGGCAATCGAGCAATTGATGTTCTTGCGGGAAAACGCCTCGGAGGCCGCCGCAAACACCGCCACCTCCCGACACCCCACCGCCAGCGCGGCGTCCAGGCCTTGCAGGTTGGGCACCAGGGCGCTGTAGGTCACCCCGGCTGGCTGCCCGAGACGGCGCAGCACCTCGTCGGTGCCGGCCATCTGCGGCACCCAGCGTGGCGAGACAAAGGCCCCCGCCTCCAGGGTTCTCAGCCCCGCCGCGACCAGCCCCTCCAACAGCGCCACGCGGGTTTCTACCGGCAGGCTGCGGGCTTCATTTTGCAGGCCATCGCGCGCGCTCACTTCCACCAACCGCACAGAGTCCACGGTTACTGCCCGCGCTTTTCAAGCAACAGCTCGGCGGCCCGATCAGCGCGCACGTCATGGCTCTCGACCATGCGTTTGACCAGCCAGTCCAACTCTTCACCACGGGCGCCGGCCGACAACGCAACGTTGCGCGCATGCAAGGCCATATGCCCGCGCTGGATGCCTTCGGTGGCCAGGGCACGCAAGGCGCCGAGGTTCTGCGCCAGGCCCACGGCCACGGCGATTTCCCCTAGTTCCTGGGCAGTCTTCACGCCCAGAATGCGCAGCGACAATTGCGCCAGCGGATGGGTCTTCGTCGCCCCGCCCACCAGTCCCAGTGGCATTGGCATTTCCAGGGTACCGACCAAGTGCCCGGCGCCGTCCTTTTCCCAGGTGGTCAGCGAGCCGTAGTGACCGTTGCGGCAGGCGTAGGCATGGGCGCCCGCTTCCACCGCACGCCAGTCATTGCCGGTGGCCACCACCAACGGGTCGATGCCGTTCATGATCCCTTTGTTATGGGTCGCGGCGCGGTACGGGTCGATCACCGCAAAGGTGTAGGCGTCGATGATCCCTTCAATGACTTCTTCACCGCTGTACGCAGCGGTGGCCAGATGCTCAGGGGCGATGCGCAGCTGGGCACGGGACAGGCGCAGGTCCGCCAGGTTGGACAAGATGCGCAGGCGCACCTTGCCGCCAGTCAAGCGTTCCATCAGCGGCGCCACGGCTTCAGCCATGGTGTTGACGGTGTTGGCGCCCATGGCATCGCGCACATCGACGATCAGGTGCGCCACCAGCATCGGCCCGCGCGGGCTGTCGGCAAAGGTGTGGACCTCGATGTCGCGGCAACCGCCACCCAGCTTGATCAGCAATTGGTCCTTGCTGTTGGCCTGGGCGATGATTTCATCCTTGTGCCGCAACAGGCTCAGGCGCGCATTGAACGGGTCAGTAATCCCGACAATCTGCACCTGCGCACGCATCAATGGCGCGCTGCTGGAGGTCTGGAAGCCGCCGGCGTGACGAGTCAGCTTGGCCATGAACGAGGCCGCGGCGACCACCGAGGGCTCTTCCACCACCAACGGGATCAGCACGTCGCGGCCGTTGACCTGGAAGTTGCTGGCCACGGCGTAGGGCAATTCAAAGGTACCGATCACGTTTTCGATCATGCCATCGGCGATCTCCAGGGGCAGCGCGCCAGACCCGCGCAACAGGTCGGCATCAGCCGCGCTGAGGCCCAACAGTTGCTGGAGGTGGTCAAGACGCTGGCGGGGGGACAGGCTACGAAAATTGGGCAAGCGCGAATCGATTGGCATCAGGGGCTCCTTGGGGAGTCATTTGTTATTGGATGACGCCAAATTGCCCGATCTGTAGCCTTGAAAGAAGGTACAGTTTTGCCGGACAGTTACGCGACTGTACCCATAACAAGCACCCCACGAGGAAATGCCCCATGGCGCGCTCGACCCTCGCGCAGCAGGTAGCCAGCGCCATCGCCCAGCAAATCACCGATGGCGCCCTGAAAGCCGGCGAAAAGCTGCCGTCGCTGCGCGAATACATGCGCCTGCACGGTCATTCGAAAAATACCGTGATCACCGCCTACGAACACCTGGCCGCCGAAGGCTTGGTGGAGGCCCGCCACGGCCAGGGTTTTTTTGTCATCAAGCGCGTGGCGCAGCCCCGCGAAGAAGACGACAGCCTGCCCTACAACCGGGCGCTGGACACCATCTGGATGATGCGCCAGCAGTTCCTGCGCGACCCTGGGCATTCGCCCCTGGGGGAAGGTTTCCCGCCGGTTGAATGGCTGATGGATATGCGCCTGGACAAGTTCCATCGCCAGGTGGTGCGGGCCGGTGTCACCACTTTGTTTCGCTATGGCACGCGCCTGGGCAACGCCGGGCTGCGCGCACGCCTGGTCCAGAAGCTGGCGGACTACAACATCAAGGTCTCGACCCGCCAGTTGGTCACAACGCTTGGGGCCAACCATGCCATGGACCTGATCATCCGCCGCTACGTCAACCCGGGCGACCCGGTGCTGGTGGAAGACCCCGGCTACTACCCGCTGTTTGGCAAACTGCAATTGCAAGGCGCGACTATGCTCGGCGTGCCACGCGAGCCCGACGGACCGAACCTGGAGGTGTTGGAGCAGTTGCTCAAGGCCCATCGCCCCAAACTGTTCTTCCTGCAATCGATTGGGCATAACCCCACGGGCTCGGACTTGTCACCGGCCAAGGCGCACCAGTTGCTGCGCATCGCCGAGACTTACGACCTGCTGCTGGTGGAAAACGACGCCATGGCCGATTTCAAGCCCAGCTCGGCGATCAAACTCTCAGCCCTGGACCAACTCAACCGCACGTTGTACCTGGGCAGTTTTTCCAAGTCAGTGTCGGCCGCGCTGCGGGTGGGGTTTATCGCAGGCAGCAAGCAGCGGGTCGAAGAGTTGGCCGATATCAAGATGATCCTGCATAACAGCGGCGCCGAGTACAGCGAGCGGACCATCGACGTGATCCTCGGCGAAGGTCAGTTCCTGCGGCACTTGTCGCGCCTGCAAGATCGCCTGCGCCAGGCCACCGCCCGCGGCCTGGCCTTGCTCGACGAACTGGGCGCCGAGGTGTTTTGCCGCCCCGAACAAAGCCTGTACCTGTGGGCGCGTTTCCCCCAGGTCGACGACGCCAACCTGCTGACCCGCCTGTGCCTGGCCGAGGGCGTGATGCTCGCACCGGGGGCGATTTTCTCCACCCAACCCAAGAGCGTCGTGCCCTGGACCCGGCTCAACGTGGCGTATCTGGATGACCCGGTGTTCTGCCGGATCATCCGACAAATGCAGCAATAAACCGCAATCCATAGGAATGTGCCGAAAGATTTGCCAGAATGCGCGACTTAGAAACATTCGCATTCGCAGGAAATTCCCATGCACGCCCACCCTTCGCTCCCCGCTGCGCGTCGCATCCTCGCCGTCGAGGATGACCCGGTGCTCGCCGCCCATCTGGACAGCCACCTGGGCCAGCGTGGCTTCGAGGTCACGTTGCGCCAGAACGGTGGAGAAATCGTCGAGCTGGTGCGCGCCCAGCCTTTTGACCTGATCCTGATGGATATCATGCTGCCAGGCAGCAGCGGCCTGGAGGTGCTCGCGCAACTACGCCGGCATCAACGGGTGCCGGTGATCCTGATGTCAGCCCTCGGCGCCGAACAGGATCGCATCACCGGGTTCAGCCAGGGGGCCGACGATTACCTGCCCAAACCGTTCAGCATGTTGGAAATGGATGTGCGCATCGATGCGATCCTGCGTCGCGTGGCCTATGAACATGAGGTGCCCGGCACGGCGCGCAATGAGGACCCACAGCTGACGTTCGACGAGCAACGCAACGATGTCAGCCTCAATGAGCAGTGGGCCGACCTGACCACGACCGAGTATCGGGTACTGGAAACCCTGGTAGCCCATGTCGATGAGGTGCTGACCAAGGCATTCCTGTACCAGCAGGTGATGCACCGTGCCTATTCCCGGCATGATCGCAGCCTGGACATGCATGTCAGCCGCATCCGCCGCAAGTTGCAGGCCATCGGCTACACCGCCGGACGCGTGGAGACGGTCAGGAGCACCGGCTACATCCTGACCCGGCTGGCGCCATGAGGCTGCCCCACCGTCATTCGCTGTTGTGGAAACTGATCGGCCTACTGGCGGTGCTGTGCCTGCTGGTGGTCAGCCTGCAAGTGGATGTGAGCCAGCGTATCCAGGAAGCCACTGCGCGCTTGCCCGCGCCCACCCGGCAGATTCTTACCGATTATGCGCAGCAGGCCGAAGCCGCCTGGCATGAGCGCGGCGCGGCGGGCGTCGACGAGTTCCTGAATACCTTGCGCACCCGGGAGCAGGTGTGGGCGGTGGTGGTGGATGAGCACCATTCGCTGTCTTCCCAGGCACTGACCACGCTTGAACGGCGCAAGTTGGATTTCGTGCGCCGGATCGACTGGCCGGTGGGTCGCCCCGGTGGCCGGCCAACGTTTTATATCCCGTTCAGCGATGGCCAATCGCGGCTGGTGATGGAGTTGCCCTTGCACCTGGACCCGCGCAAGGACAATGGCCGC
Organism: Pseudomonas sp. TAE6080; assembly: GCF_018732265.1. Classification (NCBI taxonomy): domain Bacteria; kingdom Pseudomonadati; phylum Pseudomonadota; class Gammaproteobacteria; order Pseudomonadales; family Pseudomonadaceae; genus Pseudomonas; species Pseudomonas sp. TAE6080. The sequence continues at coordinate 71,196 of NZ_JAHIDY010000009.1, forward strand.
TGGAACATCCTCCTGCAACACGTACTGCCGGCCTCACTGGCGCTGTTGTTCGGCGTGCTGTTGTACCGGGTGCTGATTTCGCCGCTGGTGATCCTGCGGCGCCAGGCCAATGCGCTGAGCGCCGGTGACCTGGCGTCACGGGTCGGGCCCCAGGTGACACGCCGCCGCGATGAGCTGGGTGAGTTGGCCCGGGCCTTCGACCATATGGCCGAGCGCCTGGAGAGCACCGTGGTCCTGCAGCGGCGCTTGCTGCGGGACTTGTCCCACGAACTGCGTACGCCCTTGAGCCGGTTGCGGGTGGCCGGTGAGCGCGAGCCCGACCCTGCTGCATTGCGCCAACGCCTGGAGCGCGAAGTGCAAGGCATGGAACGTTTGATCGGCAGCACCCTGGAGCTGGTCTGGCTGGATACCGAACGCCCGTCGATGCCGGTGGAAGCGGTGGAGATGGAGCCGTTGTGGGACCTGTTGCGCGAAGACGCCTGTTTTGAAAGCGGCTGGTCGAGCGAGCGCCTGCCTTGCGAGCTGCCCGCAGGCGTTTGGGTGCTGGGCAACCTCAATGGCCTGGCCCAGGCCCTGGAAAACATCCTGCGCAATGCTATCCGCCACTCCCCTGAACAGGGTGTGGTGCGCTTGACCGGTAAGCTTGAGGGCGATTTCTGGCACCTGTGCATTCAGGATCAGGGCCCGGGGATCGAGCCGGACAAGCTGGAACAGATCTTCCTGCCCTTCACCCGCCTCAATGCCGCCCGCCCGGGCGGTGACGGTTATGGCCTGGGTTTGTCGATTGCGCGCAGCATCGTGCAGTTGCAGGGCGGCACGTTATGGGCGCAAAACACCACGCCCGGCCTGTGCCTGCATCTGCGGCTCAAAGTGTATAAGTTGTAAATTGCGTTTACTCCCATATGAGAATCACTAGCATTGGCGCCATGAGTTACTTGTGACCAACTCGATCCCAAAGGGGTTGTGTTGCCTGATCTGGCCCCGATGAGCCCACCATGAAAAGCAAATCCCCTGCCTGGCCGACACTCTCGCGGATTGTCGCCGCGCTGATCGGCGGCTACCTGTTTACCTATGCGTTTACCGCCGCCCTGGCGCGCCTGTTGCCCATGGACAAGGTTGATGCCCTGGTCGTCGCGACCCTGCCTTCTTTCCTGGTCTACACCCTGGTAATCCTCTGGGCCTTTGCCTGTCGCAACGCCTGGCGCGCCTGGGCCGGAGTGGTCCTGGCGCTGCCATTGGCCGCCATCGGGTTCTGGCCACAATGGCGCGAGGTGCTGGGATGAAACACAAGACCCTGACTCAATCCATGGCCTGGCTGCACACCTGGAGCGGGCTGATTTTTGGCTGGCTGCTGTTTGCGATCTTCCTCACCGGCACCCTGGCGGTGTTCGACAAGGAAATCGACGGCTGGATGCGCCCGGAAGTCCCCACCACCAGCCTGTCGCAAAGCGCTGCCGCGCAGCAGGCCCTCGGCTACCTGGCGCGCCAGCATCCCGAGGCGAAGACCTGGAACATCGGCTTGCCTGGCGAGCGTTCCGACACCCTGACGGTATCGGCCGGCGAGCAACGCCGTGGCGGCGGTACCGCGCTCGACCCACACACCGGCGAGCCCCTGGCCGTGCGCGAAACTGCCGGTGGCGGGTTCTTCTTCCGCTTCCACTTCACCCTCAACCTGCCGCGTGACCTGGGGATCTGGACCGTCGGCCTGGCGGCCATGGCAATGCTGGTGGCGCTGATCAGCGGGATTGTGATTCACAAGAAGTTCTTCAAGGACTTCTTCACCTTCCGCCCCGCCAAGGGCCAACGCTCCTGGCTTGATGCGCACAATGCGACGGCGGTGCTGGTGCTGCCGTTTCACCTGATGATCACCTATACCGGGCTGGTGATTTTCTACCTGATCTACATGCCGGCGGCGGTGGATGCCCTGTTTGATGGCGATCGCGACAACCTGGGCCGCGCCCTGCGCGGTGCGCCCGCTGAACAACAGGCGCGCGGCGAACGCCCCACACGTAGCGAAGCCGCCGAGTTGACGGCGCTGGAACCGCTGCTGCTCGCAGCGGAGCGAGCCATGGGGCCAGTGTCCAGTCTGTCGATCCACAACCCGGGCCGCAGCGACGCGCGTATCGAGGCGCGCCCGGTGCTGGGCAACCGCATCGAACTGACCAAGGGCCAGAGCATGCTGTTTGACGGGGTCAGCGGTGAGATCCTGCGCCAACCCGCCGTCAGCCGGCCGAGCCTGCTGACCCAAAAGGTCATGGCCGGCCTGCACTTCGCCCAGTTTGGCGGCTACTCGATGCGCTGGTTGTACTTTGTCTGCGGCCTGGCCAGTTGCGCGATGCTGGCGACCGGTGTGGTGCTGTTTACCGTCAAGCGCCGCCGTCGCCACGATGGCGAAGGGGCTGTCGGCGCCCTGCTCTACCACGTCGCCGAACGCCTGAACGTGGCAGTGGTAGCCGGTTTGATGGTGGCATGCGTGGCCTTCCTGTGGGCCAACCGCTTGCTGCCGGTGGAACTGGCCCAACGCGGTGGCTGGGAGGTGCGGGTGTTTTTCCTGGTGTGGCTGTTGAGCCTCGGCCACGCCATTGTCCGTCCGTGGCGCAGTGCCTGGCGTGAACAACTGGCGCTGGCGGCTGCGCTGTGTATCGGCCTGCCGGCACTGAATCTGCTGGGAGACAGCAGGGGTGATTACTTCTACCTGGAATTGACCACCGTCGCCCTCGGCCTGATGCTGGCCTGGCCGTGCTGGAAGCTGTGCCAGGCGCCCAAGGAGCGTGCCCCACGGCGCGTAGGCAAGCAACCTGTGGCAGAGGCCAACTGAGATGGCATTGATAGCAGCGTTGTTGCTGGCCTGCGGTGGAATGCTGGGCTTATGCCTGGGCTTGGAACGGCATTACAAACAACTCTGGCAACGCCTGCCCTCGCCCATGCTGCGGCGTGGCTTACGGGGGGTGGGTTGGGTGCTGCTGACGGCCAGCTTTGCCGTGAGTGTGCAGGTGTGGGGCTGGGCCATGGGGCCGGTGGCGTGGTTTGGGTTGATTTCACTGGCGGGGCTGGGTGTGGCGTTTTTGCTGCCTTACAGCACCCGCTGATTGCACGAGCTGGCTTGCCTGCGATGACCATGGGTGGCTACACAGCTCTGTTCTTCTTGGGGTTGTGTACCTATCCGTTTTTTGTGTAACGGCGACTAAGATCAACAGCAAGAGCAAAAGCAAAGTGCGGAGCTACTTACCTGTGGGAGCGGGCTTGCTCGCGATGGCAGCCGATAGGTCGCCGCAGAGTGTCAGGTACCCAACGTCATCGTTAGCGACCATCGCGAGCAAGCCCGCTCCCACAGGGGATGCGGTCGCTTCATAGATCAGGTCGGCTCTAAGGCCGCCTCGCTTTGTTTTTGATCTTAGGCGCCCCGTTAAACCACGCTGGCCGTCATCGCGGGCAAGCCCACTCCCACACAAGCCCTTCCTACAGGGAAAAATAACGCTTTGGGTCGGCTCAGTGAACGACAGCCCGGGTCACCAAAAAACTCAACAACTGCGGCTCGTCTTCCAGTTCAATCGCCTGCACCGGGCGCGGCAAGTGGTCCAGCACGCTGCGCCAGAACGCCTGGGAGGCCTCGTCCTGGTCGTAGAAACGCACCAGCCAGTCAGCCTCGCCGCTGGTCAATACCTGAGTGGCCACGGCACGGCCAATGCCCTTGCGGCGATAGCGCTTGAGGATAAACAGGTCCGCCAGCTCCAGGGCGTTGATTCCCGCCAGCTCGCTGCGTTCGATCAATAGAAAACCGGCGATATAACCGTCGACCAGCAACAGATTGGCGCTCCACTGCGGGTCTTGCCAGTAGCGCGACAAGTGTTCTTCGTGGATATAGAAACGGCCGTCCGCCTCGACGTCTTCCTGTTCCCAATCCGAGGATTCATAGGCATAGAACTGGTAGAGGTTGCGGATCAGCTCGGCCTGTTCAGGACCGGTTTGGATCAGTTCAACGGTGGTGTCACTCATGGCAGGGCTCACGCGGGCGGGGCGCCACAGTAGCGAAGGGCGGCGCCCCAGGCAAGCCGCTAGCCTCCAGCGACGACCTGCTGCCTGGCCTGGGGTGCCGCGCTCAACCACTGCTCCAACTCACGATGGACCTGTGGCGCCAGCAGTTGCCGGTCAGCCATCCATTGGTCGTTGAATACCGTGTCCAGGTACTTTTCACCGCCATCGCACACCAGCGCCACGATCACGCTGTGGGCCGGCGCGTGCCGTGCCTCGCGCAGGGCCTGGTAGATAACTCCGCCTGCCGAGCCGCCCAGCAGCAAGCCGTAATGCCGGGCCAGGTAGCGTGCGGTTTCAAAGGCCTGGGCATCGCTGACGGTGAGACCTTTATCGATCAGTGCATAGTCGACCACGGCACCGATTTCCGCGCCTTCGGGGGTGCCGGTACCGGATTGGTGATACGGCGCACCGGGGCCGCCGAAGATCACCGACCCACAGGGTTCGACACCAATCACCTGCAGGCCACGGGCATGGCGTTTCAAGGCGCGCGCAGTGCCGCACAGCGAGCCGCCGGTACCGACGGCGCCCACCAGGTAGTGGATTTCGTCCCCCAGCGCCGCGCGCAATTCCGCTGCCAGCGCCGTGTAGCCATTGGCATTCGCCGGGTTGTGGTGCTGGCGGGTCCAGTAGGCGCCCTGCTCGTTGGCGATACGCTCGGCGGTGGCATCACGGTCGGCGGTAGCCAGACCGCCACCGGGATCGCCAACCCGCACCAACTGCGCACCAAAGGCCTGCATGGCCCGCAGTTTGTCGGGGCTGGCGTGTTCGTCAACCACTGCGGTGAAGCTATAACCGCGCTCGGCGGCGAGCAACGCCAGGCCCAACCCGGTGTTGCCCGAGGTCGATTCGACAATCCGTCCACCCGGCTTGAGCTGCCCCGAGGCCTGTGCCTCATCGAGCATCTGCCGGGCCATGCGGATCTTGGCGGTGCCGGTGGGGTTGAATTGCTCCAGCTTGAGCAGCACGCAGCTGCCGTTTTCAGTGACGCATAATTTGAGCAGCGGCGTATCGCCGATCAGTTCGGACAGGCAAGTCTTGATCATGACAACCTCTGGGCAGTATGAAAAACAGGCGCGGCGCTTAGCCGGCCAGGGCCGCGACGGCGCGTTGCAAGCTGGCGAGAAACGCCTGGTTTTGCTCGACCAGGCCCAGGGACACGCGAATGAAACCGGTGTACCCCGGCTCGCGCCAGGCCTTGACGATGATCCCGTCCTTGAGCAGTTCTTCGACCACTTCCAGGGCATTGCAGGCGGTATCGACAAACAGGAAATTGGCCTGGGACGGCGCCACGCGAAAACCCGCAGCCTGTAGCCCCAGGGCCAGGCGCTGGCGCTCGATCGTGATGAATTCGCGGCTGCGCACCACGTGCGCCTGGTCAAGCCAGGCGGCCTGGGCAGCCTCCTGGGCCGGTTGATTGACGTTGTACGGCGTGCGCACCCGGTGCAGCGCGTCGATCAGGCTGGGATGCGAGGCAATGCCATAGCCGATCCGCAGCCCCGCCAGCCCGTAGGCCTTGGAGAATGTGCGCAGGATGATCCACGGCCGCGTCTGCGCGCCCAGGATCGCCAGGGCGTCGGCGCCGTCCTCGACGAATTCGAAGTAGGCCTCGTCGATCACCAGCAAGGTATCGGGATGGGCGGCGGCGACCAGCTCAGTCAGTTCAACCGACGATAGCGCTGTCCCTACCGGGTTGCAGGGCGTGCTCAGCATCAGCATCTTCGCCGGTGGCTGGAGGGCCGCAGTCCAGGCCGGCAAGTTGAGGCTGAAGTCATCGTTGAGCGACACCTTGTCCACCTGCGCCCCCATCATCAACGGCAGGCTTTCATGCAGGCTGAAACAAGGCTGCTGGGTGACGACCCGATCCTGGGGATCGAGCAGTGCCAGGCACAGCAATTCGAGGATGTTTTCCGAACCGTTGCCGAGGATGATCCTGGCCGGATCGATATCCAGCTGCCCACCGATCAGCAGTCGCAATGCCCGGCCGCTAGGGTCGGGATAACGCTCCAGCCCTGCCCCGCCCTGACGCGCAAGCGCAGCGGCGGCGGCCGGCGACACGCCCAGGGGGTTTTCGCAGTTGGACAGCTTGGTCACCGTTGGCGTACCGAGCTTACGTGGATCGGCACCCGGGTCGTACAGGGGCAAGCGCCGCACGCTGGGCCGCACCAGCGCTTCAATGCGGTGGGCGGGGTTGTCTTGATGCATTGAACACCTCCTTGTTATGACAGTGCGATGGCGCCCGCGCGGTCCAGCGCCTTGAGTTGCCGTTCAAACGAGACGATCAGCAGCAGCGCCGTGGCCGCCAGGCCTATCGCCAGCCCGGCCCATACGCCAAAGATGCCGTAGGGACTGACGATGCCCAGCAACCAGGCGGCGGGCAGCCCCACCAGCCAGTAGCCGAACAGCGAAATACGCAACGGCCCCGCCGTATCGCCGATACCCCGCAAGATGCCGTTGCCGATGTTCTGGCTGGCATCAAAGATCTGCAGGACGATGGCGATCAGCAAACCGGTGGCCATCAGGCTCACTGCATCCTGGTTGTTGGCGTGTTCGGTGCTGATAAACAGGCCGATCACCTGTTCGGGCAGCAGTGCATAGGGAATCGCAAACAGCAGCATGACCACCACGCCGAGCCCCAGCCCCAGGCGCCCCAGCTGCCGGGCGCGCTGATACTGCCCGGTGCCGCAGGCCTCGCTGATATGGATCGAGGCCGCGTGGGAGATCCCCGCCGAAAACATGAACACGATGTAGATGATCTGGTTGAGCACGGTCTGCGCCGCCAGCGCTTCCATGCCCAGGGTGCCGATCAGCAGGGTCAGCACGCTGAAGAACCCGGCCTCGCTGGCATAGGTCCCGGCAATCGGCAGTCCGAGCTTCCACACGGCCTTGATCGCTGTCGGCGAAAAACTCAGCTGTGCAAGCTTGAAGTAGCCGGCCAGGCGCCGGTGGGTCAGCACCACCACGAGGAACATCAGGAACGACAGCAGGAACACCACCGCGCTGGTGATTGCCACCCCTGCCAGCCCATAGGCCGGCAGGCCCAGTTTGCCGAACACCAGCACGTAGTTCAGTGCCGCCGTAAGAACGATCGACACCAAGGTGATTGCCAGCAACGGGCCGGGGAACTTGAGGCCGACCGTGAAGTGGCGCAGCGCCTGGAACCACAGGCACGGCAACAGGCCTGGGGCAATAATCAACAGGAAGTCCATGGCACCCGCCACGACGCTGGCGTCCTGGCCCAGCCATGTCAGTGGTTGGCGCAACGCCAACAATACGCCCATAAACACCAGGCCACTGACGGTGGCCCAGAACAGCCCCGCCACCAGCAGCGCACGCACTTGAGCCTCATCGCCCCTGGCGTTGGCTTGCGCCACCAGGTTGCTGACGCCCGTGACCAGCCCGGTGCCGGTGGTGCGCAACTGGTTGAACAGGGCGAGTGCCAGGCCACCGGCTGCCAGCTCCTTGGCGCCCAGGGTGCCGAGCACCACGATATCGATGGTGGTCAGGGCCACATACGCCAGGTTGGTCAGGATCAGCGGCAGTGCCAGTAGCAACAGTGCCCGGCTGTCAGCGCGCCAGGCGCCAGGTTGCACGGTATTCAAGCCGACCATAGGTTGACCCTCTGCCCACGGTTCTGCGCCAGCGCGCGATCGGCCATCAAGCGGCCGAGGGCGACATCGGTCACCACCATGCCGCTGTTGTAGGCAAACACCACATCATCGCGATGGCGCCGTGCGGGCGCCAGGCCCAGGAGGATATCCGGCAGTTCGGCGTCCACCTCGGGCAGGCTGCCGTCGGCCGCCGCAAGGTCGGCGCTGGTGACCTGCATCTGCGCGATGTCGGTGGCGATGCGGTAGTCAGCGCCATGCAGCACGTCGGCATCGATGCCATAACCGACCAGCACCGCCACAGCGCCAGGCTTGAGCCAGGCCCGCTGCACTTGCTGGCGCGCCGAAAGCCCGGCGACGCCGAGGATGATATCGGCCTCGCCAGCCGCCGCCTGCAAGTCGTCGACCACGATCACATCGCGCAACGGATAGTGTTTGTGCAGGTTGTCCCGCACCGCGCGCAGGCCCTCGGCGTAGTGCCCATAGACATACAAACGCTCCAGGTCCGGCATGGCCGCCAGCAGCATGGGCAGCGCCACCTGGCCCTGCACACCGGTGCCGACCACCAGGGCGCTGCGGGCATCCGGGCACGCGGCCCTGGCCATCAACGCCGAAGTAGCCGAGGTGCGCAGCGGCCCGAGCTTGACCACATCCATCAAGGCAATCGGGCGGCCGGTGCGGTCATCACACAAGAAGATAAACGAGTGGAATTGATAGGCATCACGGGTGCGCTGCGGATCATGTTCGTAGACCACCTTGAAACCCACGGTTTGGCTCGCGCCATCGCGGCCGACCATCGAGTAGCTGATGGAGCGCCGGTCTGCCGGTTCGACAATGGTCTTGAGCGGGTTCTGCGAATCGCCGCTGCGCAAGGCCTTGTATGCCTGTTCGACCACCTGCAGCACTTCGCGGTAACTCACCCCCAGGTCTTCGAGCGCGGCCTGGGGCAATACCCATAGATCGGCGGGGGCAGCGGGTTTGTTCAAACGGTTCACTCAAGGCTCCTTATTGAATGGTTTTAACGCTCACGCCAGGCTGTCCAGCTTCCAGCGCAGGTGTTGATTACGCAGTTCCACCACCACTTTGTGGGGCAATGGGGCTTCGTGAAATGGCGACTCGTTGGAGTCCATCTGATAGCCGGCGGTATTGAGGTAGATCAGCAAGTCGCCGGCCTGGATCGGGCAGTCGAAGGCGACTTTGCGCCAGGTCAGCATGTCCGACTCCAGGCAGGTGGCTCCGCCGATACAGGCGACAAAGGGCGACGGCGCCCGTGGCGTTGCCGGCAGCAGCAGTGGGTCAGGCAGGAACTCGCTGTTGAACCATTGTTCGGAGAGGCTGAAGCTGCTGCCCTGCACGGTGACCAGTGCATACCCGTCGCTGGCGCTGCGGTCCTTGACGCCCTGCACGCGGAACACACTGATGCCGGCCTGGTCGAGCAAGGCGCGGCCAGGTTCAATGATCAGGCGCACCCCGTGTTCGATGACCTTTTGCGCCAGGCTCAGGCCAGGGCTGACGGGCGTGGCGAGGATATCGTCGAGGGCCTCGGCCCCGGCGCGCAACGCACCATAGGGATAGAACCCGGCAAACCCTTTTTCCCCGTGATAACCCTCGGCACAGTCCTCGGCCATAAAGGCCCGCCACTGCGCCGGGTCGACATAACGCACGGCAAAACCACCACCCAGGTTGACCGTGCGGCAATTGTCCAACTCACTGGCCTGGCACAGATCGATCAAGTGGCTGGCGACTTGCGCCCGCTGCGCGGTGTCATAACCGCCCAGGTGAAAGGAAAAGCCTTGCAGGTCCAGGTTCGCCACATGCTGGCGGCAGAACACCAGGGCCTGGTCGCACTCCCGGGCATTCAAGCCGAAACGGCTGTGGGGCTGGCTGCTGGGGCAATAACGCAACAACAGGTGCGCCCGTTGTCGCATCGATTGCGCCAACTGTTGGATACGCAGTAGCTCCTCCAGCGAATCCACCGCTAGCAGGCACTGGTGGCTCAAGCCCAACCCCAGCAACTGATCACTCTTGCGCGGGCCGGACACGCCGATATCAGCGCCGGCAACCCCGCCCGCCAAGGCCTTTTGCAACTCACCGACGCTGGCCACATCCACGCCAATCGCACACTGCGCGCAGGCCTGGATAAAGCAGTTGGCCTTGTTGGCCTTCTTGGCAAATAACAGGCTGCCGCGTACCTGGGCGTCGGTGAAGCTGTGCTGGAAGGCCTCGACATTGGCGTGAAAGATCTGCGGGCACAGCAGATGCAATGGCGAGCCAAGGCCGTCGACCAGTTCGGTCAATCGGGTGCGGTGCTGATCGAGCAGCCGCTCGACCCACAGGTGGCGCAGGCCGGGCAATGAGCTGGAATGGGTCATCGGTCTAGAACTCGAATTTGGCCGAAAGGAACACTTCGCGCTCGCGCCCCACATCCAGCCCACCCTGGTAATAGGCGCTGGCGTAGTAGTACTTGTTGGTCAGGTTCTTGCCGTGCAGGCGGTAGGTCACCGGGGTATCCGCCAGTTTCGAGCGGTAGCTGACGCCGGCATCGAGCAAGGTGTAGCTGGGGATGTAGCCGCTGTTCTGTGGATCCACCGGGCGGCTGCCGACGTAGCTCAAGGTGCTGTCCAACGACAGACCAGGCACGGCGGCCACGCTATACAGGGCACCGACCGCACCTTTCCACTTGGGCACGCTTTCGGTGCGTTTGCCTTCGACCGTGACGTCATCGACATCTTCCATGCGCGTGGACAGATAAGCCGCATTGGCGGTGAGTGTCAGGGCATCGGTGACGCGGTTGGACAGGGTCAGCTCGGCGCCACGGTGGTGAAATTCACCATCGCTGACGTAAGTGTTGCTGGTATTCAGGTAACTGGCCTTGCGCCGGATATCGAACACCGCCAGGCCCAGGTTCAGGCGATCATTGAGGTCCAGCTTCAGGCCGACTTCGTACTGCTGGGACTCGATGGCGTCCGTGGGCTGGTTGGCATTGGTCGCGTTGTAGGGTGCGTAGTCGCCCTTTTCAAAGCCTTTGGAGTAGCTGACGTAGGTCATCAGGCTGTCCCAGGGCCGATAGATCAGCGCGGCGCTGGGCACGAATACGTTGTGGCTTTGCGCCGGCGCCTTGGCCGAGAGATGATCGGCGCGGTACCAGATATAGCGCCCACCGAGCATCACCTGGAACTGTTCGTTCAGGGAAATCAGGTCGCTGGCAAAGACCGAGGTTTCCTTGATGGAGGACACAAAGTCGGTGGGCTGCTCCGGGCCGAAATGCCATTTCGGCGGGTTGACCGGGTGCCGGATGTTGCCTACCGAGACGTCACCGATGCTGATGCCCGGAGTGCCGCTGTCCACCGAATCCCAGAACGGGCTGACATCCTTGAATTGCTTGTAGCCGGTGCCGAAGAACACGTCGTGATAGATGTTGCCGGTGGCGAACTTGCCGGCCAGGTACGACTGCAGCGACCAGGTGCTGAACACTTCGCCACGGGACACGTAAAAGTCCGCCGAGCCAATATCACCGTTGGGCTTGATCCCGAACAGGTCGTTGTAGCCGCCGTGGCGCTCGACCCGCGAATAGTTGCCCTGGGTCACGGACGTCCAGTTGTCATCGAGTTCGTACTCGAACTTGGCGTCGAGGTTGGCGCCTTCGGTCTGGTGGCGGAACCAGGAACCGGTCAGCAGATCCCGGCGATTGACCTTGGGCGGCAGTACATAGCTGGACGGATCCAGCGGATTGGCGCGGCCACTCTGGTCGGCACGCAGCAATGGGTCCGAGACCGTGGATTTACGCGACCAGTCCGCGTTGAGTTGCAACAGCGCACGATCACTCAAGCGAAAATCGGTGGCCAGGCCAATGAACTTGCGCTCCATGTCGCGGGCGTGATCGAAGTCACCGTTTTTTTCATAGCCGGCATTCAGGCGATAGCCAAAGGCGCCGTCGTTGAATGAGTCACTCGTATCAATCGCCACATAGCGGCCGAGCAACGACGAGCCTTGCACGCTGACATTGAGCAGCGGCTCCAGGGTCGGGCGCTTGAGGATGTAGTTGATGGTGCCGCCCGGCGAGTTGAAACCGTAGAGAAAGCCCGACGGGCCCTTGAGCACATCGATGCGCTCGACGTTTTCCAGGGGCACATCGTGGTGCGGTGCCAGGGTCAGGCCGTCGCGGCGGATGGTGTTGAAGTTGTCCATGGCAAAGCCGCGCAGGCGGAAGTTGTCAAACCCACTACCGCCTGAAGCACTGAGCACCGAAGGGTCGAGGCTCAGCACGTCCACGGCGGTGCGCGCGGAGCTGTCGGCGATGGTCTTGCTGGAGTAACTCTGGATGGCCAGGGGGATTTCCATGGCGTCCTTGGCGCCAAAACCACCGGCATTCACTTCCAGCGCCTTGTTCAGCGGTGCGCTGACCCGGGTGGCTTCAAGCTCGGTGACCGACTCTTCGCGATCTTCTGCGGCGACGGCGGGCAAGCCAGTGAGCGAGGACATCAGCCCCACTGCCAACAATGTGGGAAACCGTGGAGCAATCCCGTGCAACTGGTTCATCTGCAATCCCTTGAGCCAAAAATAAACGAGCCGATCTCAGGCATGAAGATACATGAGAATCGTTATTGATGGATACAATATAACATTTCTATTTGCCGAACAATCGCACAATCATTCAATACCCGCTGTCGCGCTGCCATTAAGGTCAGGCCTTTCCTGGATCACCTGAGATGACTGCCATGCCCTCCTACACCGCCATCAACTTTGCGCACAAATACAGCCTGTTCAGCGAGCAATGGACACCCAAGGTCGTCGCGCAGATGAACGACTACCAATTCAAGGTGGTGAAGATCGAGGGGGATTTTGTCTGGCACAGCCACGCGGATACCGACGAGACCTTTATTGTCCTCGACGGCGCGCTGCGTATTGATTTTCGCGATGGTGCGGTACAGATCGGCGCCGGCGAGATGTTTGTGGTGCCCAAGGGCGTCGAGCACAAACCGTATGCCGAGGGTGAGGTGAAATTACTGCTGGTCGAGCCCTGCGGTGTGGTGAATACCGGTGATCAGGGCGGCGAGCGGACCATGCTCAATGATGTGTGGATCTAGATCACCACATTGCGGATGAAGCGCACCGCCACGACCCCCTCATTGCGATAGGCATGGGGCTGGTGGCTGGGGAACATAAAGAACTCGCCGGCGGCGATGGTGGTTTCGACATCGCCCACCACCAGGGTCAGGCTGCCCTCGAACACAAACAATTGCGTGCTCCAGCCTTCCAGGTCGGGGTCCGGGCAATAGCGGTCGCCCGGTTCCAGGCGCCACTCCCACAGTTCAACCTCACGCCGGGCGGTAGCCTTGGCCAGTAGCACGGCTTTGCTGCCATCGATTTCCCCGGTCCAGGCCAGTTCGTTGATGCGGCTGTGGTCACGGGCATCGGGCGCCTGGATCAGGTCGCTGAAGGCCACGTCCAACGCTTCGGCCACACGGTCGAGGGTGGACAGGCTGACGTTCTTTTCACCCGCCTCGATGGCCACCAGCATGCGCCGGCTGACCCCGGATTTTTCCGCCAGGGCCGTCTGGCTCAATTCGGCCGCGTGGCGCAGGCGACGAACGTTCTGGCTGACGTGCTGCAGGACCGAAGCCCGTTGCGAATTTTCTTTGTGCACTATATTGCTCACTCGGTGGGTTTGCGCAGTATACTGCCCAGCTGCGGCGCATTGTGCGTTCCGCGCCCCTCCTGTGCAAGACCAGAGCCGCCATGACCACCTCGACCTCCTCCGCACTGTTTTCCCGTTTCAGCAAAGCCGAATGCGTGCTGGTGCTGATCACCATGATCTGGGGCGCAACCTTTATCCTGGTGCAACATGCCATGACCGTCAGCGGGCCGATGTTCTTTGTCGGCCTGCGTTTCGCGGCAGCGGCGCTGGTGGTGGGCCTGTTTTCCCTGCGCAACCTGCGCGGCCTGACGTTGTTTGAACTCAAGGCCGGGGCCTTTATCGGCACCGCGATCATGTTTGGCTATGGCCTGCAAACCATTGGCTTGCAAACGATCCTCAGCAGCCAGTCGGCGTTCATCACCGCGCTCTACGTGCCTTTTGTCCCGCTGTTGCAATGGCTGGTGCTGGGGCGGCGCCCGGGCTTGATGCCGAGCATTGGCATCATGCTGGCCTTCGCCGGCCTGATGCTGCTGACCGGCCCCGCCGGCGCCTCACTGAATTTCAGCCCCGGTGAAATCGCGACCCTGATCGGTGCCATTGCGATTGCCGCCGAAATCATCCTGATCAGCGCCTACGCCGGCCAAGTGGATGTACGCCGGGTGACGGTGGTGCAACTGGCCACCGCGTCGCTGCTGTCGTTCCTGCTGGTGGTGCCTACGGGCGAAGCCTTGCCGGGCTTTTCCTGGTTACTGCTGTTCATCGCCATGGGCCTGGGCTTGACCAGCGCGGTGATTCAACTGGCGATGAACTGGGCGCAGAAAAGCGTCTCGCCGACCCGCGCCACCTTGATCTATGCCGGCGAGCCAGTCTGGGCCGGGGTGATCGGACGGATCGCCGGTGAGCGCTTCCCGCCGATTGCCATGCTGGGGGCGGTGTTGATTGTGGCGGCGGTGATTGTCAGTGAGATGAAGACCCGGCAACAGAAGTCCACTGGTAGGAGCGAGCTTGCTCGCGAAGAACGTTAACGATGAAGCGGGTAACCTGATGCCCCGCAGCGCTCTCAGGTTTTTCGCGAGCAAGCTCGCTCCTACACAGGGACAGATAAGGGTTTTCGGTGCATCTTGTAGGATCCTGCCACAGCTTGCCGTTTGGTAATCCGGTTTCCGGCACGTATGATGCATCCCAAACCACTGCAGATTAGAAGCCTATGTCCCTGATAGTTCTACTGCTTCTGCCTTTTATCGGCAGCTGTCTGGCGGCCTTGCTGCCGCATAACGCACGTAATACTGAATCCCTGCTGGCCGGCCTTGTGGCCTTGGTTGGCGCTGTACAAGTCGCCCTGCTCTACCCCCAGATCGCCGACGGTGGCGTGATCCGCGAAGAATTCTCCTGGCTGCCCAGCCTGGGCCTGGATTTCGTGTTGCGCATGGATGGTTTCGCCTGGTTGTTCTCGCTGCTGGTATTGGGCATCGGCAGCCTGGTGTCTTTGTACGCCCGCTATTACATGTCGCCGGATGACCCGGTGCCGCGTTTCTTTGCGTTTTTCCTGGCGTTCATGGGCGCGATGCTCGGGTTGGTGATCTCCGGCAACCTGATCCAGATCGTGTTTTTCTGGGAACTGACCAGCCTGTTCTCGTTCCTGCTGATCGGCTATTGGCACCACCGTTCCGATGCGCGCCGGGGTGCCTATATGGCGCTGATGGTCACCGGTGCGGGTGGTTTGTGCCTGCTGGCGGGGGTCATGCTGCTCGGCCATGTCGTCGGCAGTTACGATCTGGACCAGGTGCTTGCCGCCGGCGACCAGATCCGTGCCCACTCCCTCTACCCCATCCTGCTGACGTTGATCCTGATCGGCGCCCTGAGCAAAAGCGCGCAATTCCCCTTCCACTTCTGGCTCCCCCACGCCATGGCCGCACCGACGCCCGTGTCGGCCTACCTGCACTCGGCCACGATGGTGAAGGCCGGCGTGTTCCTGCTGGCCCGCCTGTGGCCCTCGCTGTCGGGCAGCGAAGAATGGTTCTGGATGGTCGGTGGCGCCGGTGCCCTGACCCTGTTGCTCGGCGCGTATTGCGCGATGTTCCAGAACGACCTCAAGGGCCTGCTGGCCTACTCCACCATCAGCCACCTGGGCCTGATCACTCTGCTGCTGGGCCTCAACAGCCCGCTGGCCGCCGTCGCGGCAGTGTTCCATATCCTCAACCACGCCACGTTCAAGGCTTCGCTGTTCATGGCAGCAGGCATCATCGACCACGAAAGCGGCACCCGCGATATCCGCAAGCTCAGCGGCCTGGTGCGCCTTATCCCGTTTACCGCGACCCTGGCCATGGTCGCCAGCGCTTCCATGGCCGGGGTGCCGCTGCTCAACGGCTTCCTGTCCAAGGAAATGTTCTTCGCCGAAACGGTATTTATTTCCTCGACCCAGTGGGTGGAAATTGCCCTGCCGGTGATCGCGACCATCGCCGGTACCTTCAGCGTGGCCTATGCCCTGCGCTTCACCGTGGATGTGTTCTTCGGCCCGGCGGCCACCGACCTGCCGCACACCCCGCACGAACCGCCACGCTGGATGCGCGCGCCGGTGGAACTGCTGGTGTTCACCTGCCTGCTGGTGGGGATCTTCCCGGCCCAGGTGGTGGGTTCGATCCTTGCCGCCGCCGCCCTGCCGGTAGTCGGCGGTGTATTGCCCCAATACAGCCTGGCGATCTGGCACGGCTGGAACGCGCCGATGATCATGAGCCTGGTGGCCATGACCGGTGGTGTGGTCCTGTACCTGCTGTTGCGCAAGCAACTCAAGCGCGGGCGCTTCAAGTACCCACCGATCATCAGCTACTTCAATGGCAAGCGCATGTTCGAGCGCTGCCTGGTGGTGATGATGCGCAGTGTGCGCCGGCTCGAAAAATACATCAGCACCAAGCGCCTGCAGACCCAGTTGTTCCTGCTGGTGCTGGCGGCGGCGGTCGTCGGGATGATCCCGATGCTGGGCAACAGCCTGAGCTGGGGCGACCGGCCGAAGATTCCCGGGTCCATCGTCTTCGTCACCCTGTGGCTGCTGGCGATTGCCTGTGCCCTGGGCGCCGCCTGGCAAGCCAAGTATCACCGGCTGGCAGCCCTGACCATGGTCAGCGTCTGCGGCCTGATGACCTGCGTGACCTTTGTCTGGTTCTCTGCGCCGGACCTGGCATTGACGCAACTGGTGGTCGAGGTGGTGACCACCGTGCTGATCCTGCTGGGCCTGCGCTGGCTGCCACGGCGGATCGAAGAAGTCTCGCCACTGCCTAGCTCGTTGCGCAAGGCACGCATCCGCCGCCTGCGCGACTTGCTGCTGTCGACCGTGGTCGGTGGCGGCATGGCGCTGTTGTCCTATGCCATGCTGACCCGCCAGACCCCCAACGACATTTCCTCGTTCTACCTCAGCCGTGCCCTGCCTGAAGGCGGCGGCAGCAATGTGGTGAATGTGATGTTGGTGGACTTCCGGGGCTTCGATACCCTGGGCGAAATCACCGTGCTGGGCGCCGTGGCCTTGACGGTCTATGCGCTGCTGCGCCGCTTCCGCCCGCCCAAGGAAAGCGAGCAACTGCCCGCGCAACAGCGGCTGTTGGCACCGGACGTGGACACCGACCTGGTCAACCCACGCCAGGCCAGCGACACCGCCCTGGGCTTTATGATGGTGCCTGCCGTGCTGGTGCGCCTGCTGCTGCCGATTGCCCTGGTGGTGTCGTTCTACCTGTTCATGCGCGGCCACAACCAGCCGGGCGGCGGGTTTGTCGCAGGCCTGGTGATGTCGGTGGCGTTTATCCTGCAATACATGGTCGCCGGTACCCAGTGGGTCGAGGCGCAGATGAACCTGCGGCCGCTGCGCTGGATGGGCTTCGGCCTGTTGTCGGCGACATTGACCGGCTTGGGCGCACTGTTCTTCGGCTACCCGTTCCTGACCACCAGTACCCTGCACCTGAGCTTGCCGGTGCTGGGCGACATCCATATCGCCAGCGCGCTGTTCTTCGACGTGGGCGTATACGCGATGGTGGTCGGTTCGACCCTGCTGATGCTCACCGCCCTGGGTCACCAATCGGTGCGGGCCCATAAACCCGGCAACCAGGCGAAAGCCGCCGCCAACCCACAAGGAGCTGCCGCCTGATGGAAGAAGTCATCGCAATTGCCATTGGGGTCCTGGCGGCCTCCGGCGTCTGGCTGGTGCTGCGGCCACGGACCTTCCAGGTGGTGATGGGCCTGTGCCTGTTGTCGTATGGGGTCAACCTGTTCATCTTCAGCATGGGCAGCCTGTTTATCGGCAAGGAGCCAATCATCAAGGACGGCGTGCCCCAGGACCTGCTCAATTACACCGATCCCCTGCCCCAGGCCCTGGTGCTGACGGCGATTGTGATCAGCTTCGCCATGACCGCGCTGTTCCTGGTGGTGCTGCTGGCGTCCCGGGGCCTGACCGGCACTGACCATGTGGACGGCCGGGAGCCCAAGGAATGAGCTGGATGAACCAACTGATCATCGCGCCGATCCTGCTGCCGTTGCTGACCGCCGCGCTGATGCTGATGCTGGGCGAGAAACACCGCCCGCTCAAGGCCAAGATCAACCTGCTGTCGAGCATGACCGGCCTGGGCATCGCGATGCTGATGCTGTACTGGACGCAAAAAGGTGGCCCCGCCTCCATCGGCGTGTACCTGCCGGGCAACTGGCAGGCGCCGTTCGGCATCGTGCTGGTGGTGGACCAACTGTCTGCGTTGATGCTGGTGCTCACCGGGATCATTGGCGTTAGCGCCCTGCTGTTCGCCATGGCCCGCTGGGACCGCGCCGGTACAAGCTTCCACGCGCTGTTCCAGATCCAGTTGATGGGCCTCTACGGCGCCTTTCTCACCGCTGACCTGTTCAACCTGTTCGTATTCTTCGAGGTGCTGCTGGCGGCCTCCTACGGCCTGATGCTCCATGGCTCGGGCCGGGCGCGGGTGTCGGCGGGGCTGCATTACATTTCGATCAACTTGCTGGCCTCGTCACTGTTCCTGATTGGCGCGGCGCTGATCTACGGCGTCACCGGCACCCTGAATTTTGCTGACCTGGCGCTGAAGATCCCGCTGGTCCCGGAAGCCGACCGCGGCCTGCTGCATGCCGGCGCGGCGATTCTTGCCACGGCGTTCCTGGCCAAGGCCGGGATGTGGCCGTTGAACTTCTGGCTGACGCCGGCCTACTCCGCGGCCAGCGCGCCGGTGGCGGCGATGTTTGCGATCATGACCAAGGTCGGCGTGTACACCGTGTTGCGCCTGTGGACCCTGCTGTTTTCCGGGCAAGCCGGCGCTTCGGCGCTGTTTGGCGGCGACTGGCTGGTGTACGGCGGCATGGCAACCATTCTCTGCGCCGCCCTGGCCATGCTCGCCGCCCAACGCCTGGAGCGCATGGCCAGCCTGAGCATCCTGGTCTCGGCCGGCATCCTGCTGTCGGCGGTAGGCTTTGCCCAGCCCAGCCTGACCGCTGGCGCGCTGTTTTACCTGGTCAGTTCGACCCTGGCCTTGAGCGCGCTGTTTTTGCTGGCCGAACTGATCGAACGCTCGCGCTCGTCCAATGAACTGCTGCTGGACGATGAAATCGAAGCGTTGCCAAGGCCCATGGAAACCCTGCATCCGCCCAAGGGCACCAACCTCGACGATGAGCAAAAGGCCGTGGTCGGCCAAGTCATCCCGTGGACCATGGCTTTCCTCGGCTTGAGCTTTATTGCCTGTGCCCTGCTGATCATCGGCATGCCGCCGCTGTCGGGGTTTATCGGCAAGCTCAGCCTGCTCAGCGCCCTGATCAACCCGCTGGGCCTGGGCCATGCCGTAGGTGAGCCGATCCGTCCGGCAGCCTGGGGCCTGGTCGCGCTGTTGATTTTCTCGGGCCTGGCCTCGCTGATCGCCTTTGCCCGACTGGGCATCCAGCGCTTCTGGACCCCGGAAGAACGGCCTTCACCGCTGCTGCGCCGCTTGGAGTGCGTGCCGATCTTCGTCCTGCTCGGCCTGGCGATTGGCCTGACCTTCAAGGCAGAGATGCTCATGCGCTTTACCCAGGACACCGCCAACCGCCTCAACAACCCCGAGCACTATGTGATGGCCGTCATGGCCACTCGCCCAGTGCCCAGCCCGCAAGCCCAGGCCGCCGCCGTGGAGGTGCAGCCATGAAACGCCTGTTCCCTGCCCCGTTGCTGTCATTGGCGTTGTGGGTGCTGTGGCTGGTGCTGAACCTGTCGATCAGCCCCGGTAACCTGCTGCTGGGGGCGATCCTCGGCTTCCTCGCGCCGCTGATGATGGCGCCGCTGCGCCCACTGCCAGTCCGTATCCGCCGCCCAGGCGTGATCATTCGCCTGTTTTTCCTGGTCGGCCGCGATGTGATCGTCTCCAACCTGCTGGTGGCCTGGGGTGTGTTGACCTGTGGTTCGCGCCCTCCGCGCTCGCGTTTTGTCAAAATCCCCCTGGACCTGCGTGACGCCAACGGCCTGGCGGTGCTGTCGATGATCACCAGCGTGACCCCAGGCACCGTCTGGTCGGAACTGGCCCTGGACCGCAGCATCCTGTTGCTGCACGTGTTCGACCTGGATGACGACGCGCAGTTTATCGAGCACTTCAAGCAGGCCTACGAGCGGCCCCTGATGGAGATCTTCGAATGAGTGCCCTGCTCTCCAATGCGATCTTGGCCAGCCTGTTCCTGTTTTCCCTGGCCATGGTCCTGACCCTGGTACGCCTATTCAAGGGACCGTCGGCCCAGGACCGGGTCCTGGCCCTGGACTACCTGTATATCCTGGCCATGCTGATGATGCTGGCGCTGGGTATTCGTTACGCCAGTGATACCTACTTCGAAGCAGCGCTGCTGATTGCGCTGTTCGGCTTTGTCGGCTCGTTTGCCCTGGCCAAATTCCTGCTGCGTGGGGAGGTGATCGAATGATCAATGTCAGTGAACTGCCACTGTGGGTGGAAGTGCTCGTGGCAATCTTGCTGCTGCTCAGCAGCCTGTTTGCGCTGCTTGGCGCGATCGGCCTGCTGCGGATGAAGGACTTTTTCCAGCGCATGCACCCACCGGCGCTGGCCTCGACCCTTGGCGCCTGGTGCGTGGCGCTGGCGTCGATAATCTATTTCTCGACCCTCAAGTCCGGGCCGGTGTTGCACGGCTGGCTGATTCCGATCCTGCTGTCGATCACCGTACCGGTGACCACCCTGTTGCTGGCGCGCACATCGCTGTTTCGCAAGCGCATGGCGGGGGAAAATGTGCCGGCCGAGGTCAGCAGCCGCAGGACTGACAGCGGTAGCTGATCCCTCTGAATATACGCGGTAAACAATGTGGGAGCTGGCTTGCCTGCGATAGCGGTAGATCAGTCACTGATGTGTCAGCTGACAGTCTGCTATCGCAGGCAAGCCAGCTCCCACATTTTGGACGGTGCTGTGTCAGTCAGGCCCAGGCAACGACCAGCAACCCTGTGCCCAACACCAGGCACAGCGGCGAATAGAAAAACGTATCCAGCCGGGCAAACCGCGAGCCGCCAACCTTCTTGAAAAAACCCACCAGCTCCGAGTCCCCAATTGCCCGCGCAAACATGATCAAGGCAATCGCGCTGATCCCCCACTGCAAGGCCTGATGCCCCACCGGCTGAAAAAACAGCCCCGCCCGCAGGCACACCAGCAATGCAATCAGCACCAGCCCCACGGCCACCAGGAAGGTGCCCAGCGCCGACGGCTTGAACGCCGGTCGCGGCCCGCTGGCGAACTCGCCGGGCAGTTGCGGGATCGCCGCCGTACTGCCTAGCTTGCCGCCTGCGGCCCAGTACACATGGACCATGCTGATAAACGCAAATACCCCGACAACCCACCTCGCAATAACAAAGCTCATGGCTGGATACCCCTTAAAAAGTTCGAAAGAGGATAGTCCTTTTCAGATTTTTTGCAGGCATTTAGTCGTCTGGTGATAAAGTGCCGCCCCATGAAACTCGCCCGTGCCGACCGCTCGTTGATTGCCTGGATGCTCTATGGCTGCGTCCTGTTCAACGTGTTCGCCTGCAGTATTGGCCATGGGCAAATGGTCGGCATGCAGCTCAACGGCATTGGCGGCCAGTTCTGTACCGTAGACCCGCGCACCCAGGCGCCAGCCCCCGTAAACACGGGCGATGAGTCGCTGCCTACGCTGTCCAAGGCCTTCGGTTGCCCGCTGTGTTCCACCGGCGGCATGGGCCCGGCGCTCAACTCCAGCCTTAACGTCGCGGTCCTCCCCCAGCCTCAGGCGCCACCGCCAGCCGTGGTGGTCACGGCTGACATTCCCACCCGTTTTACCTGGCCTGCGGCTAATCCGCGCGCCCCACCCGCCTACGCCTGATACCTGCGCTTTCTGACCCGCATACCACGCTGCTTCCCCTGAGAAGCGCGGACGG
This sequence comes from Pseudomonas sp. TAE6080, assembly GCF_018732265.1. NCBI lineage: Bacteria > Pseudomonadati > Pseudomonadota > Gammaproteobacteria > Pseudomonadales > Pseudomonadaceae > Pseudomonas > Pseudomonas sp. TAE6080. The sequence goes on from NZ_JAHIDY010000009.1 coordinate 92,863, forward strand.
CTGTGCGTTGCTTCCAAGCCATGCTTTTCAGGATTTATCGATGAAACATTTACCTCTACTGGCGGGCCTGTGCGGCTGCCTGCCTTTTGGCGCCTGGGCCCTTGAGCTGGCCCCCACCACCATTGACGGCGCCGCCGGCAACGAGCCAGGCCTGGCCCTGGACCAATCCAGCGGCATGGCCTCGCGCCTGGGCTTGAGCGTGCGGGAAACCCCGGCCTCCATCAGCATCGCCGACCGCAATGATATCGAGCGCCGTGGCGCCAAGACCTTCCAGGATGCGGCCAACACCCTGCCCGGGGTCAACGCCAGTGCGCCGCCGGGGTTTGGTGGATTTATCTCCTACCGGGGCTTTACCAGCAGCCAGATCACCCAGATGTTCAACGGCATCAACGTCGCCGGTGGCCTCGCACGGCCAGTGGATGCGTGGATTTATGACCGGGCGGAGCTGGTGGGCGGCCCCTCCTCGCTGATCAACGGCGCCGGCTCCGTGGGCGGCTCGCTGAACTACGTGACCAAGCTCGCCACCCGCGAAGAACAGGCCGTCGAAGGCCAGATCAACTATGGCAGCTACGACACCAGCGGCATCGCCCTGGGCCTGAACCACGCCCTGACCGAGCCCGGGGCCGAGGTGCAGCACTACGCGCGCCTGGATGTCAGCCGCAACACCAACCACACCCATATCGACCGCCAGCAACGCGAGGCCTGGAGCGTAGCCTTTTCCCTGCTCAGTGACCTCACGCCCAACCTGTCCCACACCCTGGCCCTGGAGTACCAGGACGAACACGAAGACAGCCCGTACTGGGGCACCCCGGTGCTCAACCCCAAGGCCGGCGAGCTGAAGATCGACAAGCACAACCGCTTCAACAACTACAACGTCGCCGATGGCCGCTACGAACAGCGGACAATTTGGGCCCGCTCGATCATCGACTACCGGATCAACGACAGCACCACCTTGCGCAACACCCTCTATCACCTGGACAGCCAGCGCGACTACCGCAACCTGGAGACCTACCAGTACAGCGCCGACAACAGCGTGGTGAACCGCTCGACGGCCTATCAGGTGCGGCATCAGGGCGAGCAGAACGGCAACCAGTTCGAGCTGCGCCATGACAACAGCCTGTTCGGCCTGACCACCACCTGGTCCGGCGGTTTCGAATACAAGGTCAACAGCACCACCGCCAGCCCGCTGAACGTGCCCGGCAAGAACACGGTGGACCCGAACCATTTCGATCCAGGGCATTTCTACGACCTCCCTGGCACCAAACCAGGCTTTATCAAGGACAAGACCACCGAAGTGACGACCAAGGCGCTGTTCGTCGAGAACCGCCTGGGCCTGACCGACAAACTGTCACTGCTGACCGGCCTGCGCTATGACGCCATCGACCTGGACGTGACCAGCCACCGTGACAATCAACCTAACGTCAAACGCCGTTGGGAGCCGGTCACCGGACGCGTTGGCCTGACCTACCAGTTCATCCCTTCGGCCAATGTCTATGTGCAATACAGCACCGCAGCCGAACAACCGACCAGCACCACCCAGGTGTTTGATGTGTCCACCGGCAAGCAATGGGAAGTGGGCAGCAAGTTCGATTACCTGGACGGTCGCGGTTCAGCCACCGTTGCCGCGTACCACATCGAGCGCAAGGACTTTGCCGTGACCGACCCACAAGACCCTACCCGCAGCCTTGCGGTGGGCGCACAGACGTCCAAGGGCATCGAGTTGGCCAGTTCGTTGCGCATTACCCCCAAGCTGTTGGCGGAAGGCAACTTCGCCTGGGTCGATGCGCAATACGATGACTTCAACGAGAAAATCGCCAGCGGCGCGGTGGTCTCGCGCAAGGGCAATACGCCGACCAACGTGCCGAAACGGGTGGCTAACCTGTGGCTGACCTATGACATCGCCCCCGCCTGGCAAGGCGGCGTGGATGCGCGCTATGTGGCACAGGTGTATGCCGACAACGCCAATACCCTGACTGTGCCGGCGTACACCCTGTTTGGCACGTTTTTGACCTACAAGGTCGATCAACACACCTCGGTGACAGGGCGGGTGCGCAACCTGACCAATGAGGTGTATGCGCAGTTTGCCCATGTGTCGCCGGCGTATTACCTGGGATCGCCGCGTACCTTCGAGTTGGCGGTGCAGACCAAGTTCTAAGGCTGGAATGCAGTTAAACCTGTGGGAGCGGGCTTGCTCGCGAATGCGGTGGGTCAGTCTATACATCTGGTGACTGACACTGCGCATTCGCGAGCAAGCCCGCTCCCACAGTTTGATCTTCATATGAACGGTTATTTGAGGCTGGCTTCGACCTTGGCGGCCACGTCCTCTGTCAGCCAGGCCTTCCACACCTGCGGATGCTCCTTGAGAAACGCCTGCGCCACTTCACGAGGCGGGGTGTGTTTTTCGCTCATTGTCGCCAGGGCCTGGTTGAGCGGTTCAATCGGGAAGTCGACCTTCTCAAAGAATTGCGCGATCTGCGGGTACTGCTGCTGGAACGGCGTGGACACGCCAATACTCAGCTTGGACGCCAACGACCGTGTCGGCTTGGGGTCGGGGTTGCCGGCATCGGTCAGGGTCTTCCAGGCCTCGGCATCGAACGGCGGCTCTTGCAGCTGGATCAACTTGTAGCGCCCCATCAGCGGCGTCGGCGACCAGTAGTAGAACAGGATCGGTTTGCCACGGCGGATCGACGAGGCAATCTCGGCATCCAGGGCCGCGCCTGAACCGCTGCGAAAGTTCACGTAGCTCGCGTCCAGCCCATACGCCTTGAGCTTCTGCTTGTTGACCACCTCCGAGGTCCAGCCAATAGGGCTGTTGAGAAACCGCCCCTTGCCAGGTGCCTCCGGGTCCTTGAACACGTCCTTGTAGCGCGCCAGGTCCTGTACGCTGCGCAGCTCAGGAGCCAGCGGCTTGATACCCCTGGCCGGGTCGCCCTTGATCACATATTCCGGCACCCACCAGCCTTCGGTCGCGCCCTTGACGGTATCGCCCAGGCCGACCACCTTGCCCTCAGTTTCAGCCTTGACCCACACCGGGCTGCGTCCCGCCCACTCCTCGCCGATCACCTGGATATCATTTTTGGCCAGGGCGGTTTCCAGGGTGATGGTGGTACCGGGCAAGGTGTCGGTGGGCAAGTCATAGCCCTTCTCGACGATAAACCGCAGGACTTCGGTGATCAGGCTGCCACTTTCCCAATTCAGGTCGGCAAAGTGGATAGGCGCCTGGGCAGCCGCTACCGGTACGGCCGCCATCGACAGGCCCAGAGTGGTAAGGGACGCTGCCAACAGCGCTCGAATTGCTTTCATGCCTTTGAACCTCGCGTTTACACAGCCATGACGGATGGCTTTGCTGTCACGCCGCGAAAGCCCCTGAGTAATTAAGTCCACGCAACTGTAGTAGAGGTTCAAACGGTTGCCGGTATTCAGGGCTGCTGATGCAAACGCTGCAGCTCCCGGCGCACCATGCTGGCGTACTCGGCGGGCCGCAGGGCATAGAGTTGACTGGCCACCCAGTTCAGCCAGGCGCCTTGCAAGTCATCTTTGCGAGCCAGCAGTTCGGCAGCCTTGGCCTGGGCATCTGCCAGGTGCTGCTGGTGAAAACGGGCCCGGCTTTCGCTCATTATTCGCTGGCCTTGAAAGTCACCAGCTCACCCTTGCGCCACTTGGCGGCCTTGCCGGTCACAGCCTTGAGGGTTTTGCTCAGGCCTTCCTGCAACTGTTCGTGGGTGGCGAACACCAGCATCACGCTGTGGCCTTCCTTGAACACAATGCCCTCGCCTTGCGCCGTGGACACAAACGCGTAGTCGCCCAGGCCATAGACCGTCAACTTGATGTCGCGAAACTTCAGTTCGAACTTGCCACCTTCACGACTGGGCAACACTGCCGCACGAAAATGATCGCCGACCTTGAGTTCCAAACGCGGTTTGTCATCTACCACCAGCGCTGTTTCAGTATCGATTTCAGCAATGTAAATGCCTTCCGGGGTTTGTTCCGTGATGTAAACAAACCGCGATTGAAACTGTTTAACCAACTTTGCGCGCAAATCACCCAGCACGAACAATGCGTGCATATCCAGATTACTGACTGCCAAGGAAACGCCCCCACATCTAAAAAAGCGCTACCCGCCCAGGCAGGCAGCACAAAAAAGGCCGATACGGCACGACACACTGAAAAACTGAAGTTGATCCCCGCCAGACTCGTACAGCCGGGCCGGACAGGCCTTGTACAAGGTCGTCAGGTATTGCAGGAAATCACAGGTTTATCGGCCAGAGAATACTGGACGCCCCACTTCAGAGAATACCCCATTTGAAAGGGTGGTTTCCGACAGCCAAAAACAACGGAAAAACGTTGGATGGAACCGAACGTGGGCTGCCGACAACAATATTAGAACAGCAACACGGCTTAAAACCACCCGAAAAGCTGCACGTAGGTCAACAGATCGACAGGAGCTGGCTATGCAACGAGTTCAACGTCAACCGACACAGGCTTGCGGCACCTTGTCCCGCAAGGATAGCGCGCTATTCTACAGTGTGCATGCCAACAACGTGTGCCCGGATTTCGCGCTGTATCGGGTCGTCCCGGCTGGCAGGAATTTTTTTCATATCCTTGAGGTTCCCAGCGGTCGGATCAAAGGCTTTCGCAGCGATCACAACAAGGCTTGCGCCTTGGCCAAAGAGTTGGAAGCCCTGCTCTGCACCACAACACGTTAAGCGTCGACTGCAACAAAGCGTGTAGCCAGCACTCAATGCAGGCGATCTGATCGCTCCAGGTCCAGTAATGCCTGCCAGGCGGCGCGGCACTCCTGGGCTTCGTCACGGCTGGCGAAGGCCGTGCCGCGCTGTTCGCCATTGAGCAACACCACCCAGCAGGCCCTCAGGCCCAACGCACGCAGGGTCGGTGGCACACCACTGCCAATCATCACCGCCACATCGACTTTGCTTTGCATGGAAGTTCTCCGCATGATTAGTTAGCAAGCTAACAATTTGCGGTATCTTAAGCTGTTCCCTACGTTGGAAAAAGCTATCGGCGTAGAAGCTTCCTTGCAGAACACGCAACAATCCGGGCCTGGACCTACTGTGCGCCAGCCTGCCCTTCAGGCTTGTAGCCCAGGCGCAAACCGCCCCAATGCCGGCCGTTGACCATGATCGGCACGGACAGGTCGTGCATCAACTCCCCGGTGTCACGGGTATAGGTTTGCAACAACACGGCCTGCTGGTGACTGCCACAACGAATCCCGGTGCGGTCTTCAAACTTGCGCTTGGTCCGATTGTTCACGGCGTCCACCTGGGCATCGCCGGTCAGCGCCTGGGAAAACGCCTTGTTGTGCGTCGGCACATAACCCTGTGGCGTGCAGGCAATCGCGAATACCAGGCCTTCGTGACGGGGCAGCAAGGCTTCCTGGATAGTGGGCAATACTTGATCGGTGTAGCCGTCGAAACGGCTGTGATATTTGGTCGGGTGGCTGTTGGCAATCGGTGTGTAGCTGCGATTGAACAGGTCGTCGAGGCTGATGCGGTTCTGCTGGACATCCGCCTCGAACTGCGCGGCGATCCGGCTCGCACCTTCGCGGGCCAGATCGTAGATGCGCTGGTGATAGTCGTCCAGGCCGACTTCAGCCAGGCGCTCGCTGATCGTTTCGGCCTGCCCTTCCATTTGCACGGCGGCCTGGGCCAACTGCTGGGTCTGCTGGTCGCTGACGATCAAGTCGCTACGCATCTGCTCCACCGCATGGAACAGGCTGTCGAGTTGCACCCGATTGGTCTCGGTACCCTGGGCAATCGCGCTGACCTGGCCTTCCACTCCCGCCGCCAGCGTGGCAATGCTTTCCAGTTGCTCGCCGGCGTGCTCCACCTGCTCGACGCCAGCCTGCAAATCCACGGACAGTTGGCGAATTTGCTCCACCACCTGGGCTGTACGCTGCTGGATGTCCGCGACCATCACCCCTACTTCATCGGTGGCGGTCGCCGTACGGCCCGCCAGGCCACGCACCTCATCGGCCACCACGGCGAACCCACGCCCATGCTCACCGGCGCGGGCGGCTTCAATCGCGGCATTCAGGGCCAACAGGTTGGTCTGGCTGGCGATGGACTGAATCACCAGGGTCACGCGCTGGATCTCTTCGCTGCGCTGGCTCAGGGCCTCGATCAATTGGCGACTGTCGCTGGCGCGCTGGCTGAGTTGGTGCATGCGGCTGATGGATTCCCCCAGCACCGCCCGCCCCTCGGTACTGCGCTGATGGGCCTGGCCCGCTGCACCGAGAGCCTCACGACTGAGCTGGGAAGTCTGTTGCTCGGTGCCAATCATCACTTCGGCACTGCTGACGATTTGCTGGGCGGCGCCCAATTGCGATTGCAGCCTGGCCGCCAGTTGCTTGACCGAATAGGCCACGCCAGCCGCTGACAACGCATTATGGCTGGTGGTGTAGGACAGATCGCGAGTCAACGCGCCCATGGCATCCTCGGCCACATCAGGCGCAAGGCTGCGGGCCGGTTTTTTCAGGCGTGGCAGCCAGACCAGCAGCAGGGCGACGGGCACACAGAGGTAGATCGACAGCTCGGCAAACGCCAGGCCCAACAGTATCAGCACCAGGGCGATGCTTTGCAGGAACGGCGTCACCCAACCAGGCAGTTGGCGGCTCACCGCATGCGGCACCACGGCGGCGCCCATCAGAGATCCATCCCCAGCCATGCTTGTCACCCCACTGTTTGTCATTATTGTGCCTGCATTAAACGCCACTAATTGGCCATTATCCATGGGCCTTTGGTGTTAGGGCTTGCAGCAGATCAATAGACTGGGGGATGAGGTTGCTGACGCTCACCTGATGTAGGAGCGAGCTTGCTCGCGAAGAACTCAGGGACAACACGTTTATCCAGAATACACGTGTAATCGTTGACGACTTTCGCGAGCAAGCTCGCTCCTACAGGGGCGGACAGATCAGGCTTGGCGCTGATGCTTGTCGATTTGCTCGTGGCGCTCTTGCGCTTCGATGCAGTACTTGGTGGTCGGGCTGATCAGCAGGCGCTTGAGGCCGATAGGCTCGCCGCTGTCATCACACCAGCCAAAGGAATCTTCCTTGATGCGCTCCAGGGCACGCTCAAGTTGCGGCAGCATGCGCTGGTCGCGGTCAATCGCGTTTACCAGCCAGGTGCGCTCTTCTTCTACCGAAGCGGCGTCAGCCGGGTCAGCCGGGGTGTCCAGGCTTTCAATGGCGATGCGGTTCTGCTCAATGCGCTCGTGGTGTTCGACTTTCATGTCTTGCAACAGCTGCTCGAAAAAAGCGTGCTGTTCGGCATTCATGTAGTCATCCGCCGGCATGGCCAGCAACTTTTCCTTTGTCATTGATTTCTCTATAAAAAATACGTGCATTAAGGCGAATAAGGGAGCGTTCCGGCCGACCTCTGCAGGTCTCGGCAAGGCGCCGTCCATTCCAAGCGCCACCCGGCACTCAATTTACGAGGGGCGGCAGTCTACGGCTGACTTGAGGGCGCAGCAACTGAAATGACAGGCAATTTGTCCGACATCCCCCCAAAAGGCACCAGGACGGGCTTGGCAGGCGGTAATCGGAGTGCGTTTATAGCAGGAATTTTCATAAAGCAGCTATAAGTTGCAAGCTGCAAGCGACAAGCTGTCAAGCCCGCCGCACTTGCAGCTTGAAGCTTAACGCTTGCGCTGCTTCTTATTGCGGTACTGGTCGATCACCACCGCCACCACGATGATCAGGCCCTTGATGATGTCCTGGATATACGCATCCACCCCCACGAAGGTAAACCCGCTGGCCATCACCCCGAGGATCAGCGCGCCAATCACCGTGCCGGTGATGCGCCCTACCCCGCCCGCCAGGCTGGTGCCGCCGATCACCGCCGCGGCAATCGCGTCCAGCTCGTAGGACATACCCATCCCCGCCTGCCCGGTAGCGGCCCGCGCCGAGGCGACCACACCCGCAAGCCCAGCCAGCAGCCCGGCGATGCTGTAGACAATGATCAAGTGGCGCTTGACGTTGATCCCCGAGGTGCGCGCCGCCTGCATATTGCCGCCGATGGCATAGGTGTACTTGCCGTACTTGGTGTAGCGCAGGGCAATGTGGAAGATCACCGCCACCACCAGGAAGATAATGACCGGCATCGCGCCATGGCCGATGGCCGTGTAGGAATCCGACAGCATGCTCACCGGCTGGCCTTCGGTGTAGTAACGCGCCAGGCCACGGGCCGAGACCATCATGCCCAGGGTGGCGATAAACGGCGGGATCCCGGTAATGGCAATGATGCTGCCGTTGATCGCCCCCGCCAGCAACCCCACGCCCAGGCCGGCCACCACAGGGATCCACACTGGTAAGTCAGTCAGCGAAGGAAACACCGCACGGGAAAAATCCGAGGTTTGCGCCAGACTCGCGGCAATCATCGCCGACAGCGCCAGCACCGAGCCCGAGGACAGGTCGATCCCCGTGGTAATGATCACCTGAGTCACACCAATCGCCAGCAAGCCGATGATCGACACTTGCAGGATCATCAGCACCAGGCGCTGGGAGTTCATCAGGAAGCTCTGGTCACGTACGATCCAGCCAAACAATTCGAACACCAGGCCGATGCCGATCAGCACCAGGAAAATGCTCAGCTCGGTAGGAAACCGCCGCCGACTCTTGACCGGTGCCGTGGCGGGCTTCTTTTCCTCGGGTTTGCTTTCCAGTATCGCGTTCATTACCCGTCACCTTTTTATTCGTTAGTGGACTGCCGTCATACCGGAAGCCAGTTGCATGACTTTTTCCTGGGTGGCCTCGGCCCGGTCCAGGGTGCCCATCAGCTCGCCTTCGTGCATCACCATGACGCGATCGCTCATGCCCAGCACTTCCGGCAGTTCCGAAGAAATCATGATCACCGCCATGCCCTCGCTGGCCAGCAAGGCAATCAAGCGATAGATCTCGGCCTTGGCGCCGACGTCGATGCCACGGGTCGGTTCATCGAGGATCAGCAGCCGGGGATTGGTCATCAGCCAACGTGCCAGCAAGGCCTTTTGCTGATTGCCGCCGGACAGGGTGTCGATGCACTGCTCAAGGGAAGGGGTTTTCACCCGCAGTTTCTGGCACATGTCTTCGCACAAGGCCCGCAGGGCTTTTTGCTGGATAAAGCCATTGCCCGAGTAGTGCGGCAGCACTGCCATCTCCATGTTTTCCAGGACCGACAGGCAGGGGAACAGCCCACTGAGCTTGCGGTCCTCGGTCAACAGTGCAAAACCTTGCTTGATGGCCAGATGCGGGTCGCTGATGCGCAGCACCTGGCCGTCGAGGCGGATTTCGCCACCGTCGCTTGGGGTAATGCCGAACAGGGTTTCGGCGACGTTGGTGCGGCCCGAGCCCATCAGCCCGGCAATACCGAGGATCTCGCCAGCATGCAGATCAAACGATACGCCCTCAAACACACCCTCCAGGCGCAGGTCGCGCACCGACAGCAGCAGTTCGCCGACGGGCTTGTCGCGCACGGGAAACAGTTGGCTCAATTCACGCCCGACCATCATCGATATCAGGCTGTCGCTGTCCATGCTGTCGGCCCGTTGCAGGCCGATATAGGCGCCGTCGCGAAACACCGCCACTTCATCGGCGATGGCAAACACTTCATTCATTTTATGGGTGATATAGATGATGCCTTTGCCCTGGGCCTTGAGGTCGGCAATGATCGAAAACAGATGGGCCACTTCCTTATCGGTAATTGCCGACGTCGGTTCGTCCATGATCAGCACGTCAGAGTCATAGGACACCGCCTTGGCAATCTCCACCATCTGCCGCTCGGCAATGCTCAGGCTGCCGACCAGTTCCTCAGGATCGAGGTTGATCCGCAACCGTGCCAGCAACTCGGCCGTGCAGCGGTGCATGGCCCGGTGATTGACCAGCCGCAGGCCATTGAGCTGCTCGCGACCGATCCAGATGTTCTCGGCGATGCTCATATGGGGCATCAGGTTGAGTTCCTGGTGAATCATCGCAATGCCCGACTGCAAGGCGGCCAGGGGCGTATCAAACACCACCGGCTTGCCCCGCAGGCGGATTTCGCCGGCATCGGGCTGGTAGATGCCGGCGATGATTTTCATCAGCGTCGACTTGCCGGCACCGTTCTCCCCCATCAGCGCCAGGACCGAGCCGGGGCGCACCCGCAATTGCACATCGTCCAGGGCCACGACGCCGGGAAAGCCTTTGCTGATATGGGCGATTTCCAGCAGGTAGGGTTGTTCCAGGTCGGCGGTCTGCGCAGCCGTCGCTTGAGCGAGCATATCGGGGCTCCATCAGCAGGGCGACGGTGATCACCCTGCAGGCTTATTGTTGTTATTGAACGCTACTTGAATGACGCAACATTGTCCGGGGTGATCAGTTGGAAAGGCACCACGACGTTTTGCTCGACCGCCTCGCCCCTGGCCATTTTCACCGCGGCCTCCACTGAACCAACCGCCTGCCCCTTGGCATCCTGGAACACCGAGAGCGCCATCTCACCCTTGGAAATCGCATTCAACCCGTCGGGCGTGCCATCGACACCGCCAATCAACACGCTGCCCGGTTTGACGCCGGCGGTTTTCAACGCCATGGCCGCACCAATCGCCATTTCATCGTTGTTGGCGACCACCGCATTGAACTCGCGGCCCTGGGTCAACCAATCGTTCACCAGCGTCATGCCTTTGTCCCGTAGCCAGATCCCGGTCTGCTCCTGTTCAACCTTGATGTCCGGATATTGACCGAGGATCTCCTTGACGCCCTTGGTGCGATTGGTCGTCGAGTTGTTGGCCAGGTCACCCAGCAGAATCACGATCTTGCCTTTGCCGCCCATCTTCTCGGCCAGGTACTGCATTTGCAGTTTGCCGGCCTCGACATCATTGGACGTCACCGTCACCACCCCTTTGGGCAGATCGGTCTGATCCGGGCGGCGGTTGACGTAGACCAGCGGGATGCCGGCCGCCACCGCAGCCTTGGTGATACGTGCGGTAGAGGCTGTGTCCACCGGGTTGACCACCATGGCATCGACTTTCTGGCTGATAAAGTTCTCGACCTGGCTCAGTTGCTTGACCACGTCGGCGCGGGCATCTTCGAATTGCAGTTGCACGCCGTCGCCCTTGGGGTAGGACTTGGCTTGCTTGTCCATGTCTTCACGCAGGTAGGTCAGGAAAGTGTCGTCGAACTGCGACATGCTGACGCCAATCTTGAGATCGGCGGCGGCGGCCACACCACTGGCAAGCAGCATCGCCAAGGCCAGCGGGGCGAAACGGATCTGAGTCTTCATGAACGGTCTGTCTCCACTTTCTTGTTGGTTTTCTGGACGTAGCGTTTATCAGAGCGATGGTGTTGAAGCAGGCAGTCGCACCACTGGCGCCCCTGGGATGCAGCACACCAGGGCGCCCTTGCTTTCGACGCAAAGGACATTGAGAAAAGAGAAATAGAAAGGCCGTGCGCGGGGCAGGAAGGCAGAACGTAATACTTGCAGTACAGCGTTGGAGATTTTCATCTGACGGTACCTGGTTGTTTTTTTATCTTGTTTTTGTTGAGTCCCGCGGCTCCTTTAGAAAGGAAGGCCGAGACGGACTTTCAGCAACCTGGAATGACTTTATTGGAAAATAATTTCCATATCAACTCATTTTAGAATTTTATTCTATTTTCGTTCACCCCCTTCCACCGCGGCCATCTCTACCACTTGCCGGTGCTCGGCGCTGAGCCTGGCGGCATCCAGCACCCGTGTGGTTTCCCAGGCATCCCGGGCCTCCACCGGCAGTGCGCCGAGGCCTTGCACAGCACGTTGCAACTGCCGGTAGAACTCGTTCCAGGCGCCCTTTTGCGAGGGGATCCGCTCGCGTTCCGCCCCTTGCTCAAACCAGCCCCAGCGCCGATGTTCTTCGGCGCCCCAGTGCTCGCCTTCGGTCTTCGGGCTCTTGCCAGCCATCAGCGCTTCTTCCTGGCCGTCCAGGCCCTCGACGGTGTAGCAACCCGCCGTGCCATTAACCCGAAAACGCGGGGCCTGGCTGTTTTGCAGGGCGCTGCCCCACAGGTGGGAAATCACCCCGTTGGCATGGGTCAGGCAGACAAAAAAACCATGATCGACCGTGGGATGCTCGGCGCTGTACTGCAATTGCGCAAACACCCGCTCCACCGGGCCAAACAACTGCAAAGCCTGGTCCACCAAGTGGCTGCCCAGATCCCGCAGGAACCCGCCGCCGCTGGCATTGCCCACCGCTTGCGGGTTGTAGCGCTCCACTCGGGATTCAAAGCGGGTGATGGTGCCCAGGGCGCCAGCGTCGATCAGCTTGCGCAAGGTGAGGTAATCCGAGTCCCAACGCCGGTTCTGGTAGACGCTGAGTTTCACCCCTTCACGTTCGGCTGCGGTGATCAGCGCCTGGGCCTGCTCGGCATTGCTGGCAAACGGTTTGTCGCTGACCACCGCCACACCATATTCAATGGCCTCCAGCACCAGGGCCGGGCGGCCCTTGAGCGTGGTGGAAATCACCAGCACATCCACCCCGGCCTCAACGATCTGCGCGATGCTGTCGAATGCCGGCAATCCGGGATGCTCCGTCGCCAGTTGCTGGCGCCGCTCAGGCGAGCGAGTCACCACACCGACAAACGTCGCCCCGGGCAATGTGGCGATCAGCGGGGCATGAAAAAAACGGCCACCGTGGCCGTATCCAACCAGTCCGATGCGCATGAACCAACTCCTTGCTTGAGGTGCAAACCCCATCAAAATGTAGGAGCTGGCTTGCCTGCGATGGCGGTGGATCAGGTTAGAAATACTTGACTGATCTACCGCCATCGCAGGCAAGCCAGCTCCTACAACGACCGCGTTTCACCTGTGAAATGGGAGGCGCTAGCCGTAGAACGCAGGGCGATCCGGCAGGCTGACCTTGACGATCTGCCCACTGCCCTGGGCCTCGATACACGCATCCGCCGCCACCGCTGCGGCAAAGCCATCCCACGCCGATGGCCCACCCACCTGGCCGGCACGCACACCATCGATAAAGGCCTGCAACTCGACGTCATAGGCGGCGATAAAGCGATCTTTCCAATCCATCAGAATCGCATTCGACAGCTTGGCGCCGCTGCGCAATTGCACCTGGGACGGCTCCGGCAATTTGGCAATACCGGTCTCCCCCACCACTTCGCACTGGATGTCGTAGCCGTACTGGCAGTTCACAAACACTTCCACATCAATCCGCGTGCCCCTGGCGGTTTCCAACAGCACGATCTGCGGGTCGCGCAAATGGCTCAGGGCCTTGCTGGTTTTACGCGGGAACACCACCTGTACCGATACATAGTCATCGGCCAGCAACCAGCGCAGCACGTCCAGTTCGTGGATCAAGGTGTCGGTAATGGCCATGCTGGTGTTGTAGTTCTCGCCCACCGTCGGGTTGCGGTGGGCGCAGTGCAGCATCAGCGGCTCACCGATCTGGCCGCTGTCGATGACCGCCTTGAGGGCTTGATAACCCTGGTCGTACGGGCGCATGAAACCGACCTGGACCAGGCGCTTACCATGGGCCACTTCCGCCTCGACGATGTGGCGACAACCCTGGGCAGTGACCGCCAGCGGCTTTTCACAGAACACCGGCTTGCCCGCAGCAATCGCCGCCAGTACAAACTCCTCATGGCTCGGCCCCCAAGAGGTAACCAGCACCGCCTCGACCTGCGCCGAATTGATCAGTGCATGACCGTCGGCGTACACCTCGGCATTGAGTTGCAGCTCCGCCACCACCTGGGCCGCCTGTTCAAGGTTGATATCGGTGACCGCCACCACCTGGCTGTTGAGCAAGGTCTGGCTGCAACGGCGAATATGGTCGCGGCCGATGGCGCCCGTACCGATCACACCCAACTTCAAAGACATGGCAACACTCCTCTTATTGTCAGTACTGCCGGGCCTTGGCCAGGCGTTCATTGAGTTGTTTGGCGCAGGCGTTGGTGCGCGCGCTGGTGGACACCTGCGCCACACCGACCCGCCACCACGACAGGTAGCCGTGGATCATGGTCTTGGGCAGGACCTTGATATCGATTAGGGTCGACACGCTCTGCTCGCGTGCATCGGCCAACGCGGCGTGCAGTTGCGCAATCGTCGTGACCTTATAAGTCTTGCAACCATAGGCCGCCGCGCTCATGGCGAAATCCACCGGCACCAGGCCGCCATCGAGCTTGCCGCTATCAGGGTTGCGGAAGCGGAACTCGGTGCCGAAGCTGTCCATGCCGTTGCCCATCTGCAGGTTGTTGATGCACCCGAAGGCCATGTTGTCCAGCAGCACCACGTTGATCTTGCGCCGCTCCTGGATCGAGGTCGCCAGCTCCGAATGCAGCATCATGTAGGAGCCATCGCCGACCAGGGCGTAGACCTCACGCGCCGGCTCGGCCAGTTTCACGCCCAGGGCTGCGTTGATCTCATAGCCCATGCACGAATAACCGTACTCGACGTGGTAGGTGTTGACCCCCTTGCTGCGCCAGCTGCGCTGCAAATCCCCCGGCAGGCTGCCGGCAGCGGCGACAATTACCGCATCGTCGGCCAGGGTGTCGTTGAGCACGCCCAACACCTGGCTTTGGGTCAGGCAGGAGCCTGTCAGTTCGATAAACTCGCGCAGTACCGCCGGGTCCATGTGGTCATTGATCTCGGGGGTGAAGTCGGCGTCGGTGTAGCGCGCCTGATAGACCCGGTCCACTTCGGCATCCAGTTGCGCACGGGCCTGGCGTGGCTGCTCGCCCCATTGCGCGCAGTAATCGCCCAGGGCGCCGGTCAATTCCTGCAGCCCCAGCCTGGCATCTGCCAGCACCTGCACGCCGTCGAGCTTCAGGACATCGCCGGGGCTGATATTGAGGTTGAGAAACTGCACCTCGGGGTGTTGGAACAGCGATTTCGATGAGGTGGTGAAATCGGTATAGCGCGTGCCAATGCCGATGATCAGGTCGGCGTCGCGGGCCAGCAGGTTGGCGGCCAGGCAACCGGTTTCACCGATACCGCCGACATTCAAGGGGTGGCTGGAGACGATTGCGCTCTTGCCGGCCTGGGTCTCGGCAAAGGGGATCTGAAAACGCTCGGCAAACGCTTGCAGCGCCGCATTCGCGCCGGAGTACTTGACCCCGCCACCGCAGATAATCAGTGGCTTGCGCTTGGACTTGAGCAGCGCGGCAGCCTCGCGCAGCATCGCTTCGGTGGCCGGGCGACGGTCCAGGCGGTGCACGCGTTTTTGCAGGAAGTAATCGGGGTAATCCCAGGCCTCGGCCTGCACATCCTGGGGCAAGGCCAGGGTCACGGCGCCGGTTTCGGCCGGGTCAGTCAACACGCGCATGGCGTGGATTGCCGCACTCATCAACTGCTCGGGGCGGTTGATACGGTCCCAGTATTTGCTCACGGCGCGAAACGCGTCGTTGGTGCTGATGCTCAGGTCATGGAATTGTTCGATCTGCTGCAACACCGGGTCCGGCTGGCGGCAGGCATACACATCACCCGGCAGCAGCAACAGCGGGATGCGGTTGGCGGTGGCGGTCGCGGCGGCGGTGAGCATATTGGCCGCGCCGGGGCCGACCGACGCCGTACAGGCGTAGACCTTGCGCCGCAGATGCTGCTTGGCAAAGCCAATCGCGGCATGGGCCATGCCCTGTTCGTTGCGGCCCTGGTGCACCACCAGGTCGCCACTGTCCTGCTCCAGGGCCTGGCCCAGGCCCAGCACATTGCCGTGGCCGAAGATGGTGAACACCCCAGCGACGAACTTGCTCTGCACGCCATCGACTTCGATGTACTGGTTATCGAGGAACTTCACCAGGGCCTGGGCCATGGTCAATCGGGTTGTGGTCATGTTTGGCACCCGTGTCTTTTGGATTTGGCGTTGTTAAAGATCCAGCAACCAACTGTGCTGCGGGTCGTTGTGAAAGTGCCAGGCGCGCTTGGGACCGGCCATCACGTTCAAGTAATACGACTCATAGCCATACGGCACGCTGACCGGGTGATAGCCCTTGGGCACCACCACCAGGTCGTGGTTTTCCACGGCCATGGCCTGGTCGATGCTGCGGTCGTCGGTGTACACCCGCTGGAAGACAAAACCCTGGGATGGGTTGATCTGGTGGTAGTAGGTTTCTTCGAGAAAGCTCTGGTGCGGCAGGTCATCGGTGTCGTGCTTGTGCGGCGGGTAGCTGGACGAATGCCCGGACGGCGTGCGCACCTCCACCACCAGCAGCGAATGGGCCGGTTCGCTGTCGGGCAGGATGTCGCAGACATAGCGGGTGTTGGCCCCTTTGCCGCGCACGCTGCGCCGGCAGTGCTCGGGGCGGATCAGCCGGGGCGCCAGACCGGCGGCGGTAGAGCCCGGCGCGGCACAGACGGCGATCTGCACATCGCTCAGGGCTGTCACCTGGGCCACCGTGTTGGGCGGCAGATAGGCTGCGAACGGCGATTTATCCTCGAACACTGACTGGCGATCCCCGAGGTTCTGCCAACTGAAGCCCTCGCCTTCGATCGTCACTCGGCCACTGAGCAGTACCAGGCACAACTCTTTGTCGTCGGCACTGACCGGCAGCGTTTGCCCCAGGCCCAGGCGGTAAGCGGCAAACCCCACATACTCCAGGCCGCCTGCTGGCAGCGCGACCATGGTTTGCCCGTGCGGCGTGCTTTTGACCAACAGGCTCATTGTCCGGCCCTCGCATCCAACAGCGCACGTAAGGTATCAAAGCCTTTTTTTGCATAGATATAGCTGGGCGCCACGGCCGGATCCTGCTCGGCCTCCACCACCAGCCAACCGCTGTAACCGGCGCCCAGCAGTACGTCCAGCAACTCGGCGAAGTCGATGTCGCCATCCCCCGGTACGGTGAAGGTGCCGTTGACGATACAGTCGGGGAAGCTCCACATCTGGTTGCGCGCCAGTTGCACCACCGGCTTGCGCACATCCTTGAAATGCACATGGCAGATACGCACCAGGTGCTTGCGCAGCACCTCGATCGGCTCGCCGCCGCCCATGTAACAGTGCCCCGAATCAAACAGCAGGCCGACCTCCGGGCCGGTGAGGCGCATCAAGGTGTCGATGTCTTCCGGGGATTCGACATAAGCGCCCATATGGTGGTGATAGGCCAGGCGCACGCCCTGGGACAGGGTAAAACGCGCAAGCTCGGTGAGCTTGTCGGCGTAGGCCTGCCACGCCTGCTCACTGTGGAAACGCGGGCGTTCGATCAGGCGGACCGGCGAGCCCTGGATCGAGTCGGCCACTTCACCGTAGACCAGCACCGTGGCACCGTTCTCGCGCAGCAGTTGCACATGGCTGGCGATGGCGTCGATTTCCTCGGCCACCGAGCGTCGGGCCAGGCGGCTGGAGTACCAGCCGGAGACCAGCGCCAGATCGTAGGGACGCAACACATCGCCCACGCCCTTGGCGTCCTTGGGGAACTTGCCGTTGAGTTCGAAACCTTCGTAGCCGATGGCCTTGCCTTCGCTGAGCGCAGTGCTCAAGGGCGTCTCGCCGCCCAGGGCCGGCAGGTCGTCGTTGCTCCAGGAGATGGGGTTGATGCCAATACGGATTGCGGGCATGGCTGCACCTTTTATTGTTTTAACCTTAAGGCTGCTGAAATCTGCTTCTGTGGGAGCTGGCTTGCCTGCGATAGCGGTGGGTCAGGCACTTAATGTGTATCTGACAGACCGTTATCGCAGGCAAGCCAGCTCCTACAGTTGATCGTGTTTAAACTCTGGAGCTGCGCCAGGCCTGGATCAATTGCTCGAAGATCTGCTGCACTTGCTGGATCAGCGTTTCATCGTCAATTTCACCCGCCAGCCACGCCCTGCTCGGCTCCTGGAAGATCGTGCGGCCCACGGCAAACCCACGGCAGGTCCGGCTCTGGCCCGCCTGCTGGAAGCCCTCGGCCAAGGATTGCGCCGGAGCATTGAGGCCCAGCAATACCACGCCCCGGCAATAGGGATCGCGCGCCTCGATCAGCTCATCGAGCTTGCGCCACTGCTCGGCAGTCTGCGCCTCGATCTTCCACCACGCCGGGTAGATGCCCAGGTTGTACAAGCGCTTGAGGCTGCGATAGAGCACATCCGGGTAGGTCGAAGGATGATCCTTGGGTGGCACCACTTCCAGCAGCAGTTCATGGCCGCTGGTTTGCGCTGCCTGGTACAGGCCCTTGAGCTGGGCTTCCTGCTCAAGGCGCAGCAACGGCTCGTCGTCGGGGTGAAACTGCACCAGGCACTTGATGATCTGCTCCTGGGGCCAGGCGATCAGGTTGCTGCCAATCGAACGGCCATGCTCGAACGCCAACGGCCGCGAGCCCTGGACCTCTACCGGGCGCGCGACCCACCAGCCACGGCCAGTGGCGGCGTTCAACGCATCCTGGCCAAAACGCTGGTCGGCCAAAATGCCCACATCGGCCTCGACGCCCTGCTCGCGCAGCTTGCCTTCGACGCGCTCGACCGCCTGGATAAACAGCTGCTTGATAGCGCTGATCCGCGCGGGGTCCTGGCCACCTTTTTGCGCCAGCTCCACCAGTTGCCAGCGATGATCGAAGGCAAACACAAACAGTTGCTTCCAGTTTTTGCGCGGCACGCTGACCTGATGCAAACGTTGCAGTACCGGGTCCAGGTCCGGCCGGGTGATGGGCACCGGGCTGTTGAACAGGTATTCGAGTTCCGCCGGGGTCGGCATTGCCGGGGCGCAGGCATGGCGCGACACCACCAAACCGCCGCAGGCATTGGCCAACTGGCAGCAACGCTCATCACTGGCCTCGTTCAGCCAACCACTGAGGAACCCCGCCATAAACGCATCGCCGGCCCCCAGTACATTGAGCACCTCAACGCGCACGCCAGGGTAAATCGCACCGTCTGCCAACCGTGCCGGGATCTCGCCGTGGATCACCGTGCAACCCTGCGGGCCGAGCTTGACCACCAATGTCGCCGTCGTCAGGCGCCGCACCGTGCGCAAAGCGTCGAGCAGATCCGCGCTACCGCCGGCAATCAGGAACTCTTCTTCGGTGCCCACAATCAGGTCGAAACGCCCGAGGATGCCCTGCACATGCTGGCTGACATTCTGGTCGGCGACAAAACGGGTCTCGCCGTCGGCCTTGCCCGCCAGCCCCCAGAGCACCGGGCGATAGTCGATATCCAGCACACGCTTGACGCCGTGCCGCTCGGCGTAATCCAGGGCCTGGAGGCTGGCCTGGTACACGCCGTCGGTAGAAAAGTGAGTGCCGGTGATCAGCAGCGCCTTGCTGCTGGCAACGAAGGCTTCGCTGATATCTTCGGCGCGCAGGGCCATGTCCGCACAGTTTTCGCGATAGAACACCAACGGGAAGGTTTCGCGGTCCTTGAGGCCCAGCAGGACCATGGCGGTCAGGCGTTGTGGGTCGACAGTGATGCCACTCACATCACAGCCTTCACGTACCAACGACTCCACCAGGAAACGCCCCATGTGATCGTCGCCGACCCGGCTCAACATCGCCGACCTGAGCCCCAGTCGCGCCGTGCCAAAAGCGATATTGGCGGAAGATCCACCCAGGTACTTGGCGAAGCTTGAGACATCCTCCAGCCGCGCCCCGACTTGCTGCGCGTACAGGTCGACGCCCAGGCGCCCGAGACAAATCAGATCCAATTGACGCCCACTGGCAAAACGAGTCTGGCCCATGCTGGCTCCTGTTATTTTTATCAGCCCGCGCCTGCCGTCAAAACGGCGACGCTCTTGGTGGATGCAGACTAGGACGTCCGGCGCCATCAATCAATATTTATTCTATAAATATTTTATGTGGAATATATTTTCCATTAAGGTATTTTTTGGTGCCTTCCCTGTAGACTTGCGCCCATTGACCTATTGTCAGGGGCACCGTGCCCGTCACCTGCCCTGTAAGAACAAGCCAGAAGGATTGCTTATGTCCCGCACCGATCAGCAGTCTTGCGCCGAGACCGACGCTCTCGCCAATCCTCCGATCAATGCCGAACGTCTGTTGCAGTTGATCACCGACGAATACGAAAGCCTGCCCCGCCAGCTCAAGCGCATCGCCAGCTACATGAGCCAGCAGAGCGATCGGATCATGGTCGACCGCATCAGCGATATCGCCCGGGAATGCGAAGTCCATCCGTCGGCCATCGTGCGTTTTTCCCAGCGTTTTGGTTTCAGTGGCTTCAGTGAAATGCAGGCGCTGTTTCGCGAGGCGTATACCCACAAGACCACGCCGGTGCAGAACTACCAGCAGCGCATCCGCAGCATGATCGCCAACAAGTCGCAGAAAGCCAGCGGCGGCGACCTCGCCCGCGAGTGCGTGAGCGCCACGCTGTCCGGCATCGAGCGCCTGGGCCTGGAACTGGACGACGCGGCCTTCGAGAAAGCCGTGGACCTGGTGGTCAACGCCGACAATATCTACGTGGTTGGCGTACGCCGCTCGTTTGCGGTGGCCGACTACCTGGTCTACAACCTGCAACACACCAACAAGCGCATCCACCTGGTCTCGGGCCTGGGCGGCAGCTACCGCGAACAGATGCGCAGCGTACGCGCCAATGATCTGGTGATCGCCATCAGCTTCACGCCCTACGGCAAGGAAACCCAGCACTGCCTGCGCATCGCCCAGCACCACCAGGCCAAGACGCTGATCATCACCGACAGCAACCTGTCGCCGCTGGCCAAGCGGGCCAACGCGGTGTTACTGGTCAATGAAGGGTCGTCGTTCGCGTTTCGCTCGTTGAGCGCAACGCTGTGCCTGTGCCAGGCGCTGTTTATTGCCGTGGCGTACCGGCTGGAGCTGAAGGTCGATGAGATTCACGAACAGGTGGGGTTCGACGACTAAAAAGGCCCGCTCCTACATTTTGGCCGAGGTGGCCGTGAGAATTGCCTACATGAATTTTCTTTTAGAAACCTCGCTATCATTTCTTGGCAAAATGCCTCACTCCAGAGTGACCAGGTAGCCCCCATGCCCCGTATTTTGACCATCGAAGACGACTCTGTGACGGCCCGCGAGATCGTCGCCGAGCTGAGCAGTCATGGACTGGACGTGGACTGGGTAGATAACGGCCGCGAAGGACTGAGCCGGGCCGTCAGCGGCGATTACGACCTGATCACCCTCGATCGCATGCTCCCGGAGCTCGATGGCCTGGCCATCGTCACCACCCTGCGCACCCTCGGCGTGTCGACGCCGATCCTGATGATCAGCGCCCTTTCCGACGTGGATGAACGGGTCCGCGGCTTGCGGGCCGGTGGGGATGACTACCTGACCAAACCCTTCGCCTCCGACGAGATGGCGGCCCGGGTCGAGGTGCTGCTGCGCCGCAACAATGCGGTGAAGGCTGCGCAAACCGCACTGCGCGTGGCCGACCTGGAATTGAACCTGATCAGCCGTGAAGCCAGCCGCGCCGAGCAGCCTTTGAGCCTGCTGCCCACCGAGTACAAGCTGCTGGAGTTCTTGATGCGCAACACCGGGCAAATCCTCTCGCGGATGATGATCTTCGAGGAAGTCTGGGGTTATCACTTCGACCCGGGCACCAACCTGATCGACGTACACATCGGCCGCCTGCGCAAGAAAATCGACCCACCGGGCCAGACGCCGCTGATTCGCACGGTACGAGGCTCGGGCTATGTCATTGCTGAACCCGTCTAACGGCTGGCGCTCGTCCAGCAGCCGGTTGCTGGCGCTGTACAGCTCACTGTTCGTGGCCTGGAGCTGCATCCTCATGGGGGTGTTGTACTACGAGGTCTCGGGATACCTGGGCGACCTTTCGCGCCACTCGTTGATGCAACGCCAGCACCTGTTCCAGCGGTTCGAAGGCGCACAACTGGATGAAGCCCTGGCCACCAGCATGACCTTCGACATGAAGGGCATCGACGCCTATGGCCTGTTCGATGGGCAACAACGCCCACTCAGTGGCCCGATCCAGCAGATTCCAGCAGGCTTGGCCCTGGACGGGCGCATCCATGCCTTGGCCAACTGCATCGAATCGGATGATCCGAAACTGCCCCTGGGCAGCTGCGACGCCGTAGCGACCCAGACCCAGGATGGTCGCTGGCTAGTACTGGTGCGCGATAACGGCTCGTTGCTGGGCGTGACCCGGATCATCCTGCAAGCCCTGCTTTGGGCGATCTCCCTGACCATTATCCCCGGCGTCGCCGGCTGGCATCTGCTGCGCCGGCGCCCGTTGCGCCGGATTCGCGCAATCCAGGCCAGCGCCGAAGCCATTGTCGCCGGCGACCTGACCCATCGCCTGCCGCTGTCCAACCGTCGTGACGAACTGGACATGCTGGCTGCCATCGTCAACGCCATGCTCGGGCGCATCGAAAAACTGATGAACGAGGTCAAGGGCGTGTGCGACAACATTGCCCACGACCTGCGTACCCCACTGACCCGCTTGCGTGCGCAGTTGTACCGGATCAAGCAACAGGCCGATGGACACTCGCCCCTGGCCTTGCAACTCGATGAAGTGATCAGCGAGACCGATACACTGATGGCGCGCTTTCGCGGCTTGCTGCGCATTTCCGAACTGGAAGACCGGCAACGACGCTCCGGCTTCCTGGTGTTCGATCCCCTGCCGTTGCTTCAGGAACTCCATGACTTCTACCTGCCGTTGGCGGAAGAAGGCCAGTTGGCGCTGCTGTTGCAGGTCCCCGAAGCATTGCCGCCAATTAATGGCGACCGCGCGCTGCTGTTCGAAGCGCTGGCCAACCTGCTGAGTAACTCGATCAAGTTCACCCCGCCGGGCGGCGAAGTGATTGTGCGAGGGAGCAACGAATCAGGCTGTACGCGCATCGACGTATTGGACTCCGGCCCGGGGATTCCAGAAGCAGAGCGGGCCGCGGTGTTCCAGCGTTTTTACCGGGTCGATGACGGCCAGCAACAGGGCAGCTTTGGCCTGGGCCTGTCGATTGTGGCGGCGATCATCAACCTGCATGGCTTTGGACTGGAAGTCGGCAGCAGCGAGCGCGGCGGCGCGCGATTGACCCTGGAATGCCGCCAAAAAAACCCACTGTAGGCGCCGGCTTGCCAGCGCCTACAAAGTCAGGCCGGGAAATTTTTGCGCAAGGCCTCGACACCACCGGTATAAACGCCGCTGAACAGCGCTTCGACCTCAGCCTCGGTCACACCGGCGATCGGGGTGAACACACCTGACCACGTGACTTTGGCCGAGTGCTCACCCAGCGCTTCAACCTGCAAGGTCGCCAGATACGCGCTCACCGGGAACGGCGATTCACTGATCGTGTAACTGTAGGTGCGCGCAGCGTTATCAAAGGTCTGCAGATGCTCGACCACCACCGCGCCATCCACGGTTTGCAGATGACGCACACGCCCACCTTCGCCCGGTTCGCTCTTGGCAATCAGGGGCAGCCAATCGGGCAACGAGTTGAAGCCGCCGACCAGGTGCCAGACGTCGTCGGCCGAGGCCGGAATTTCAATAAAAGCAGCGGCTTTGGCCACGATAAAACTCCACAACATGAGGAAAAGGGAGGCCAGCTTACGCTGCCTGTCGGCGCTCGTGCCATTGGTGGGCGGCCCACCGCCTCAAGCGAAGAAGTTTGCATGCACCACCTATCTGCCAGAGAAGAACAATGACGCGCATTATCCGGTGGCACTGCTGTGCAATAAATAGGGGTATCCGAATAACACTTTTGCGTTATACGCACAGCTTGGAGTCATCATGCAGAACTTCAACGAATTGAGTTTCAAGGCGCTGCGCCTTCCTCCATTACCCGGCAGATCCATCATCGACTTTTTTGTCGAACGCTTCGACAGCGTCCCTTACCGGGACCGCTGAATCAGAACAGCCACTGGCCGATCAGCCAGGCATTGGCGCCGCTGATCACGCTGAACAGACTCCAGGCCAGGATCCTGGTGGGCAGGCGATTGACGAAAGGCCCCATCAATTGCCGGTCGCCGGTCATGCGGATCAGTGGATACAGGGCAAAGGGCAACTGCAGGCTGAGCACCACCTGGCTGAGGATCAGCAACTTGCCAATGGCATCGTCCCCCATCAACCACACCCCGAGGAACGCCGGGATCAGCGCCAGGCCACGGGTGATCAGGCGGCGTTGCCAGCAGGGAATGCGCAGGTTGAGGTAGCCCTCCATGATCACCTGGCCGGCGATGGTGCCGGTGAAGGTCGAGCTTTGCCCGGACGCCAGCAAGGCAATGCCGAACAGGATACTGGCGAAGGCGCCGCCCACCAGCGGATCCAGCAGATGGTAGGCATCCTGGATTTCCACGACCTCGGTATGGCCGGTCTGGTGGAACGCCGCAGCCGCCAGCACCAGGATCGCGGCGTTGACCAGCAAGGCCAGGGCCAGGGAGCCGATGGTGTCGATGCGCGCCAGCTTGACCGCATCCTGGCGGCTGGCCAGGTCCTGGCCGAACAGGCGGGTTTGCACGATGGACGTGTGCAGGTACAGGTTGTGGGGCATTACCGTGGCCCCGAGGATGCCGATGGCCAGGTACAGCGGCGCGGCATCGCTGATCGCCGAGAGCGACGGTGTGAAACCACGCAAGACGTCCGGCCAATAGGGTTTGATCAGCACCAGTTCGACGAAGAAGCACACGCCGATGGTCGCCACCAGCGCCAACATGATCGCCTCCAGGCGCCGGAAGCCACGGTTTTGCAAGGCCAGGATCAGCAACGTGTCAAACGCGGTGATGACAATGCCGGTGGTCAGCGATACCCCCAGCAGCAGATGGAACGCCAGGGCGCAGCCAAGGACTTCGGCCAGGTCGGTGGCGATGATCGAGATTTCCGCCAGCACCCATTGCGTGCGCGCGGAGCGCTGGCTGTAGCGCTCGCGGCACAACTGCGCCAGGTCCTTGCCGGTGGCGATGCCCAGCCGTGAACACAGGCATTGCACCGCCATCCCCGCCAGGCTGGCGAGCAACACCACGAACAACAGACTGTAGCCATAGCGCGACCCGGCCTCGATGGCCGTGGCCCAGTTGCCGGGGTCCATGTAGCCGATGGAAATCAGCAGGCCGGGGCCGGCAAACTGCAGCACCCGTTTGAAAAACGACGCGCGGGGATCAACGGGGATGGTGCCCGCCACTTCTGGCGGGCAGAACGGGGCAGTGGCAATTTTCGGCAGGCTGAATTTCACGCGGGGTACCAGGCAAACACACAGGACAAGGACGCAGCTTAGCAGTCCGGAGCGACCGTGCGCATCAGCGTTTCCCGAGGTAGATCAAAGGCCTCGACCACCTGCACCACCAGGTCCATCTCCTGATTCAGCGCCTCACGCTCCATGCGCTGGCGAATCACCCCCAGCACCAGCACCGCCAGGGTCGTGATGGAATACGCCGGCCCGGAAAACGCCCGCACCCCGCTCACCAGCAGCATGGCCGCCGCCAGCGCCTGCCCCACCACCGGGATCGCCGTGGCCGCACCTCGGCGCAGGATAAACCCGGTCAGCCCGGCCAGCGCCGTACCGCTCAAGGCGGTGGTGGCCGAACGAGCGACATCGACACGGTTGAAAAACCCCTGCTCCTTTTGCGCCGCAGCCCTGAGTTCGGCCTCGAACACTGCGCGGTCGGCCAGGCTGAGTTTATCCTTGTATTGCTCGATCAGGGTCTCGGCGACCCGCTCTTCCAGGCTCACCAGGGCCACACTGTCGATGGGCTGGTCAAACTTGAGACCGACGCGCAAAGCCACGTCCTGGGCCAATTGGCGATAACTCACCCCATGCCCACGGGCCAGGTTCATAAAGCTGTCACCGCCCATACGCTGCAACTCGATAGCCAACTGCAATGGGTCGCGCACCTGCGCATCGATGGTCGCGCTGCGCTTGGCGGCCATCAGCTCGGCGAGAAACTGCAATTCTGGCGCCCGTGCCTGGCGCAGCACCGGGAACAGGTCCACGTCTTCCTCGGCAAAACGCACCTCGGCACTGCGCTGGTCCGCACGGATCATGCCGCGGCGCTCGTGCAGCAAGTCGGTGTACTGCACCACAGTCTGCAACTGCGGCCAGTAGGCAGCGTGATCGAAAGTGACCAGATGCACGTTGGTCACTTTGCCCTTGAGGGATGGCGTCAAGGGAATCGCATAGCGACCAATGCAGCGCTCGGTATCCGGCTTGAGCGCCAGGGCCCAGTCCTTGCTGGAGTGGCAGTTGATCACCCGCCCCTTGAGCGGCGCCGACACCTGCTCCCAGGGGCTGGACGTGCAAATCGCCCCACCCATCAACAACAGGTGATTGAGCGGCAGCTCCCGGGCCAGCTCGGGGCTGGCCAGCAGGCTCTTGACCAGCAGGCGGGCGCCCAGGGAATGGCCGATCAGGTTGATCTGGCGCACCTCGATGGATTCGGCATGCAGGTAGTTGGCCAACTCCACCAGCAGTGTCCTGGCCACTTCGTCCACCCGCGCTTCGACACTTTTGTAGTGATCGAGAAAATAGCCCACCGCCTTGCCCAGGCCCACGGTCGCCGCGCCCAGGGTGCCGCCGCCGAGCATCGAGGCGATGATGTCCTTGAAGGGGGCGAACAGGTTTTCCAGGAAATGCCCGGCCGGCCAGAACAGCATCAGGTTGGTCGAACCCTCGATCCCCGCCAGTTGCGCCTGGAAACTGGCCAACTGTTGCGGGTTGAAAAACGCGGAATAGCCATGGACATAGAGATTGAGCACCTGTCCCCGGGGCTCGCCGCACAGCACGAACGAGGGCTTGCGGGTGCGGTGCATTTCATCCCACTGGTGTTGCATGAGGCGGTGGCTCCTGGTGGCGTCGGGGGGCGATAGTAACAAGAACACGCCCTGCGTGGAGGGTTGTAGACAGCAACCGGCTGATGACTGAAGCACCCGCTTGGCCATGGTTTTAGTAAAAATTCAGATTCAAAAACGCCAAATCGCGCTCTAATAGCGCCCTGTCGATTCGCCTCAAAGATCCTGGAGTAAGCGATGCCCCATGAAGGCAACCTGTTACAAGCGGCCGTGGTGTTCCTGTTGGCCGCGGTGCTCACCGTGCCCCTGGCCAAGCACCTGAAACTGGGTGCGGTGCTGGGCTATCTGTTCGCCGGCGTGATTATCGGCCCCTCGGTACTGGGACTGATAGGCAACCCACAAAGCGTCGCGCAGTTCTCCGAGCTGGGGGTGGTGTTGTTGCTGTTCATCATCGGCCTGGAGCTATCGCCCAAACGCCTGTGGGTGATGCGCAAGGCGGTGTTTGGCGTGGGTCTGGCGCAAGTGCTGTTGACCGCCATGGTGATGGGCGCAGTGGCACTCTGGGCATTTGGCCAGTCGTGGAACAGCGCCATTGTGCTGGGCTTGGGCCTGGCGTTGTCCTCCACCGCCTTCGGCCTGCAAAGCCTGGCCGAACGCAAGGAACTGAACAGCCCCCACGGGCGCCTGGCCTTTGCGATCCTGCTGTTCCAGGACATCGCGGCAATCCCGCTGATCGCCATGGTGCCGCTGCTGGCCGGCAGCGACCACACCACCACCGCCGCCCAGGACCTGAACCACGGTTTGCAGGTATTGGGCAGCATCGCCGTGGTGATCATCGGTGGCCGCTACCTGCTGCGGCCGGTGTTTCGTATCGTCGCCAAGACCGGCCTGCGCGAAGTGTCCACCGCCACGGCGCTGCTGGTGGTGATCGGCACCGCCTGGCTGATGGAGCTGGTGGGGGTGTCCATGGCCCTCGGCGCGTTCCTCGCCGGCCTGCTGCTGGCCGACTCGGAGTACCGCCACGAGCTGGAGTCGCAAATCGAGCCGTTCAAAGGCCTGTTGCTGGGGCTGTTCTTTATCAGCGTGGGCATGGGCGCCAACATCGGCCTGTTGTTCAGCACGCCCTTTGTGGTGCTGGGGCTGACCCTGCTGCTGATCGCTATCAAGTTGCCGCTGCTGTACGCGGTCGGGCAGATGGTCGGCGAACTGAACCGCGAGAGCGCAGTACGCCTGGGTGTGGTGCTGGCGGCCGGTGGTGAGTTTGCCTTCGTGGTGTTCAAGATCGGCCGCGACCAGGGCCTGTTCGCCCCGCACCTGTACGACGTGCTGGTGCTGACCATCACCCTGTCCATGGCCCTCACGCCCCTGCTGTTGCTGCTGTGCCCGAAACTGTTCAGGCCCAAGGCCAAGCCGGTGGAAGTGCCAGAAGAGTACCGCGCCATCGAGAGCGATGCGCCACGGGTGGTGATCGCCGGCATGGGCCGTATGGGGCAGATCGTGGCACGGATCCTACGGGCGCAAAACATTTCGTTTATCGCCCTCGACACCTCGGTGGAAACCATCGAGCTGACCCGCAGTTTCGGCGGCATGCCGGTGTTCTACGGTGATCCGCAGCGGCCAGAGATCCTGCATGCGGCAAAGGTCGACCAGGCCGAGTACTTCGTGATCGCCATGGATGATCCCGAAATCAATATCAAGACCGCTGAACTGGTGCGCAACCTTTACCCGCACATGAAGATCATCGCCCGAGCCCGTAACCGCCAGCATGTGCATCGCCTGGTGGACCTGGATGCGTCACCGGTGCGCGAAACCTTCTATTCCAGCCTGGAAATGAGCCGCCGTACCCTGGTCGGCCTGGGACTGAGCGAGACCCAGGCCGATGCGCGGATCAACCGCTTCAAACACCATGACTTGCAACTGTTGACCGCCCAACACGCGGTGTACGACGACGCGGCCAAGGTGATGCAGTCGGCCCAGGAGTCTCGTGCAGAATTGGCCCGTCTGTTTGAAATGGACCGTCTTGAGGAAGAGTCCGGCAAGACTTGAGGATGGATCTGAACGAAATTGCGAATTTTCTGACAGAATACGTCGCAATTTCGTTCACCCATTGGACCACCTCATGGCCATTCTCAGCAAAACCGCCGCCCGCCTGGCCCTGGCGCTGACCATCAGCCTGGGCGCCAGCCCGCTGTTCGCGGCAGCCAAGCCGGCCACTGCGCAACCGGACGACTTCCAGATCGTCTCGACCCTCGACGGCAAATTCACCTTCACCCTGCCCAAAGGCTATGTCGCCGACGCCTTGCCCGCTGGCGCGCAAGCCCAGGGTACCGCTGGCGCCAACGGCACGATGTACATCAACCAGGCGTCAAAAAGCGTGGTGGTTGTGGCCCAGACCCTGCGCAACGATGGTATCGACCTGAAGGACGACGAACCGCTGTTTCTCGATAGCGCGGTTGAAGGTTTCCTCAAGGACGTCGGCACCAGCCTGCCGGACTACAAGAAACTGTCGCAAAAGAAACTGCTGATCAAAGGCGTAGGCCTGCGCCAGATTGATGCCACCGCGAGCATGGGCGGCGGCAAGACCTTGAACTCGACCTTCCTGGCCGGCTCCGGCAATCGGTTGCTGGTGATCCAGGCCATTTCCCGGGCCGAGGACGTGACGGGGCATGGGCTGCTGGTAAGACAGATTACCAGCGGTAAATAACTCTGCTCCTACAGGAGATATGACTAACACCCACCTGTGATCGCGACAGTCTCAGGGCCGGCCGAGCAAGTGGCTCATGGCGGTCTTGAGTTTCATCGGCCGCACCGGCTTGTGCATCAACGTATGCCCCAACTCGCGGATCTGCAGTTTCAGTTCATTGCTGTAGTTGGCCGTGATCATCATCGCCGGGATCGCGCTGGCTCGCCGCGCATTGATCCTGGCCACCGCGTCCACGCCATTCTGCTCGTCATCCAGGTGATAGTCGGCAATCAGCAAGTCCGCCTGGGCATGGTAGTTGTCCACCTGGCGCGCCAGGTCCTGCTCGGACAAGGCCGTCACCACCTGGCAGCCCCAGCCCTCAAGCAGCGTGCGCATACCGGCGCAGATCGCGGCGTCGTTATCCAGCACCCACACCCGCGCGCCCTGCAAACGCTCCAGCATCGGCTCGCTCATCACAGGTTTGGGCAACGCCTTGGGCGCGGTGCTGCTCAGCGGTACCTCCACGCTGAACATCGAGCCCCGGCCCGGCCATGAGCGTACGGTGATCCGGTGCCCGAGAATCCTGGCGATCTTCTCCACAATCGCCAGGCCCAGGCCCAGCCCGCGATCCTGATCCGGGCGTTGCACATCACCGCGCTTGAACTCCTGGAAAATCTCCTCCAGACGCTCCTCGGCGATGCCCATGCCAGTGTCCCAGACCTGGATCGACAAGCGCTGATGCTCACGCCGACAGCCCAGCAGCACACGCCCGCTAAAGGTGTAGCGAATGGCATTGCTCAACAGGTTGCGCAAGATCCTCGCCAGCAGTTGAACGTCACTGCGTACCAGTGCCGAGCAACCGATAAAATGCAACTCCAGCCCCTCACTGCGCGCCACTTGGGTGTATTCGGCGGCCAGGTTGTCCAGCAGTTCGCTCAAGGCAAACGGCGCGATATCGGCCTTGATCACCCCGGCATCGAGTTTGGAAATATCCACCAGGGTACCCAGCAGGTTTTCCACATCCTCCAGGGAGTTGCTGACATTACGCACCAGCGTCTCGTTGGCCACCGGGTCGCGCCGTTCCAGCAAGGCGCCGGTAAACAAGCGCGCGGCATTGAGCGGTTGCAGCAGGTCATGGCTGACCGCTGCGAGAAACTTGGTTTTCGACAGGTTGGCCTGCTCGGCTTCCAGCTTGGCCTCACGCAAGCGCGATTCCACGCGGCGACGCTCGTCGATTTCCTGCAGCAACTGGTCGTTGAGCGAGGTCAGCTCGGCCGTACGCTCGCGTACCCGCAGCTCCAGGTTCTGATAGGCCTGGTGCAAGGCTTCGGCGGTGCGGCGGCGCTCGGTAATGTCGCGGATCAGCACAAAGATCCCCACCACTTCGCCACTGGCCAGGCGGTTGGGCACATAGGAGCGCAGCATGTAGCGCTCCTGGTGGTTGCTGTTGGTTTCGGCGAACTCAAAGGTCACGCTCTCCCCCGCCAACGCCTGCGCCACGTAGGTTTGCAGACGCTGGTAATGCTGTTCGCTGTGGGCCTGGCGCAGGCTTTTGCCGAGCATCGCGCCCTGGGGCCAGCAATACCATTGCTCGTAGACTTTATTGGTGAACTCGTAGATCAAGTCGCCATTGAGGTAGGCAATCAACGCTGGCACATGGTCGGTAATCAGGCGAATCCAGCGCTCGCTCTCCTGGGATTTCTGCGCGACGGCTTGTTCTCGGCGCAGGGTCTCGGCCAGTTTGACGTCGGTGATATCAGTAAACAGAATCACCCGGCCGCCGTCCTGGGTCGGCCGTTCGCTGACTTGCAGCCAGCGCCCGTTATCCAGGCGATAGAACAGGGTCTCATCGGCGTGTCCGTGGGCCTCTTCAGTGAACAGGCCGTTGACCGTCATCAACCGCTTGACCTCGCGCAGGCCCATGCCCGCGACAATCTGCACCGGGCTGTTGCTCCAGAACCCCTGGAAGCGGCTGTTGAACAACACAATATGTTGGTGCTGGTCGAACAGCACAAAGGCATCGGAAATGCTCTCGATGGCATCGATCAGATGCTGGTGTGCGGTTTCTGCCCGCAGTCGGGCATCACTCAGCAGATGGTTGCTGGCCTTGAGTTCGGCCATGGCCTGGTTCAACGCATCGGTACGCTCGCGGACCTGCTCGGCCAGCACCACCGAATGCTGGAACGCCGCATAAGGGTCGTTGCCACGGGTGGCACCGGACTCGATGCGTTCGATCAGCGCGGCGTTGATCCGTTGCAGCTTGTGGTTGTCCTGCTGCAGGGCGCTGATCTGCGCCTGCAGTTCAGCGCTGTCCAGGGGGGCGACCACGGGCAATGGCGACCCCGGTAAAGGTCTGGTTGATGTGCATGCCATTGAACTGCTCTCCGTAGGTGTTGAACCCCATCACCCGTTGCTCACGCAGGAACGTGCCGATCGACTCCAGGGTGCCGTGGTCTTCCAGTTCCAGGCGCCTGAGGAAACAGTCGCAGCCGATGGTCAGCAGCAGGTCGCCAAGGCGTGCTTGCAGGCCGTCGAACAGGGTTTGCAGGTTGGGCAGGATCGGCCCCGGCGTCATGGCGGTGAGGACGATGCCGTTCTCTACCGCACAGTAAAAACTCAGGCTCAGGTCATCGTGGACCCGCTGGATCGCGCGCACGTAGTACTGGTCGTTGATGCGCACCGCCAGTGGGTGGGCGGCGAAGATCCGGTGATCGAGTTGTTCCACCGCCACGCCGATATGTCGGGCGTATTCTTCGGCGGCAGGTTCGGCATTCAGTTCGAAGACCCGCCGCGAAGGGCTGTCGGCGCCGGTCACTACCAGTTTCTGCGCCCGGGGCAGGATGTGGTGGGTGGTGAACACTTCAAAATCCAGCCAGGTATTGACCAGCACCACCACCGCCGCGCCGCTGTGAAACTCACCGTCGAAGTACACGTGAGTGTGGGTCAGGTGGTTGTCATCACCCGCCGAGCCGCCAAAGTGCGGGATATCGCCCAGAGCCGCACTCAGGGCGGCGAGGACCATTTCTTCACGGTTGGACAGGCCATCGAGCAGGGTCAAGGCAAAGCTGTTGCCCTTGATCGGCGCCAGGCTGTTGCTGCGACAGCCACCCACCAGGCGCTCGACCATTTGCTGGGCGTCGATCAGGCTGAAGTGCTCAACCTGGTCGATCAATTCGGTGGCGATGGAAAAGTGCGCATGATCAAACCCCACCGCTGTCACGCAATTGCGCCCATAGCCCTGGGGCGTGATTTCGCCGGCACTGGTGCAACCCACCACGCGGATCCCGCCGAAACGCTGTTGCAGGGCCTGGCCGAGGGCCTTGAGGTCATAGGTGGCGGAGCAGAAGAACAGCACGAAACCCAGGTACGGATGCAACAACTGGCTGGCCAGTTCATCAGCCACCTGCCACGCCTCGCTGGCCTGGGACATGGCTGTGACTACGCCTTCGCTGTGCACCTGTTGCATGGTCACCTCCGCCTTTGAAGATCAAGTGTACGAACGCGCGGGGTGGCGACCTATGCTACTTGGGTACTGGGTCGGGGCTTCGATGGGATGAGAGTCACTCATTGCCGAGGAGCCAATATGGAATGGGATCAACAATGTGGGAGCGGGCTTGCTCGCGAATGCGGTGGGTCAGTCAGCCATTTTTCAACTGACCCACCGCATTCGCGAGCAAGCCCGCTCCCACACTTTTGACCGTGTTCCAGGTCATTACCAGGTGAGCACCGCACCTACGGCAAAGGTATCGGTGTCTTCGTTCTGCGCGCTGGTGTCGTGGCCGGTGATCTCGAACTGGTTGTACTCGGCCACCAGTTTCAGGTTGTCGTTGATGTCATGGAACAGGGCAATGCCACGGGTTTCATAATCCGCGCCGCTGCCGACCACACCGTTGCCGTCGTCCTTGGTCTTGCCGTAGGACAGGGCCAGTCGGTTCTTGCCCAGTTTGTAGGAGCCCTGCAACAGGTAGCCGTTGCTGTCGACATTACGCAGCGTCGCCTCACCCGCGTTGTTGGTGAAGAACGGGTTGATGCCCTTGGCCTGGAAGCCCGAGCCGGTCAGCGACAAGCCGCCCATCTTCGCTTGCACGCCATAGCCCAGGCCCTTGGAGGTCACCGATTCGACGGTGGAATCGGTGTTGTCCGAAGTCTGGTAGCTGCCGTTGAGCCAGCTGTAGATCTTCGCCCCGCCGACATCGAACTGGTAGGTGATCTCGCTCTCGGTGCGCGGGTTCTTCTGGTAGGCCTTGCCCAGCGTGCTGCTGTCGTTGGTATCGACCGGGTCCATGATGCCCACCGCCACGCGCAGGCCGTCCATCACTGGGGTGCGGTAGGTGATCTGCGAGGTGGGGAACGGGTACGGGTAACCACTGCCGATATTGCCGAACGACACCCCGCCGCCGTCCACCAGGCCCAGGCTGTCGCTGACCTGGCCATAACCGGCGAGGAGTTCGTCGAGCAGGATGTTGGAGCGGGCGAACAGGCCGAAGTCCTTGCCGATCAACACCTCGCCCCATTCGGGGTTGGCCACGGTGCCGTAGAACTGGCGCACGTCGATGGCGGTGTCGGTGCCGTTGGTTTCGCTGTCGTTGATGGTCACCCAGAACGAGGCCCGGGCGCCGAGCCTGAGGTCATCGACCTGCTTGCCCATGTTGAAGCCCAGGTAGTTGGGCAGAAACCCCATCTTCACCCGCGACTGGCGCCGGTCGTACTGTTCGCCGGCACGGTCCACATCGCTGTTGACGTAGAAGGCGTTGATATAGCCATCGGTCGAGAATGTGGTCTCGTCCTTGTCGTACAGCACGATTTCGGCCTGGGCCACTGAACTCAAGCCGAGGCTGGCGATAAAGACAGGCAACAAATGACGGGGGACATTCTTATTGTTATGCATGGCGCGCTCCGCGACGGGGGTCTGGGTGTCGGAGGCGATTATCGAAAGGCAGGCTGCGCGGTTAAACGCTGCCTTGGAAGGGAATGTGCGGTGCTTTGGACGGCGGCAAGGGCCCGCCACTTAAGGCTTACACCTGTAGGAGCGAGCTTGCTCGCGAAGGTCGTCAACGATGACGCGGGGTGCTTGAAAGAACGGCGGCGTCCTTGGGTTTTTCGCGAGCAAGGTGAGCGGTGCGCAGGTTAGACAGCGTTGAACAACATCCCGCCGGCGACCACCACACACAGGCTGGCAAAACCGACTTGCAGCACCCGCGCCGGCACCCGCGAACCCAGGCGCCGGCCAATGAGCATGCCGACAATGCTGGCGCCGATAAACACCCAGCCCAGAAGGTCGATGGTCACGCCCGCATGAAACGCCCCCACCACGCCGATTAGCGAGATCAGGCTGATCACCATCAGCGACGTGGCGACGATCCCGCGCATCTGCACATCGGTCAGTTGCTTGAACGCCGGCACAATCAGAAAGCCGCCACCCACGCCGAGCAGGCCCGATACCGCCCCCGTCACCGCACCCAATGCGGCCAGGGTCGCGGTGCATTTGGCGGTCCAGGAAAAGCGCCCGGTCTGCTGATCGAGCATGCAGTTCTTCTGCCCCCAGGACGCAGCGCCGTGGTCGCTGGGGCCGGCTTCGACCTTCTCGCGCCGCAACATGCGCCACGCCACCAGCACCATCAGCGCGCTGAACAGGCCCATCAGGATCTTGTCCGGCAGTTGATGGGCAAAAAACACACCCAGTGGTGAAAACAGCGCGCCGAGCAAGGCGATCAACAGCGCCGCGCGGTAACGCACCAGGCCGTGGCGCAGGCCATCGATGGCACCGACGGCCGCCGCCGCGCCGACCGCGAACAACGACACCGGCGCCGCTTCGGTCATGCTCAAGCCCAGCCCCAACACCAACGCCGGCACGCCGAGAATCCCGCCCCCGGCACCGGTCAAGCCCATGACCAGGCCCATCATCACGCCAAAAAAACTTGCCAGCAGCATAGGGTTCTCTCAATCCACCTTGGCCAGACGGGTCAGCCACTCGCGGCCCTTGAGCATGCCGTTCCAGTAGAACCACGGCAGCAGCGTCGCCTTGAGCAACCACGCCGAGCGCCGCGCCACCGTCGGGTCGAGGGGGAACGTGGGCAACAGTTTGCCGCCATAGCCGAACTCGGCCAGCACCACCTTGCCCTTCTCGACCGTCAGCGGGCAGGAGCCATAGCCGTCGTACTTGAGCGGCAACGGCGCCTGTCTGCGCAGGGCCAGCAGGTTCTCGGCCACCACCACGATCTGCTTGCGCACCGCCGCCGCGGTCTTGGCATTGCTGGTGGAGCACACATCGCCAAGGGCGAAGATGTGCGGGTAGCGCACCTGTTGCAGGCTGTGAGGGTCGACTTCACACCAGCCGGCAGCATCGGCCAACGGGCTGTGGCGGATAAAGTCCGGGGCTATTTGAGGGGGGACTACGTGCAGCAGGTCGAAGGTTTTTTCCTCGACGCTGACATTGCCCTCGGCGTCCCTGACCTCGAACCAGGCCTTGCGCGCCGGGCCATCGACCTTGATCAGGTTGGAGTTGAAGGCCAACCGCGCGTGGTATTTCTCGACGTACTTCATCAACGGCGGGACAAAGGTCGCGACGCCAAACAGGGCCGCGCCCGCCAGGTTGAACTCAACCTCGATGTGGTGCAGGTCGCCTTGCCTGAGCCAGTGATCACAGGACAGATACAGGGCTTTTTGCGGCGCGCCGGCACATTTGATCGGCATGGCCGGCTGGGTGAAGATCGCCTTGCCACCCTTGAGCTGTTGCACCAACTGCCAGGTGTAGGCCGCGTGCTGGTAGCTGTAGTTGGAGGTGACGCCGTTGTGGCCCAGGGTCTGCTCCAGGCCTTCGATTTTCTCCCAGGCCAGGCGCAGGCCCGGGCATACAATCAGGTTGTTCCAGGTCACGCGCTGGCCGCTGTCGAGCAGCAGGGCCTGCTCGTCGGGCAGCAGCTCGCTGACCGCCGCCTGGACCCAGGTCACGCCATCGGGCAGCACCCGGGCCATGGGCCGCATGGTTTTGCGAATGTCATGGGCGCCGCCGCCCACCAGGGTCCAGGCGGGTTGGTAGTAATGTTCGGCGCTGGGTTCGATCAGGATGATATTCAGCTGCGGGTCGCGCTTGAGCAGGCTGGCCAGCAGGCCGATGCCTGCCGAGCCGCCGCCGATGACTACGATATCGCCACTGATGGTTGGGCCACAGTGTTGCTCGTTCATGGTCTATCGCCTTTTGAATCAATGCACACAAGGGTCGCTGCCGCATGGCGTCACGCCCAGCTTTTTATCACCGCCCCGCAGTACAACCCGGAGAGGGTTTTCATCACTTGAATCACTTCGTGGCTGGCCAGCCCGTAAAAGATGTACTTGCCTTCACGGCGAGTCGCCACCAGTCCCTCATCGCGCAGGATCCCCAACTGCTGAGACAACGTCGGCTGGCGCACGCCGGTCATGGTTTCCAGCTCACCGACGTTGCGTTCACCCTGGGTCAACTGACAGAGGATCAACAGCCGGTCCTCATTGGCCAGGGCCTTGAGCAAGGTGCACGCCTTGGACGCCGATGCACGCAACTGGGCGACTTCGCCTTCACTCAGACTGGATTCCATTTGCCTCGGTCCTTTCTCTCACTTAAGCTCAAAACATTATGTTTAAACATAAAGTGAATATCACGCCTTTTTTTAGCCATCAGGGACCGCCGTCATGTCAGCGCTGATTCAACCCTTCCTGGACGAGGCCTCGTCGACCTGGACCTATATCGTCTATGAAGCCGACGGTGGCCCCTGCGCCATCGTCGATTCGGTACTCGATTACGACCCGGCGTCCGGGCGCACCAGCACCGCGCAGGCCGAGCGGCTGGTCGCTTTTGTGGTTGAGCACCGCTTGCAAGTGCAATGGCTGCTGGAAACCCACGCCCACGCCGATCACCTCTCTGCCGCGCCTTATCTGCGCCGGCAGTTGGGCGGCAAGATCGCGATTGGGCAGTCCATCAGCAAGGTCCAAGATGTGTTCAAGAACCTGTTCAATCTGGAGCCGGAGTTCCGCGCCGATGGTTCACAGTTCGACCACCTGTTCGCCCCCAACGAGATCTTCCACATCGGCCACCTCAAGGCCCAGGCCCTGCACGTGCCCGGCCACACCCCGGCGGACATGGCCTACCTGATCGACGACCAGATGATCCTGGTCGGCGACACGCTGTTCATGCCTGACGTCGGCACCGCCCGCTGCGACTTCCCCGGCGGCGATGCGCACCAGTTGTATGCCTCGATGCGCACGTTGCTGGCCTTCCCTGCCGACACACGGTTGTATGTGTGCCATGACTACCCACCGCAAGGCCGCCCGGCCAAATGCCTGACCACCGTGGCCGAGCAGCGAGCAGGCAATATTCATGTGCATGACGGGGTGGATGAGGCGGCGTTTGTGCAGATGCGCACAACGCGTGATGCCGGGTTGGGCATGCCGACGCTATTGCTGCCGGCGATCCAGGTGAATGTGCGGGCGGGGCATATGCCGCCGGCGGAAGACAACGGGGTGGTGTACCTGAAGATCCCCCTCAACCAACTGTGAAACACCAGCTCCTACATTTTCAAACGCATTCCAATCATCAACCCAGGTTGATGCCATTGGCCGGCAACGGCAGCGCCGTCTTGTAGCGCACCTGCTTGAGCGCAAAGCTCGAACGGATGTTCGCCACCCCCGGTACCTTGGTCAGGAAATCCATCATGAAGCGCTCCAGCGACTGGATAGTCGGCACCAGCACCCGGATCAAATAGTCGGGATCGCCGGCCATCAGGTAGCACTCCATCACCTCCGGCCGGTCGGAAATCGCCCCCTCGAACTGTTGCAGCGCCAGTTCGTTCTGTTTTTCCAGGCTGACGTGGATAAACACATTGACGTGCAACCCCAGCAGGTCAGCGTCCAGCAGTGTCACCTGGTCACGGATCAGCCCCAGTTCTTCCATCGCCTTGACCCGGTTGAAACACGGTGTGGGCGACAGGTTGACCGAGCGTGCGAGGTCGGCGTTGGTGATGCGGGCGTTCTCCTGAAGACTGTTGAGAATCCCGATATCGATACGGTCCAGCTTGCGCATGAGACAAAACCACCTGTTTATTATGTTTATGCAGATTTTTTATCCGCAAATGATCTCAGGCGCAACCAAACAGAGATAAATATTCTCCCCAGCCCGGCCTATGATTGTTGTAGGACAAGATTTCCCCTACCCGGGGACTGACTGTCAGCTAAGCGCGCCCACTATAAGAAATCCACAAGATCGAGCGTAGAAAGCCATGACCCAGCAATACGAACCGCTGCGCCTGCACGTTCCCGAGCCTTCTGGCCGCCCAGGTTGCAAGACCGACTTTACCTACCTGCGTCTGACCGACGCCGGTACGGTGCGCAAACCCGCCGTTGACGTAGAACCCGCCGACACCGCCGACCTGGCCAAGGGTCTGATCCGCGTGCTCGACGACCAGGGCCAGGCCCTGGGCCCATGGGCTGAAGGTGTGCCGGTAGAGATTCTGCGCCGTGGCATGCGTGCCATGCTCAAGACACGGATCTTCGACAACCGCATGGTGGTCGCCCAGCGCCAGAAAAAAATGTCGTTCTACATGCAAAGCCTTGGCGAAGAAGCCATCGGCAGCGCCCAGGCCCTGGCCTTGAACATCGACGACATGTGCTTCCCCACCTACCGCCAGCAAAGCATCTTGATGGCCCGCGAAGTGCCGCTGGTGGACCTGATCTGCCAACTGCTGTCCAACGAGCGCGACCCGCTCAAGGGCCGCCAGTTGCCGATCATGTACTCGGTCAAGGACTTTGGTTTCTTCACCATTTCAGGCAACCTCGCCACCCAATTCGTACAGGGCGTGGGCTGGGGCATGGCCTCGGCGATCAAGGGCGATACCAAGATCGCCTCGGCGTGGATCGGCGATGGCGCCACCGCCGAATCGGACTTCCACACTGCCCTGACCTTCGCCCATGTGTACCGCGCGCCGGTGATTCTCAACGTGGTCAACAACCAGTGGGCAATCTCTACCTTCCAGGCGATTGCCGGTGGAGAGGCCACGACCTTTGCCGGACGCGGCGTGGGTTGCGGCATCGCCTCCCTGCGCGTGGACGGCAACGACTTCATCGCCGTCTACGCCGCCTCCGCCTGGGCCGCCGAACGTGCGCGACGCAACCTCGGCCCAACCCTGATCGAATGGGTCACCTACCGCGCCGGCCCGCACTCCACCTCGGATGACCCGTCCAAGTACCGGCCTGCCGACGACTGGAGCCATTTCCCGCTGGGCGACCCGATTGCCCGCCTCAAGCAGCACCTGATCAAGATTGGCCAGTGGTCCGAAGAGGAACACGCCACAGTCAGTGCAGAGCTGGAAGCCGAAGTGATCAGCGCACAGAAAGAAGCCGAACAGTACGGCACCCTGGCCGGTGGCCAGATCCCGAGCGCCGCGAGCATGTTCGAAGACGTCTACAAAGAGATGCCGGAGCACTTGAAGCGCCAGCGTCAAGAGTTGGGGATCTGACATGAACGATCACAACAATAAAATCGAGTTGGAAACCGCCATGACCACTTCCACCATGACCATGATCCAGGCCCTGCGCTCGGCCATGGATGTGATGCTTGAGCGTGACGACAACGTGGTGGTGTTCGGCCAGGACGTCGGTTATTTCGGCGGCGTATTCCGTTGCACCGAAGGCTTGCAGACCAAATACGGCACCTCGCGGGTATTCGACGCACCGATCTCCGAAAGCGGCATCGTCGGTGTGGCCGTGGGCATGGGCGCCTATGGCCTGCGGCCGGTGGCCGAGATCCAGTTCGCCGACTACGTCTACCCCGCCACCGACCAGATCATCTCGGAAGCGGCGCGCCTGCGCTATCGCTCGGCCGGCCAGTTCACTGCGCCTTTGACCATGCGCATGCCTTGCGGCGGTGGCATCTATGGTGGCCAGACCCACAGCCAGAGTATCGAAGCGGTGTTCACCCAGGTCTGCGGCCTGCGCACGGTGATGCCGTCCAACCCGTATGACGCCAAGGGCCTGCTGATCGCCTCGATCGAAAACGATGACCCGGTGATCTTCCTGGAGCCCAAGCGCCTGTACAACGGCCCGTTCGACGGCCACCACGACCGCCCGGTAACGCCATGGTCCAAGCACCCGCAGGCGCAGGTGCCGGACGGTTACTACACCGTACCGCTGGATGTGGCCGCCATCGTGCGCCCTGGCTCGGCCGTCACCGTGCTGACCTATGGCACCACCGTGTATGTGTCGCAAGTGGCCGCCGAAGAAACCGGCATCGACGCTGAAGTCATCGACCTGCGCAGCCTGTGGCCGCTGGACCTGGAAACCATCGTCAAGTCAGTGAAAAAGACCGGCCGTTGCGTGGTGGTGCATGAAGCCACCCGTACCTGCGGCTTCGGCGCCGAGCTGGTGTCTTTGGTGCAAGAACACTGCTTCCACCACCTGGAAGCGCCGATCGAACGTGTGACCGGTTGGGACACCCCCTACCCCCACGCGCAAGAGTGGGCGTATTTCCCTGGCCCGTCCCGTGTGGGCGCGGCTTTGCAACGGGTCATGGAGGTCTGAATGGGCACGCACGTTATCAAGATGCCGGACATTGGCGAAGGCATCGCAGAGGTTGAGTTGTCGGTGTGGCACGTCAAGGTCGGCGACATGGTCGTCGAAGACCAGGTATTGGCGGATGTGATGACCGACAAGGCGATGGTGGACATTCCCTCGCCAGTCCACGGCAAGGTGATTGCCCTCGGCGGCGAGCCGGGTGAAGTCATGGCGGTGGGCAGTATCCTGATCAGCATTGAAGTGGAAGGCGCCGGCAATACCAAGGAATCGGCGCTGTCGGCGGTGGTTGCACAAGCCGCGCCAGCACCGCAAGCCCAAACCAGGGCTCCCGTGGTTGAAAGCAAGCCGGCAGCGACCAAGCCGGTAGTGGCAACAGCGCAAGCCCCGGTGGCCCGTGACGCCGCCGAGCGCCCGCTGGCCTCCCCGGCCGTGCGCAAGCATGCGCTGGACGCCGGGATCCAGTTACGCCTGGTCCAGGGCTCGGGCCCGGCCGGGCGCATTTTGCATGAAGACCTCGATGCCTATCTGCAACAGGGCACCACGCGGGCCTCGGCCGGCGCCAACCCGTATGCCGAACGCAACGACGAAGAGCAGATCCCGGTGATCGGCATGCGTCGCAAGATCGCCCAGCGCATGCAGGACGCGACCCGCCGCGCCGCACACTTCAGCTACGTCGAAGAAATCGACGTGACGGCCCTCGACGACTTGCGCGTACACCTCAATGAAAAACACGGCACCAGCCGTGGCAAGCTGACCCTCCTGCCATTCCTGGTGCGGGCGATGGTCGTGGCGCTGCGTGACTTCCCGCAGATCAATGCGCGTTATGACGACGAAGCCCAGGTCATCACCCGCCTCGGTGCGGTGCATGTGGGCGTCGCCACCCAGAGCGACGTCGGGCTGATGGTGCCGGTGGTACGGCACGCCGAGGCGCGCAGCCTGTGGGGTACCGCCGAGGAAATCACCCGCCTGGCCACTGCCGCACGCAATGGCAAGGCCAGCCGCGACGAGCTGTCGGGCTCGACCATCACCCTGACCAGCCTTGGCGCGCTGGGCGGGATTGTCAGCACCCCGGTGCTGAACCTGCCGGAAGTGGCGATTGTCGGGGTCAACCGCATCGTCGAGCGGCCGATGGTGATCAAGGGGCAGATCGTGATCCGCAAGATGATGAACCTTTCCAGCTCCTTCGATCACCGGGTGGTCGATGGCATGGACGCGGCGCAATTCATCCAGGCCATCCGTGGCCTGCTCGAACAACCCGCCAGCCTGTTCCTGGAGTAAGTCATGTCGCAAGCATTGAACACCACGCTGCTGATTATCGGCGGCGGCCCTGGCGGCTATGTGGCAGCCATTCGTGCCGGCCAACTGGGCATCCCGACCATCCTGGTAGAAGGCCAGGCGTTGGGCGGCACCTGCCTGAACATCGGCTGCATTCCGTCCAAGGCGCTGATTCACGTGGCCGAACAGTTCCAGCAAACCGTACACCTGAGCCAGGGTTCGGCCCTGGGCATCGACGTGGACGTGCCGAGCCTGGACATCCGCAAGAGCGTGGAATGGAAAGACGGCATTGTCGACCGCCTGACCACTGGCGTCGCCGCGCTGCTGAAAAAGCACAAGGTCCAGGTGATCCATGGCTGGGCCAAGGTCATCGACGGCAAGACCGTGGAGGTGGGCGAGCAACGCATCCAGTGCGAACACCTGCTGCTGGCCACCGGTTCAAAAAGCGTCAACCTGCCGATGCTGCCGATTGGCGGGCCGATTATCTCGTCCACCGAAGCCCTGGCGCCGACCCGCGTACCCAAACGCTTGATCGTGGTCGGTGGCGGTTACATCGGCCTGGAACTGGGGATTGCCTATCGCAAACTCGGGGCCGAAGTCAGCGTGGTCGAAGCCCAGGATCGCATCCTGCCCGCCTACGACGCCGAGCTGACGCAACCGGTGGCCGAGTCCCTCAAGCAACTGGGGGTCAAGTTGTACCTCAAGCACAGCGTCACCGGGTTTGAAGGTGGCAGCCTGCAGGTACGCGATCCAAATGGCGACACGCTCTCTCTGGACACCGACCAGGTGCTGGTCGCCGTCGGGCGCAAACCCAACACCCAGGGCTGGAACCTGGAAGCCCTGGACCTGGCGATGAACGGTGCGGCGATCAAGATCGACAACCGTTGCCAGACCAGCATGCGCAATGTCTGGGCCATCGGCGACCTGAGCGGCGAGCCGATGCTGGCGCACCGGGCCATGGCCCAGGGCGAAATGGTCGCCGAACTGATCAGCGGTAAATCCCGGGAATTCAACCCGGCGGCGATCCCGGCGGTGTGCTTTACCGACCCGGAACTGGTGGTGGTCGGCAAGACCCCGGACGAAGCCAAGGCGGCAGGCCTGGACTGCATCGTGTCGAGCTTCCCGTTCGCCGCCAATGGCCGGGCCATGACCCTGGAGTCCAAGACCGGCTTCGTGCGGGTGGTAGCGCGCCGCGACAATCACCTGATTGTCGGCTGGCAGGCCGTGGGGGTTGGCGTGTCCGAGCTGTCCACGGCGTTTGGCCTGAGCCTGGAAATGGGCGCCCGCCTGGAAGATGTGGCCGGCACCATTCATGCCCATCCAACCTTGGGCGAAGCGGTGCAGGAAGCAGCCCTGCGTGCCTTGGGGCATGCCCTGCACCTGTAAAAAGCTACACACAACCCTGTAGGAGCGAGCTTGCTCGCGAAAAACTCAAGGGCACCGCGTTTATTTTGGTTATACGCGTTATCGTTGACGATTCTCGCGAGCAAGCTCGCTCCTACAGGAACCGCATGCAACTGGAAGACCAGCAGCGGAATGAAGTATTGTTGCGCCCATCCGGAAATAAACCGAAAGCCTGCCTTCGACCAGGCGGTTGCAAAGAGATAGAGGGTGTCATGAGTAACGAAAGCATCAATTGGGACAAATTGGGTTTTGACTACATCAAGACCGACAAGCGCTTCCTCCAGACCTGGAAAGACGGCGCCTGGCAAGAAGGCACCCTGACCGACGACAACGTGCTGCACATCAGCGAGGGCTCCACTGCCCTGCACTACGGCCAGCAGTGCTTTGAAGGCCTCAAGGCCTACCGCTGCAAGGACGGCTCGATCAACCTGTTCCGCCCGGACCAGAACGCCGCCCGCATGCAGCGCAGTTGCGGCCGCTTGCTGATGCCACAAGTGCCGACCGAAGCCTTTATCGAAGCCTGCAAGGAAGTGGTTCGCGCCAACGAGCGCTTCATCCCGCCGTACGGCACCGGCGGCGCGCTGTACCTGCGCCCGTTCGTGATCGGCACCGGTGACAACATCGGCGTGCGTACCGCGCCCGAGTTCATCTTCTCGATCTTCTGCATCCCGGTCGGCGCCTACTTCAAGGGCGGCCTGACCCCGCACAACTTCCTGATCTCCGGCTACGACCGCGCCGCGCCAAACGGCACCGGTGCCGCCAAGGTCGGTGGCAACTACGCGGCCAGCCTGATGCCCGGCTCCCTGGCGAAAAAAGCCAACTTTGCCGACTGCATCTACCTGGACCCGGCCACCCACTCGAAAATCGAAGAAGTCGGCTCGGCCAACTTCTTCGGGATCACCCACGACAACAAGTTCGTCACCCCGAACTCGCCGTCGGTACTGCCAGGCATCACCCGTCTGTCGCTGATCGAGCTGGCCAAGACCCGCCTGGGCCTGGAAGTGGTTGAAGGTGATGTGCTGATCGACAAACTGGCAGACTTCAAGGAAGCCGGGGCCTGCGGCACCGCTGCCGTGATCACGCCGATTGGCGGCATTGAGTACAAAGACAAGCTGCACGTGTTCTACAGCGAAAAAGACGTCGGCCCGGTCACCCAGAAGCTCTACAAAGAGCTGACTGGTGTGCAGTCCGGCGACGTTGAAGCGCCGGCTGGCTGGATCGTCAAGGTCTAAGCCAACACTGAATGCAGGGGCTGGCTTGTGTGGGAGCCAGCTCCCACATTTGTTTTGGGGTGACTTCAGGGTTTGGGCAGGTTCTGCGCAATCTTCTTGCCCATGCTGATCCTCGGTTCCACGCCATACCCCAGCGCTTCGTAGAACCCCACCACCGTATCGTTGCCCAGATTGATCTGCAGGTTGATCTTCAGGCAGCCCAGGGCGATCAACGCCTGTTCCCCATGCCGCACCAATGACGCGCCCAGGCCCTGGCGGCGATAGTCAGGATGCACGGCCACCGAA
This sequence comes from Pseudomonas sp. TAE6080, assembly GCF_018732265.1. Taxonomy (NCBI): domain Bacteria; kingdom Pseudomonadati; phylum Pseudomonadota; class Gammaproteobacteria; order Pseudomonadales; family Pseudomonadaceae; genus Pseudomonas; species Pseudomonas sp. TAE6080. Next base: position 137,847 of record NZ_JAHIDY010000009.1, read on the forward strand.
TACAACCAGCCACGATGCCCGTCGTAACCGGCCATCAAGGTACCGATCACCGCCGCCTTATCGGTAGCGACAAAGAACAGCCCATCGTCGACCGCCAGCTTTTTATCAATCGCCAGTTCCGGCCGGTTGTGGGGCGTGTCATAACCAAACGCTTGCTGCCACAGCGCTGCCACCTGGGCACGGTGCTGGCGGTCGCGATAGACGCCGATGGGATGGCGTGACGACAACACCTTCTCCATCACCAGCGTGCGCTCGTTGCCGTGATACACATCGCGCACGGTATGAAACCCCAGCCTGGTATAGAACGGCTCGGCGGTGAGGGACGACGGTACGCTCAGCACCGTGACCCCAGCTTCACGGGCCCGCTGTTCGATATCGACCATCAGTTGGCGGCCGATGCCCTGCCCTTGCAGTGCCGGATTGACGAACACCGAACGTACGACATTGGCATCCAGGGCGGCGGTCGCGACGATTTGCTGATCCTGGAGTGCAACCAGCACGGTGCGCCGCGTAAGCAATTGCAGGACCGCCTGCGGCGTGAAGTTGCTCGCCACCCGGGCAATCACGTCCGCCGGGTAATCGCGAGCGTTGCTGCTGTGCAGGGCGGCGAGGATAACCTGGCTGATGCCTTCGGCATCCGAGGCTTGAGCAAGGCGAACGGCGGTAGACATGACTCCTCCTGACGGACGACGTTACGACAGCCACCACAATACCTATGTGTGGGCTTGTGTGGGAGCTCCCACATTTTGAGCGGTGCTCGACGCTACAGCCGATTCGGCTGCCTCACCCCTCTTTTCAGCTTTCCCGGCTGAGGCACGACCTTGTTTCAGCCGGGATTCTGCGGCCAGAGCGCACAAAATAGCCTCAATGCCCAACCTCATGGACTCGTGCCCCCATGCAAACCACCAACACCGTCTTGATGATCCGCCCGGCGCACTTTGCCTTTAACCCGGACACCGCGATCAACAACCGCTTCCAGCGCGCGCCCGCCGATCCCCTGGCCGCACAGCACAAAGCGCTGGAAGAGTTCGACGGTTATGTCGACACCCTGCGCCAGCATGGCGTGGAAGTGCTGGTGGTACAGGACACCCCCGCGCCCCACACCCCGGACTCGATCTTCCCCAACAACTGGTGGAGTAGCCACGCCGACGGCAGCCTGGTGCTGTACCCGATGGAAGGGCAGAACCGCCGCCTGGAACGCAACAAAGGCGTGCTGCAAGTGCTGGAGCAACGCTTCGCAATCAAAGGCACCATCGACTTCAGCCACCTCGAACAACAGAACATGTTCCTCGAAGGCACCGGCAGCATGGTCCTCGACCGCCAGCACCGCATCAGCTATGCCTGCCATTCCGGGCGCACCCACCATGACGCCCTGCGCCAGTTCGCCGAGCGCCTGGACTATCAGGTCTGCGCCTTCCATGCCGTCGACCGTCATCACGCGCCGATCTATCACAGCAACGTGATGATGAGCGTGGGCCGCGACCTGTCAGTGGTGTGCCTGCAAGCGTTGCCCGAAGAGCACGAACGCCGGGGCCTGGAACGATCCCTGCGCGATACCGGCAAGGACATCCTGCCCCTGGACTTCGACCAGTTGGAAGCCTTCGCCGGCAACATGCTGGAAGTCCACGACCGCGACGGCCAGCCGCTGCTGGTGATGTCCAACAGCGCCTGGCAATCACTCAAGCCCGCGCAGCGCCAGCATGTGGAGCGTCACACCCACCCGGTGGTGGTGAATATCGACAATATCGAACGCATCGGCGGCGGCAGTGCCCGCTGCATGTTGGCCGAAGTGCATCTGCCGGCCCGCGCCTCATTCCAATAAGGAGTTTCCCCATGACCCGTTATATCGACGTCAACGACCTCAGCTACCTGGTATCGCAAAAGGGCCTGCAAACCTGCATCACCGAGATGGCCGAGTACATCCGCGCCGACTACCTGCGCTGGAATGACTTTGAGAAATGCGCACGTCTGGCCAACCATTCGCCCGAGGGCGTGATCGAACTGATGCCGGTCTCGGATGCTTCGCTGTATGCCTTCAAATACGTCAATGGCCACCCGAAAAACACCCAGAGCGGCATGCTCACCGTCATGGCCTTTGGCGCCCTGGGAGATGTTGATACGGGCAAACCGGTATTGCTCAGCGAGATGACCCTGACCACCGCGATTCGTACCGCCGCCACCTCGGCCCTGGTCGCGCGCTACCTGGCCCGCGACAACAGCCGCAGCATGGCACTGATCGGCAACGGCTCGCAGAGTGAATTCCAGGCCCTGGCGTTCCACGCCATGCTCGGGATCACAGAAATCCGCCTGTTCGATATCGACGCCAAGGCCATGGCCAAACTGGCAAACAATCTCAAGGCCTTCCCGGCGATCAAGGTGATCCTGGCCGGCAGCGTGGCCGAAGCGGTCAAAGGCGCCGATATCGTCACCACCGTCACCGCCGACAAGGCCTACGCCACCATCCTCACCGACGAGATGATCGAGCCCGGCATGCACCTCAATGCCGTCGGCGGCGACTGCCCCGGCAAGACCGAACTGGACCGCCGTATCGTCGAGCGCGCGCGGGTGATTGTCGAGTACGAACCGCAAAGCCGTATCGAAGGCGAAATCCAGCATATGCCCGAGGATTCGCCAGTCACCGAGCTGTGGCAAGTGATCAACGGCCAGAAGCCAGGCCGGGAAAATGCGCGCCAGGTCACCCTGTTCGACTCGGTAGGTTTTGCCCTCGAAGACTACTCGGCCCTGCGTTATGTGCTGGACGTGGCCAAGGCCCTCGACGTGGGCAGCGAGCTGGAGTTGGTGCCAGACCTGGCCGACCCCAAGGACCTGTTCGCGCGCCTGGCGCAGCAACCGGCCGCACAGCATAAAAAGCGCGCCTGAAACCGCTCTGGCCTGCTGCTTTGCGCAAGTAGCAGGCCGAGACAGGCGGTTTGAAAAGCCGATATGCCGGGTCTTGCAGCCGATTCCGCTGCCGCCCGCGTTTTAACAGCGTATTCCGCATGCCAACACCCCGGTAAACGACACAAAAAACGCACCACCATGAAGCATTCTGAGCGCGACCAAAGAGTCAGCAAATGAATGCATGCCGCACCCTTTCTACTGCCCTGACATCAATTACAAAATATAGGGAAAACACCATGACTCCGCTCCGATCACTCATCGCCGCGCTGCTCCTGCCTTTGTGCGCCACCGCCGTCCAGGCCCAGGAATGGAAAGAAATCCGTTTCGGCGTGTTCCCCGAGTACCCACCCTTTGAATCCGTGGCCGCCGATGGCAGCCTGCAAGGTTTCGACATTGAGTTGGGCAACGCCATCTGCGCCAAGCTCGAAGTCAAATGCACCTGGGTCCACAACGAATTCGACGGCATGATCCCGGCGCTGCGTGCGCGCAAGTTCGACGCAATCATGTCCTCCATGGCCGTGACCCCGGCCCGGCAAAAACAGATCGACTTCAGCGACCGCCTGTTCCTCAGCCCCACCTCGGTGATCACCCGCAAGGGCGCCGGCTTCGGCGACACCCCGGAATCGCTCAAAGGCAAGCAGGTCGGCGTGCTCCAGGGCTCGCTGCAGGAAGCCTACGCCCGCGCGCACCTGGCCAAGCTCGGCGCCCAGGTCAAGGCGTACCAGTCCCAGGACCAGAACTACGCCGACCTGCAAAACGGCCGCCTCGACGCGACGCTGACCGACAAGCTCGAAGCCCAGCTCAACTTCCTGTCCAAGCCTGAAGGTGCCGACTACCAGTCCGGCCCAGCCTTCAAGGACCCGACCTTGCCCCTGGACATTGCCATGGGCCTGCGCAAGAACGACCAGGAACTACTGGCGCTGATCAACAAGGGCATTGCTGCCGTACAGGCCGATGGCACCTACGCGCAGATCCAGAAGAAATACTTCGGCGACGACGATATCTACCACGAATAACGTCAGCAGCTAGCCTCTCTCCCTGTAGGAGCGAGCTTGCTCGCGAAAAACGTCAACGATAACGCGTAAAACCAGATTAAACGCGGTGCCCTTGAGTTCTTCGCGAGCAAGCTCGCTCCTACAAAGGGAAACCGTGCCCATCGAGATCTCCCTCCATGAATGAACTCCTCAACCTGCAAGGCTTCGGCCCGCTGCTGGCCCAGGGCGCCTGGATGACCATCAAGCTGGCGTTCCTGGCGCTGGTGCTGAGCCTGGCCCTGGGCCTGATCGCTGCGGGTGCCAAGCTGTCCAGCCACAAACTGCTGCGTATCCCGGCCACGCTCTACACCACCTTGATCCGCAGTGTGCCGGACCTGGTGCTGATCCTGCTGATCTTCTACAGCCTGCAACTGTGGCTCAATGACCTGACCGAAATGCTCGGCTGGAACTACTTCGAAATCGATCCATTCACCGCGGGCGTGATCACCCTGGGCTTTATCTACGGGGCGTATTTCACCGAAAACTTTCGCGGCGCGATGCTCAGTGTGCCCGTGGGCCAACTGGAAGCGGCAACCGCCTACGGTTTGAGTCGCTGGCAGCGCTTCAGGCTGGTGATGTTCCCGCAATTGATGCGCTTTGCATTGCCGGGGCTGGGCAATAACTGGCTGGTGCTGCTCAAGTCCACGGCGCTGGTGTCGATCATCGGCCTGGCAGACCTGGTCAAGGCCGCGCAGAACGCCGGCAAGACCACCAATGACCCGCTGTACTTCCTGATCCTCGCGGGCTTGGTGTACCTGTTGATCACCACCCTCTCCAACCGCATCTTCAAACGCCTGGAACGGCGCTACAACGTCGGCATCAAGGGGATCGCGCGATGATTGAACTGATCCAGCAATATGGCCTGGCGTACCTGTGGACCGATGGCTCGGGCTTTTCCGGGGTGGCCATGACCTTGTGGCTGTTTATCGTGTCGGTGATCCTAGGGTTTTTCCTGTCGATCCCGCTGGCGATTGCCCGCGTCAGCGAGCACTTCTGGCTACGCTGGCCGGTGGAGGTCTACACCTACCTGTTTCGCGGCACGCCGCTGTATATCCAGTTGCTGATTTGCTACACCGGCCTGTACAGCCTGGAAATGGTGCAAGACAACGCCCTGCTCAATCAGTTTTTCCGCAACGCGCTGAACTGCACGCTGCTGGCGTTTGTACTCAATACCTGTGCCTACACCGTGGAGATCTTCGCCGGGGCCATTCGCAATATCCCCCATGGCGAGATTGAAGCCGCGCGGGCCTATGGTCTGCACGGCTGGCGGATGAACCTGTTCGTGGTGATTCCCGCTGCACTGCGCCGCGCGTTGCCGGCCTACAGCAACGAAATGATCCTGATGCTGCACGCCACGTCCCTGGCGTTTACCGCAACCATCGCCGACATCCTCAAGGTGGCCCGCGATGCCAATGCCGAGACGTTCATGACGTTCCAGGCTTTCGGCATTGCCGCGCTGCTGTACATGCTGCTGTCCTTTGCATTGGTGGGCCTGTTCCGACTGGCCGAACGACGCTGGATGCGCTTTCTTGTCCCGACCCGAGGCTAACCCATGAACCAGTCCGCACAGGCCCTGGCCGCTCACCCTGCTGACCTTGCCGTCTCCCGCCCGACTGTTGTTGCGGCCAGCGCCAGCGTCAAGCTCAAGGTCCAAGACCTGCATAAAAGCTACGGTGAGCATGAAGTACTCAAGGGCGTTTCGCTCAACGCCAGCAAGGGCGATGTGATCAGCCTGATCGGTGCCAGCGGCTCCGGCAAAAGCACCCTGCTGCGCTGCATCAACTTCCTTGAACAACCCGACGCCGGGGTGATTACCCTGGATGGCATCAGCATTGAAATGCGCCGGGGCCGCGCCGGCGTACAGGCGCCGCACCAGGCACAACTGCAGAACCTGCGTACGCGCCTGGCCATGGTGTTCCAGCACTTCAACCTGTGGAGCCACATGACGGTGCTGGAAAACATCTGCATGGCGCCGCGCCGGGTGCTGGGCGTGAGCGCCGCCGAAGCGGAAAAACGCGCACGGATGTATCTGGACAAAGTCGGCCTGCCGGGGCGGGTCGCTGATCAATACCCGGCGTTTCTCTCCGGTGGCCAACAACAGCGGGTGGCTATCGCGCGGGCCCTGGCCATGGAGCCGGAGATTATCCTGTTCGACGAACCGACCTCGGCGCTGGATCCAGAGCTTGTAGGAGAAGTCCTCAAAGTCATACAGACGTTGGCCGAGGAAGGTCGTACCATGCTCATGGTCACCCACGAAATGGGCTTCGCCCGGCAAGTGTCCAGCCAGGTGTTATTCCTGCACCAGGGCCGCGTCGAAGAGCAAGGCAGCGCCGAGATCCTCGACCATCCCAACAGCGAACGCTTGCAGCAATTTCTCTCCAACCGCTTGAAGTGAATACAGAATCGACCATGGATACCAAGGCCAACGGACCCCACTCCTCCCCTGCGCTGGATCGCATTGATGAAGCCATCATCGATGTCCTGCGCCATCAGGGACGTATCACCTACGAAAAGCTCTCTTCGCTGGTACACCTCACGCCCAGGCCCTGCCTGGAACGGGTGCGCAAGCTGGAGCGACGCGGAGTGATTCGTGGCTATGGCGCGATCATCGATGTGCAGATGGTCTCGCCGGGGTTGTCGCTGCTGGTGCTGGTGGCCCTGTCCAACCAGAGCGGGCGCTCGGCGCAAAAAGCCTTCGAAGCCTGCGTCAAGGCGTGCCCGCAGGTGTTCGAATGCCAGTTGATCAGCGGGCCGTTCGACTACAGCCTGCGCATGCGCTGCCGGGACATGGAGCACTACCGCGTGTTGACGGAAACCTGGCTGAACAATGACGAGCTGCACATTGATAAATTAGTGGCACATCCGGAGTTGGCGGTGGTGAAAAACACTGCGACTGAGTTGGCCTAATCACCACCCCCTGACACAACAGAGATCAACTGTGGGAGCAAGCTTGTGTGGGAGCTGGCTCCCACATTTAACTGTGCCCGCTTGATATTTTCTTACCTCGCCGAGCCGCCACCAGGCTCGCCTGCCCATCCCGCTGCTTCCCCGTCCGCGCCTCACTGATCAACCCCGGTATCAACTTGCCCTCCGGCAGATTCTTCCAGAACCGGCTCGGCAAGTGCCCTTCCATGACCTTGGGATTCAACCGCGCCGGGTTGAAGATATGGCTGTAGTAGGTCAGCCACATGGCACTGTGTGGATCTTCGACATTCTGTGCCAACTGCTGCCATTGCTCCGGGCACTGGCGTTGATGAATCAACTGCTCACCGTCGTAATACACCCCATCCAGTGGCGTGGCGATCATCCAGCGATGACGGCCCATGCGCCCGACAAAGTGCTGGCTGGCACTGTGCAAAATGTCGTGGGCCGGCTCATGCCACGCCACGTATTCCGGCATCTGCGGGCCCGCTGCCGCCGGCAGGGCAATAAAGCGCACAAACGCATGCAGGTGGTGGGCTTCGCGTCGTACCTGCTTGATCCGGCGCTGCAGTTCGCTGCCCAGTTGATCTCCCGCCATCATCGCCGTGCGGTCGCCATGGCTGACGCGCCACAGCACTTCGTACAGCAGGCTCCAACGCTGCTCGCCGTGGTAGCAGGCGGCACTTTCCAGCAGTTCCAGCAGGGTCTTGGGAATACGCGCCTGGAACGGGCCATTGTGCGCTGGGTAATGCTCATCGGTGGCGAACAGGTCCGCCACTTCCACTTCGCCCCAACTGACATGGCTGGGGTCGATCTGATGGCTGAGCAACCAACGCGCCTGCTCGCGCCAGGTGCTGAACAGGTTGTCGCATTCCAGGCTGATCATCCCCACAACCCCATCTGTTGCGGCTGCGGACGATCACGCAGCTGCTCGCGCAACAGCACGCTGGTGCTTTCGGCCTGCTGGGGATGGTAGTCACTGGTGATGAAAAACGGCTTGGCCTTGGTCAGCACGCAGCGCATGCGCGCCAGGTCCTCAAAGCGGATCTTGCGCTGTCGACGCAGTTCCACCAGACGCTCGGTGGTGCGTAGGCCTATCCCCGGGATACGCGCGATCAAGGTCGCCTCGGCACGGTTAAGGTCCAGCGGGAACACCTCGCGATGCTCCAGGGCCCAGGCCAGCTTAGGATCGATATCCAGCGCCAGATCCCCCGGCCCCGCGAACAGTTCATTGGCGCGAAAACCATAACTGCGCAGCAGGAAATCCGCTTGATACAAGCGGTGCTCGCGCATCAACGGCGGCGCCGCCAGGGGCACGCTTTTCGGGCTATTGGGAATCGGGCTGAACGCCGAGTAATACACCCGGCGCAACTTGAAGTTGCCATACAACGCCTCGGCGCCGTGGAGGATGGTGCTGTCGTCCGTGTCATCGGCACCGACAATCATCTGCGTGCTTTGCCCCGCCGGGGCAAAACGTGGTGCGCGGGGCTCGTTGAGCACGGTTTGCTCGCCGGTGAAAATCGTCTGCATCGCCTGCTTGATCGAGCCGATCTGCTTTTCCGGCGCCAGGATCCGCAAGCTTTTATCGGTGGGCAGTTCAATGTTCACGCTCAAGCGATCGGCGTAACGCCCAGCCTCGGCAATCAATGCAGGATCCGCTTCGGGAATGGTCTTGAGGTGGATATAACCGCGAAAGTCATGCACCTCGCGCAGCAACTTGGCGACCCGTACCAGTTGCTCCATGGTGTAGTCCGCCGAACGGATGATCCCCGAACTGAGAAACAACCCGCTGACACAATTACGCCGATAGAAGTCCAGGGTCAGCGTCACCACCTCCTCCGGGCTGAACCGCGCACGGGGCACGTCGCTGGAGCGGCGGTTGACGCAGTATTGGCAGTCGTAGAGGCAGAAATTGGTCAGCAATACCTTGAGCAACGACACACAGCGCCCGTCCGGGGTGTAGCTGTGACAGATGCCCATGCCGTCGGTCGAGCCCAGCCCCGCCTTGCCCTCGGAACTGCGCTTGGGCGCACCGCTGCTGGCGCAGGACGCGTCGTACTTGGCGGCATCGGCAAGGATGCTGAGTTTTTCGATCAACTGCATGGCGGGCTACCGAATACTGTATTTTTATACAGTATCAGCAGCAACACCCGCCATTCAAGGGGAGACAGGCGAACGGTAGGACAAATCACTGTAGGAGTCGGGTCTTGGACCTTCAATCATCGCGAGTCAGCACTTCCAGCAACTCGATCTCAAAATGCAGATTGCTATGGGGCTTTATATGCGCACCCATCGCCCGCTCGCCATAGGCCAGATGCGCCGGTACAAACAGCTTGCGCACACCACCGACCTGCATGCCCATCAAACCCTGGTCCCAACCTTTAATCACTCGACCAGTACCAATCACACATTGGAACGGCTTGCCCCGCTCCCAGGAGGAATCAAACACCGTGCCGTCTTCCAGGGTGCCGGTGTATTGGGTGGTGATCAGCGCCCCCTTGACCACGGTTTTTCCGTCGCCTTGGCGCAGGTCGGTGATTTGCAGTTCTTCGTTGCTCATGGGGGTCTCGTTGGGTTCATACAGGCTGGCTTTTTCCCAGAATCAAGCGCCGTTGGCAAGCGCCCTCTAAAGGATCCAGGCTACAGCTCAGCCAGAAGCATCTGACTTAACCTCACCCATTTTTTCCCCTCTTATGAAAAACCAACCACCCCGGTTGCATAACAATAAGAGGTCACCCGCAATGAGCGAACCAACAAGCCCTGTCCGCGTCGCTGTCGTGCAGTTCGCCCCCCAGGTCGGCCTGGGTAACCGCGAAAGCAATCTACGCCGCAGCCTGGCGTTGGCCGCCGAGGCCGTCAACGGTGGGGCTAACCTGATCGTACTGCCCGAGTTGTCGAACTGCGGCTATTTCTTCAGCAGCCGCCAGGATGCATTCGAGCATGCCGAGGTCATTCCAGGCGGCGCCAGTGTGCAGGCCTGGATGGCGTTTGCCGCCACGCACCAGGTGTATCTGGTGGCGGGCCTGAATGAGATCGATGGCCGGCAACTGTTTAATACTGCGGTATTGCTGGGGCCGGATGGGTTGATCGGCAAATACCGCAAGGCTCATCTGTGGAACCTGGAAAAACTCTGGTTCACCCCCGGCAACCTGGGGTTTCCGGTGTTTGAAACACCTATCGGGCGGATTGGCCTGTTGATCTGCTGGGATATCTGGTTCCCGGAAGTACCACGCATCCTCAGCCAACAAGGCGCCGACATTATTTGCAGCCTCAACAACTGGGTGTGGACACCGCCGCCGCTGTTCGATGAGGCCGGCAAATGCATGGCGTCCTATCTGACCATGACTGCGGCACACGTCAACAACGTGTTCATCGCCGCTGCCAGTCGTATCGGTGAAGAGCGCGACGCGCGCTACCTGGGCTGCTCGTTGATTGCCGGGACCAATGGCTGGCCCATCGGCAAAGTGGCGTCGGCCAACCGCCAGGAAATTCTGTTCGCCGATATCGACCTGACCAGTGCCCGCAGTGCGCCGATCTGGAACAGCCTCAATGACCTGCAACGTGATCGGCGCAATGATCTTTACGATCAGATGCTCGGGTATTCCCAACACCCCGCCCTGCCACGCTAAAAGGACGGTGGATCATGGAAAACCTGTTCCTGAAACCCGGCACCGAACGATCATCGATCGATACGGCGGTCATCATACTAGGGCTCATCAGCGCCTTGCTGATCCTCTGGATTGCATTCACACACCAAGGCTCCTGGCCCGGCTACAACGATATGGTGGCGGGCTTTCCGGAGCCCATCGCCTGGCTACGCTGGGTAGTGGGGGATATCAGCGAGATGGCCTTCTACAAGCATGAACTGGCCTCCCTCGGTTTGTTGGCGGGTGCATACCTGGCCTGGTGGGCCAGCCGAACCGGCAAGCGCTGGCAGGGTTTTGCGATTTGCTACGGCAGTGGGTTATGGCCGTGGCTGGTAACCAGTTCCCTTCTGGGCCTGCTGCTGAGTAACCTGCTGTGGGGGTGGACGGTCACCGCCGCTACCTGGCAGCCGACCTTTGCGGCGTTTGTGTCATTGCCGGCGGCAATGGTGCTGATGTTTGGCGACGGCTGGAAGGTCACGCTCAACGGCGCGTTGCTGGGCGCGCTACTGGTCACGCCAACGTGCTTGCTGATCGTCAATTTTGTCTGTGTCCCGCTGGGTTTGCCTGTCGTGATTGGCAACGTACTGGGCATGGCGGTGGGCAGCGTGATTGCCTTTGTCGTGTGCCGACGCGTACCGGTGCTGGTGCGTTCCGGCTATATCGCCCCGCCCAGGCCCGCCCCGGCCAAGCCACCATCTTATGGCGTGGCCTGGAGCCTGCGCAGGGTGTTGGCTGATTTTTCCGAAGCGCCGTTTTTCGGCAATGAGTGGGCCAGCCTCGGCCTGCTGGCCGGGGTCCTGCTGGCGTATGCCTTGAACCCCGTGAGCGCCGCCTATGGCTCGGGATTGGTGCTGCAACTGGTCGGCGCCCAGGCGCTGACTTCGGCACTGGGCGTGGTGATCTGGCGCAGCCAGTGGATCAAGCGCGGTTGGTATCCCACCTATGTGCCGTTGGTGTCGGTCGTGCCAGCGGCAGTGCTGACCCATGGCGGCAGTTGGATGGTGATCGGCTCAAGTGCATTGCTCGGGGCGCTGGTTGCGCCGCCATTGGCCTGCGCAATTGCAGGACGGATGCCGGCGCACTTTCATCCTTACATCGGCAATGTGATTTCGATGGCGCTGAGCACCTTGTTGATTGTGCCTTTGGTTGGAAGATTGGTCGCGTAAACACGCGGGTAAGGCCCATGAGCCTTACCCGCGCTCACTCACAACCACCGCCAAAACCGGCTCCAGAACCCCCGCTCCAGGTCCGCCTTGCACCCCGCATATTGGCGCGCATACATATCGGAGCGGGCCTTGACCTTGCCGGCAACCGGCAACAGCCACGCCTTGCTGGCATAGGTGCGGTTACGGTACCCACCCCAGCCTTCGTGGTAGTTCAGGTATTGGCCATAAGCGTCATATTTGTACACGCCGTTGATAGTGGCGGTCTTGTCCATGTACCAGCCGACAAAGTCGATGGCATCGTCGAAGTCCTGGCGGCTGGCCCAGTTGCGGCCGGTGCTTTTCTGGTAGTCGCCCCACACTTCATCCTTGGCCTGGGCGTAGCCGGCAGCGGTGCTGACACGGCCCCAGGGAATGATCCACAACAGGTATTTACGCGGGGTCTTGGCGTTCTGCCGGAAGCCCGACTCCTGGTACATGATGGCAAACGGCACCTGGATCGGCACACCCCAGCGCTTCTGGGTGACTTTGGCCGCGTCGTACCAGTCATCCTTTTCGCGGAAGATGCCACAGATATCATTGGGCGTGCGCGGCGGTGAGGTGCCGCACGCTGCCAGCAGGAGGGTGAGTAACAGCAGGGTTGTGGTTTTTAGCGGGGTCAAAAGCATACCTTTGCGTGATGCGCGTAAAAGGTCGACAGTTTACGCGCTCACGCAAGGTGATGCCGCTAAGACATCAATTGACCTTGATCAAGCCATTGGCACTTTACGAGTCGAAATGGCCAGGCGCCCCATACCAAAGCTCAATGCAGCCCCCAACAGCAACATCAGCAATGTGCTCCAGGCCGCGCGGGACAGTTGCTTAGCCGCGATTTCACCGGCTTCGCGGGCCTTTTGTTCAGCCTGGGCCTTGAGCTCTTCGACTTTCTGCACGGCCTGCTGATACGCCTGGGCATAGTTCTCGACAATCTGGCTGGCCTCGGCCTGGCTCTTGCCGGTGCGGGCCGCGACGATGTTGACCAGCGCCTCTTTGTCCGCCGCATTCAACGCAGGCTCACCGGAAGCCTTGACGCGCTCGAACCATTGCTTGAGTTCGGTCGCAGCCTGGGCCGGGTCGGTTGCTGCATCGGTGGCCGATTGCTTGCCATCAGCGCCAATCTGCTCGGCTTTCTGCTCGACCGTGGCCGGATCCAGCTCAGCCTTGCCGCTTTGCTTGAGCAAGGTGTCGAGTTCGCCCTGCAAGCTGTCCCAATCCAGGCTGATGCCCTTTTCGTTCAACTGCTGCTTGACGCTGTCGCTGATACCCGGCGCCACGGCGGCAATCCCGCTGCCCGCCGCCGACAGGCCTTTGCCTACGACATTGCCCGCTGCGCCGACAACGCTGGTGGCCAACGCCGCCAGCAGCCAGGTGGTCAGCAAGGTGGTGATGGTCCAGCTCAGGATGCCATGCAGGCCACCGCGATCCGGGGCCGTGCGCCCGGCAACGAAGGCACCCACGCCAATCGCCAGCAGCGTGGAGACAAACAGCCAGATACCAGCGCCAGTACCAAAACCACTCAACGGGTTACCGGCCTGCATCGCGTCGACCGCGCTGGCGCCGATGGCGGTGCCCAGTACGCTCAGTACCAGATAGGTCACCAGGGCAATTGCACTACCGGCCAGTACCGAGCCCCAGGACACGCGAAACGGCGAACGGTTGGTTTCATAGAGGGTGGTCATGATCGATCCTTGGACAAATGAGTAGGCCTTCAGTGTGTCCAGGTCGGTGGCTGCGGTCTCGGCACAATTGCACTAGGTACACTGGTGCATTCGCACCCCGCCAGGGTGATTGGCTCTGCACTATGCTCAGGCTCTGTTGTCGTACTCCACATGTGCCAGACACGCCCTGTTCTGTAGGAGCGAGCTTGCTCGCGAAGAACCTGAGGGCGCCGCGTTCTTCCTGGGCGCGCGCGTTACCGGTGGAGCAAGCTCGCGCCTACAGGAGACACGGTTGTCCTTATCTACCCATTTTGGAGAAACCATGAGCCAGGCCGTCCTCGCCCAAGAAACCAATCGCCGCCAATTGCAGCAGATCATCTCCGGACTGTCCGATGGGGTGATTCTCGCCGAGGTCGACCAGAGCATTCTCTGGGCCAACGAAGCCGCGCTGGCCATGCATGGCCTGGATGACATTGCCGGGCTCGGTGCCAACACGGCCGAATACGCCGAGCGCTTTGCCCTGCGCTATCGCAACAATCACCCGCTGGCCCTGGAGGCCTATCCGCTGAGCCGGGTGGCCAACGGCGAAGCGTTCAGTGACGTGATAGTCGAAGTCACCCCCACCGCCGACGCCGACCGCACCTGGGTCCATCGCTTGCGCAGCCTGGCGCTCACCGACAGCGCCGGCAAGCCGGAACTGCTGGTGCTGATCCTCAGCGACGCCACCGAATGGGCCAGCGCCGAGCAGCGCTTTGAAAAGACCTTCAATGCCAACCCGGCGCCGGCGGTGATCTGCCGCTTGAGCGATTTGCGCTATATCAAGGTCAACCAGGGGTTCCTCGAAATGACCGGTCATAACCGCGATCAGGTGATCGGCCGCTCGGTGTACGAACTGGATGTGCTGGAACAGGCCGAACGCAAGGAGCTGGCGATCCAGCGCCTGGGCGAAGGGGCGACCATCCCGCAGATGCAAGCCGAGCTCAAGCTGCCTGAAGGCGGCAGCAAGCTGGTGATTGTCGCCGGCCAGCCGCTGGATATGAACGATGAGGAATGCATGCTGTTTTCCTTCACTGACCTTGAGCCCCGGCGCAAGGCCGAAACCGCCCTGCGCCAGAGCGAGGAGCGGTTTGCCAAGTCCTTCCGCCTGACACCGGTGCCGACCCTGGTGTGCGATGCGGGCAATCAGCAAGTGGTGGACGTCAACGACGCGTTCATGAGCATCACCGGCTACACCAGTGAAGAACTGATCGGCAAGTCCATCACCGAGATCAACTTTATCGACAGCAGCGAGGCCTGCACGCAGTTGTTCGCCACCCTGGAAAAGGCCGGCAACCTCGATGGCCAGGATCTGAAGATCCGCAAGAAAGGCAACGAAGTGATTGATTGCGTGGTGTCGGCCGACACCGTGAGCATTCAGGACACCACCTGTTACTTGCTGGTGATGATGAACATCACCGAACGCAAACGCTCGGAGCTGGAGTTGGTATCGGCCATCGAGGAGGTGATGAAAGATGCGTCCTGGTTCAGCCAGACCCTGATCGAAAAACTGGCCAACGCCAAGAGCGTCAACAGCCCCAACCTGCCGAACATCGCGTTCACCGACTTGACCGCCCGTGAGCGGGATGTACTGGGGCTGATCTGTGAAGGCCTGGCCGACAAGGAAATCGCCTCGCGCCTGAAGCTGGCGCCCAATACCGTGCGCAATCATGTGGCTACGGTCTATTCCAAACTCAACGTACACAGCCGCAGTGCCGCCATCGTCTGGGCCCGGGAGCGGGGGTTGTTTGCCGGGGAGCGGCGGGCAAAAAACCCGAAATAAGGTGCAAATGCACTAGGACTACCAGTGCAAATTCGCCTTATTTTCCTACCCATGCACTACTTAACCTTTGAAGGGTGAGTACAGGCCTTGAACGCCTTTACCCAAGCACTCTTGCCCTTTGAAGGAAAGTCCACATGTTTACCCTGGCCCAACTGCGCAATTGCATCGAGGAAGCCTTGTTGCCGCTGACCTGCGAGTTCACCTTGTGTCGCGACTCGTCACTGACCTTGAAGGTGTTTGACGCCGAGAGCGGCCGGGTGGACCTGGTCGTCACCGGGATCAGCGTGAATAAGCTCAAGACCCCGCAAGACGTCGCGACGATGGTCGAGGAATTGCGCTATGAGTTGCACAGCAACACCGTGGGGGGGGCACTCTCCATCTGACCCCGCCCCTTTGTAGGCACTATTCCCTGTGGGACGCAGACATTTACACAGGTTGTGCGGTGTCAGGACGCGGTTTCAACGACGCGCCGATAAAATAGAACAGCCCGCCGGCCACGATAAACCCCGCCAGCATGTAGAACATGTAGTGCGCCGGCAGGCTGGCCAGCACCAGCCCGCACAACACCGGTCCCAGGGCGGCACCGAGGTTGGAGAGGTTTTGCGCGCCGTAGTACATGCCCCGCAGGTGATCCGGGGCAATGCGGTCGATAAACATGTATTCAGCGGGGAATACGATGATTTCCCCCACGGTAAAGATCGCCATCGACACCACCCACCACCACACGCTGGTGGACAGCGCAAAGCCAATCACCCCCAGCATGAACATGCCCAGCCCGAGGATCAGCCAGCGGCTCAGGTGACGGTGGCTGATCTGCCGGCCAATCACGTATTGCAGGGCGATCACCAATAGTGCGTTGGTGGTCAGAATCGCGCTGATGACCTTGTAGGTGTACTCCGCACTTGAGGTCGTCACCAGGTACTGCGACAGGTACGCAGTGAACTGTCCAAAGACTACTGCGCTGAGCAAGCCGCCCACGGTAAAGCACACCAGCCGATGATCACGCAGCAACACCCGGCCAACGGCAAGGAACGACACCGGTTTTTGCGCCGTGTCGACCGTCGCCAGGGTGCGGTCGCCCCAACGCCAGTAGAGCAGGAAAAACCCAGCCCCCAGTACCGCCGACAATACAAACGGCAGGCTGATATCGGCCTTGGCGATCATCGCACCAAAAAACGGCCCGACCGCGTAACCGATATTGGTCAGGGTGTACTTGATAGAAAACACTTCGCTGCGCGCATCCTCGGGCAACAGGCTGGCAAACCCGGCCTTGACCGCAATATCGATCACCGCATAGGCCAGGTTGATCAGGATCAGGCAGGCATAGAACAACCACAGGTCACGCGCCAGCAGCGTGCCGACAAACCCCAGGACAAACAGCAGGCTCAGGCCCAGCAACAAGCGATAACTGTTGACCCGGTCCACCAGGAAGCCGCCGTAGACACTCAGCAGGGAGCCGACGATCAGCGAACTGCCAATCACCAGGCCTACCTGGCTGATGCCCAGGGCAAAGTGACTGGTCAGGTAGATCACCATGTACGGAAAGGTAATCGCCTTGGCCAGTGTCAGAATCAGCGTGGCTGACAGCAACAGGTTCACGGTGCGGGGGTAATTTTTTATTGTGGTCAGCATCCTGCTCTCTTTCTCTGAAGGCATTCGTTGCAATGGGGCCAGTCGCTACCTTAACGCAGGATGAGCGGCAGAAAATGCTGCCTTATGCATTTATGCAAAAATTAAATCCACAATTCTGAATAACGTGTATACGGTACTACTCTCCTTGCGCCAGCCTACTGACGAGTCCAAGCACGATGAAAACAGCTCTGTCCCGAACCAAACTATTGGCCAGCGCCTTGATTGTGATCGCGGTGATCGGCGGCGCAACGTATTACCTGCTGGGCCGCAATGCTGACACCGAGTTGCTTGAAGACGCCGAGTACAGCGAGGCACAGCTCAATGAAGGCGGTGTGGATGGCATTCGGGACCTGCCCTTGGCGGAAGCGAAAAAGCGCCTGAATTACCTGATCCTCGATATGCGCGACAGCCTCAACCGCATTGCGGTGATCGAAAGCATGCGCCTGGAAATCGGCCCGGCCACCCCCACGCCCGACGAGCCTCAGGCGCAGAAAGAACTGAGCTACGACAAGCCGTTCGTGCCCTTCCCCGATCAGCAATTGAAGGCTGCGTTGACCACCCTCAAGCAAACACCGCTGCACTTCCAACAGGTGTTTTTCGACAATGGCTCCGGGCTCAACCTGGATGTCGAAACGATCCGCGACACCCTCAAGCTTGGCGCGCTGCCGGATCAGGAAAGCACAGGCAGCTACCAGATCCAGACCGTGCATTTTCGCGATGGCACCCAACAGCCGTTTGCCGAGGTGGTCCTTGAGGACGCCAATAGCGAAGAAGAGCCAAACCACACCAGCACCGAGCTGAAGGTCAACAAGCCGGTTGAGCGCATCAGTGTTGCCCTGCACTACCAGGCTTACCCTGGCTTCAAGAAAATCCTGCTGGACCAGGCCAACCCGAAAGTCACCGGTGAAAACGGCGAGACTTACCAACTGACCGCCCTCGGTGACTCACGCGCGGCCCTGCAACTGGCCACGCCCAAGCACAAGTCCTATGTGATCCAGGGCCTGACCGCCGACGGCAAGACCTTGTACAGCGGCGGCAGCAGCTCCAACACCTCGCCCACGGCCGAACAAAAGGCCAACCTGAAGGCGTACTACAACGAACTGCTGCGCATGGAAGACCATTTCGACGATTTCAAAAATGCCGCAGCCGTGCAGGATCACCTGGAAAAATTCGCCAGCAGCCTGCCCAGCTCAGACAGCGACCTGAGCAATGTCCAGGTGACTTACCAGTTCGAAGACACGCCTGCCAGTGTGGTCATCTACCTGCTGGAACCGGCGCAACCGCAGACGATTGATCTGGAAATGAGCAACAACCTGGCGCCCCGTGATCGCTACATTGCCTTCGACAGCGCCAGCGAAAAAAAGGGCTTTATCGATAACCAGGGGCAATGGGTGGTCAAGCCACGCTTCGAGCGTATCGAGTACACCCAAATGCCTGATGTCTACCAGATGATGGTCGGCGAGAAGTCCTCTGGCGAGGGCTGGAGCCAGTTGCTGTTCAAGTACTTTGCCTTTGTGCCTGGCACGCACACGCTCAATGAACTGCCCTTCGAAAGCATCGAACAGCAGATCAACGACCGGTTGATGGTGGTCCAGCGCGAGACCAATGGCCCCTACGGTGTCTACGACGTCAAGAAATTGCAGGTCGTGGTGCCGATGAAGTACGTCAACCCCAGTGTCGTCGGCGAGGTGTTCATCGCCCGTCCGGGCCAGAAAACCTATGGCTCGGACTCGCTATACGGTGCCTGGAACCTGAGCGGCAAGGAGCTGCTGGCGCCGCGCTACTCCAGCGTTAACGGCGCGGGCGCCTTTATCTACGCCACCTCTGCCGACAAGCATCAAACCGACGTCTACGACCTGGGTATGAAAAAACTCAATCCGGCCGGCGCAACGGTCTTCGGACAGTTTGTACAGGGCCAGCCGTTATTGATCCAGGACCGTAAAAGCAACAAATACAGCTTCATCAATGAACAGGGCAAGGCGCTGCCGTTCAGCCTGCCATTCGATGACGTGAATACGTTCTCCAACGGCATGGCGGTGGTGCAAAAGGGCAGCCGTTACGGCGCCATTGATATGAACGGCAAACTTCGCGTGCCCGTGACCTACACCAAGCTCACCCCCTTCCAGAAGAACCTGGCCGCTGCAGAAATGGATGGGTTTGAGGGCTTGGTGCTGATCGACAAGAACAACCGCGTGGCGAAGAAACTGGGCTCCTATACCAGCTACAGCTACCCGTCCAACAGCAACGATGCGACCTACAGCATTTGGGATGCGCAGGTGCCGAACCGGGTCAATGTGTTCGATGCTGACGGTAACCAGACAAGCAGTTTTGAGCGCGAGTAAGGTTCAAACCGTTCAATCAAGCCAGACAGGGCGCTTGTCCGTTGCGCCCATGAAATTAATCATGTATTTTTTCATGAAATTTAAAGATAAGAATTTCACGAAAATACTCCCATGGACAAACAAGAAGAACTGGACGCCCTGGCGACCCTGATCCACGACCTGCGCAAGTACAAGAAACTCACCCTGGCCCAGCTGGCGCAAAAGATCGAGCGCTCGGTGGGTTTCCTGTCCCAGGTCGAGCGCGGTTTGTCGCGCCCCACCGTGGCAGACCTGACTGCCATCAGCCATGCCCTCGATGTGCCCACCACTTATTTCTACAGCGTGCCCAAACCCAAGGCGGTGGATTGGGTCACGCGGCCCAACGAGCGGCGTACGGTGTACTACGCCAATGGCATTACCGACATCCTCGTCTCACCGAGCATGAACGGGGCGTTCTCGATGCTCGACAGCTGGTTGGCCCCTGGCGCCAACAGCGGTGAACAGACCATGAGCGACCGCGCCGAACAGGCCGGGTTTGTGCTTGAAGGCCACCTGACGCTATGGGTCGAAGGCGAGGCCGACGCGGTCACCCTGGGCCCCGGCGACAGCTTTCACCTGGCCAGTTTCGCCCACTGCCGCTACGGCAACCTGACCGACCTGCCGGCCCGCGTGCTGTGGGTCTACAACTGAGGCACACCAAGGAGCGTCACCCGTGAAAAGCCATTCCTCCACGTTACTGGCCGAAGTGCGGACCTTTCGCCAGAACCATCCGGATGTACGTTACGTCGACCTGATTTCCCTGGACATTCCCGGACGGTTCTACGGCAAGCGCTACCCGGTTGAAATGTTGGAAAAAGTCGCCGCCGGCAGCCCTCTGAAACTGCCACAGAACGCCGTGCTGCTAGGCGCCCAGGGCGGTTTGTTCAAGATCGGCGACTACTGCTTCCATGACGGCGACCCGGACGCCAACCGCCGCCTGGTGCCCGGCACGCTCAAGCCGGTAAGTTGGGAGGCGCAGCCCCTGGGACAGATGCTGATCACCTCCGACGGTACCGAGGCACCCATCGAATTCGAACCCCGAGAAGTGCTGGCCAAGGTCCTCGAACGCCTGCACGGCAAGGGTATTCACCCGGTGGTGGCGTTTGAACTGGAGTTCTACCTGTTCGACAGAAAACTCGCCGATGGCCTGCCGCAATTTGCCCGCGACCCGTTGAGCGATGACCCGGACGACCAGCCCACCCTGCATATCGAGCGGCTGTCACGGTTCGCCCCGGTGCTCGATGACATGGTGCAGACCGCCCAGGCCCAGGGCATCGATATTACGGTGATCACTGCCGAACTGGGCCCCGGCCAGTTCGAAATCAATTTTGGCCACCTCGACGATGGCCTGCGCGCCGCCGACTGGGCCGCCCTGTTCTGCCGCAGTACCCGTGGCGTGGCGCTCAAGCATGGCTATCGCGCCAGTTTCATGGCCAAGCCCTACCTGCAACATCCGGGCAGTGGCATGCATGTGCATGTCAGCCTGTACGATGCCGCCGGCAATAACCTGCTGGCGGCGCATCAGCAGCAACCGTTGCGCCACGCGGTGGCGGGTTGCCTGGAACTGCTGCCCCATTGCATGCCGATTTTCTCGCCCAACCACAACGCCTTCAGGCGCCTGGGCGGTACGGTCAACGCGGCGACCAAGGCCTGCTGGGGCTATGAAGACCGTGACGCCTGCGTGCGTATCCCCGAGTCTGATCCGCGCAACCTGCGGATCGAGCATCGCCTGGCCAGTGCCGACGCCAATCCCTACCTGGTGCTGGCGGCAATCCTGGTCGGGCTCGAACATGGCCTGGAGGCTGCGCGCGAACCCATCGCACCGTTGAACGAGGACCGCGACAGCGGCCACGACTTCCCCCTGGAAATGCTTGAGGCCGTGCGCGCCATGCAGGCGCAACCGGCCCTGCGCAAGGGCCTGGGCGCGGAGTTTGTCGACGTCTATTGCGAGAACAAACGCCAGGATCACCTGGCCTTCCAGCAGGAGATCAATGCACGGGAATATCGCTGGTATCTGTAGCGACCGCCTCCCTGTAGGAGCTGGCAAGCCAGCTCCTACAGTTTGATCTTCGCGGCCTTGAGCAAGGTGTTACCTTGCAAAGGTCTTATGATCGCCCTCTCCTGCGGACTGCCCATGACCGACCAAAGCCCCCCTGCCCTCAAGGAAATCTTCAACCTCGAACGCCTGCAACACATCGCCGATGAAATGCGTGCGGTGTACCCGGCGTTTGACGCCAAGGGGTTTCTCAAGCACGCCACGCAGGATTTGGCCCAGTTGTCGGTGATGCAGCGCATGGCCCGTGTCAGCGAAAGCCTGCACGCGGTCATCCCCCTGGACTATGCGCATACCCTCAAGCATCTGTATGCCCTGGCTCCGCGCCTGAACAGCAGCTTTGTCAGCCTGTTCCTGCCGCACTTTGTGGCCAGCTACGGCCAGGATGACTTCAAGCGCTCGATGGCAGCGCTCAAGTACTTCACCACCTTTGGTTCTGCCGAGTTTGCCGTGCGGCCTTTTCTGCTCAAGGATTTTGAACCCACGCTGGCGGTGATGCAGCAGTGGTCGCTGGACGACAATGAACACGTGCGCCGCCTCGCCAGCGAGGGCTCGCGGCCGAGGCTGCCGTGGTCGTTTCGCCTGGCCCGGGTGCAGGCCGATCCGCGCCTGTGCGCGTCGATCCTGGATAACCTCAAGGCCGACAACAGCCTGTATGTACGCAAGTCCGTGGCCAACCACCTCAACGACATCACCAAGGACCATCCGGACTGGGTGCTGGATGTTATCGAGAGTTGGTCACTGGACAACCCTCAAACAGCCTGGATCGCTCGCCACGCCCTGCGCAGCCTGATCAAGCAAGGCAATACCCGCGCATTGACGATCATGGGCGCAGGCGCGCGTGCCGAAGTGAAGATCCAGCACTTGAAGGTCGAGCCCGCGGTGATTCGCCTGGGTGAGCGCATCAACCTGTCGTTTACCCTGCAATCCATGGCCAGCACCTCACAAAAACTGGTGGTGGACTACGCCATCGATTATGTAAAAAGCACCGGCCATAGCGCCGCCAAGGTGTTCAAGCTCAAGACCTTTACCCTCGGCGCGAATGAGCGGCATACAGTTTTACGTAGCCAACACATCCGCGACATGACCACGCGCAAGCACTACCCCGGCCAGCACACCGTGCATGTACTTGTGAACGGTGAACGCCTGGCAAGCAGTGAATTTGAACTGCTCGACTGACCCTTCCCACCAAACAAAAGGCTCTATCTCGGGCCTTTCAGCGACATTTATTGTCCTACAATGCTGGTCTTTGGTGTTGCGATCAATTATCATCTGCCGCCTTCTTGGTACCCGCTAGGGTATCTGTGTCAACGTTCCACCTGAGGCGCCCATGCACTGTTTTTCGTTTTACCGCCCTTTGATTTGCGCAAGTCTGGGGCTTGTTTCGCACCACGCTTACGCCGCGCCGCAACCCATGGCAGAAGCTGCACTTGCCAACGAATCCGAGCTGCACTGCCACTTCAACCGTGACGCCAGCACCGATTGCACCACCACCTACCGCTACACCATCCTCAAGCCCAGTGGCCGGGAAATATTGTCGCGAATCGACTTCAACTATGCCGAAGGCGATGGTTTTGAAGTACTGCACGCCGAATCCACCCAGCCCGGCGGCAAGCCGCAGCCCCTCGACGAAGCGCAGATCGATACGCGCACCGCGCCCAACCCTGACCAGGGGTTTTCCCGGCTCAAGCAAACGTCCCTGGCCTTTCCCAACCTGCGGGTCGGCACGCAAATCCGCTACACCGTGCGCGAACATCACGCCGCCAAGCCGCTGATGACCGAGTTCCACTACGCCCTGCAGTTCGGCACCAGCACTGCCCGTCGCGACCGCCTCAAGGCACGGTTCACGGCTGAACGGCCAATCGAGTGGCGCGCGGAGTTGATGGACGGTTTCACCATCACCCCATCGGTCAATCGCAAGACCCTGGATATCGAACTGAAGGCGCCGACCTATCTCAATTACATCAACGAATCGAGCCACGCCTACCTGCGGCTGATCCCGCGTATCGAAGTGGGCAGCAGCCTTGATGTGCAAAAGCATTTCGGTGGTTTTGCCCAGCGCTACAACCAGATCCTCGCGACCAAGCTGCCGGCAGGCAGTGCCGCCGCCGTGGCTACGGTGAAAGACTTGGCCCCGGCGCAGCAAGTGGCCGGCCTGATGCAGCACATCAACGATCACTACCGTTACCTGGGGGACTGGCGCGCCACGGATCGCGGCTATGTGCCGTTTAACCTGGCAGAGATCGAACAGCACGGTTATGGCGACTGCAAGGACCTCGCGATCCTCCTGACCGCCATGCTCAAGGCCAGCGGGATCAAGGCCGAGACCGCCTGGGTCAGCCGTGGGGATGTGGTGGATTCACTGCTGATTCCGGGCACCGGCGCGCCCAACCACGCCATCGTGCGTGCCGAAGTAGCCGGCCAGGTGTGGTGGCTGGACCCGACCAACCCGGTGTTCGCCCCGGGCCAGGCCATGCCCGACATCCAGGACCGCTGGGTACTCGTCAACGACGCCCAAGGCCAGGTACGCGAGGAACATATCCCCCTGGCGCGCCCTGAAACCAGCATCCGCCTGGACAAACAGGTGCATTACGACAAACAGGGCAACGGTGCGACCCGCGCCAGCGTCACCTTCAGCGGCCTGACACTGATGCAATTAAGCGTCGCTGACCGCGAGCAAGGCGCTACCGCCACCGACCAGAACATCTGCGACAACTTCGGCCGGGAAATCAGCGATTGCCAGGTCACCCGCTCGCCCACCGGCTTCGTGGTGCCCGACACCTACACCGTCAACGCCAGCATGACTGACCTGCGCGCCCTGGAGAAACTCGACAACGGCTACGTCTATACCGACCAGTCGCTGAAAGAGAAGTGGGATGACCTGTTCAACTACCGCCGCAACGGGCAACAGGGCGACCTGTACCTGGGCAATCCGGACACTGTCGACTACACCTTTACCTTGACCGGCGGGAAGATGGACAAACCGGTGCAGGGCTGCAAGATCAGCTCGCCCTGGTATGACCTGGAGCTCGATGGCGAGCAGCTCAAGGACGGCTTGCGCTATCACTATCGGCTGACCCAGAAAGTGCGCTGGTTGAGCCACGATGAAATCTTCAGTGCGCCGTTTGAAAAGATGATCAACGATGCCCGTGCGTGTGGTGAACAGGTGCATCAGACCGTGAAACTCTAAACCCACGCACAGCCCCATGTGGGAGCTGTCTCGCCCTGCGAGGCTGCGATGGCGGCGGCACAGTCACTGAAGATGTCGCCTGATCCACCGCTATCGCAGCCTCGCCGGGGCTCGACAGC